>JBKJJC010000350.1:0-7339 GCA_046598245.1 Rhodoferax sp.
GTTCATGGCCCGGATCAAACCACCGGGCCGCGCGGACCGCCTTAACAAATGTTTATTGCCGCGCGGTGCGCACGTTGGCCGGCAATGCCTTGGGGTGGCTGGTGCGAAGCGGGTTGATGTCAAGCCCGCCGCGACGGGTGTAGCGCGCATAGACGGTGAGCTTCACTGGTTTGCAGCGCTGCCAGATGTCCATGAAGATGCGCTCCACGCACTGCTCATGGAATTCGTTGTGGTTGCGGTAACTCACGATGTATTGCAGCAAACCGCCCTGCTCGATCTGGTCACCGCTGTAGCTGATCTGCACACTCTCACAGTCGGGCTGGCCGGTCACCAAGCAGTTGCTCTTGAGCAGGTTGCTGACAAACACTTCCGACACCGGCAGCTCGTTGGGCGTAACCGTCAGCAGCTCGGGCGCCGGCGTGTACTGCGTGCATTCGATGTCCAGGCGGTCCAGGTTCAGGCCGTCCAACTCATGCACCGGCTCGCGGTCAAACAGATCTGGTCCCACCACGGTCACACCAATGGTTGTGGGTGCCTTCAGCGGCTCACCCTCGGTGCGCCAAACGGCCTCGGTGATGTCGGCCCGCAAGCGCGCTTTGACGGCATCGGCATCCGCAAAGCGTGTGTTGTTGAAGCTGTTGAGGTAGAGCTTGAAAGACTTGCTCTCAATGATGTTCAGCGATTCACAGGGCACCGTGAAGTGCGCCAGCGCCACCTGCGGCTTGCCGCGCAGGTTGAGCCAGCTCAGCTCAAACGCGGTCCACATGTCGGCGCCAAAGAACGGCGTGGCGCTGGCAATGCCAATCTCGGCCCGTTTACCGGCACGGGGTATGGGGAACAGCAGCGAGGCGTCGTACTGGTCGATATAGGCCGAGCTTTTGCCCAGCTGCGATTGTTCGGGCGTGTTGGCACCGCTCATGCCACCGCCTTGGTTGCAAGGTAGGGTGCAGGCGGCTCGGCGGCCTGCAGGTGGGGAATCAACTCGTCCAGCATCTGCGCGACCGGCTCGGGTGGCAGGTCGTGGCCCATGCCGTCAAAGCCGACCAGACGTGCGCCGGGAATGCGTGCGGCCGTGTCTTCGCCATTGGCAAAGGGCACCAGCGGGTCAGCGCGGCCGTGCAGTACCAGTGTCGGGCTGGTGATGCGTGAGAGCTGCGCCGCACGCTTGGTGTCGGCCACGATGGCCAGCATCTGGCGCAGCGTGCCGACGGGGTGGAAGTTACGCTCCACGCCGCGCAGAATGCGCTCGCGCATATCGGGTTCAGGCAACGGATAGCCAGGGCTGCCAATGGCCTTGAACAAGCGCACGTAATGGTCTGCCACGTCTTCGGGCGCATCGCTGGCGGGGCGCTTCAGCAAGACACGGGTCACCTCGGGCTTAGCCTGGGGCAAGCCCTTGGCCCCGCTGCTGCTCATGATGCTGGTGAGGCTGAGCACACGCTGCGGCGCGGCGATGGCCACGCGCTGGGCGATCATGCCACCCATGCTGACGCCCACCACGTGTGCACGGTCCACACCCAACACGTCCAGCACGCCCAAGGCGTCTTGCGCCATGTCCTCCAGCGTGTAGGGGGGGCGCACCGGCAAGCCCAGCTTGTATTTGACGCCAGCCCAGATGATGTTGGGCTTGCCCATGTGGTCAAAGTGCTGGCTCAGGCCGATGTCACGGTTGTCCATGCGGATGACGCGAAATCCCGCGTCGACCAGCGCCTCTATCAGCTGTGGCGGCCAGGCCACCAGCTGCATGCCCAGGCCCATGATCAGCAACACCGCAGGGCGGGTGTAGGCGTCCAGGTCTTGGGGGTTGATTTCGGCGGTGTCTTCGACTTCGATGTCGATACCGTTTGCTTTGATTTTCATAGCGTATTAATGAGGTTTTACGGGGGCTAGAGGCCTATTTGATCAGATTGCTTTACGGCGGAACACCATGCGCTCGGGTGTGGACTGTGCGGCGCTCCAGGCATAGCCGTCCACATCGAACGCACGCAGTTGCTCGGGCTTGACCAGTTGGTGGGTGACGGCGTACCGCGCCATCAGCCCGCGAGCGCGCTTGGCAAAGAAGCTGATGATCTTGTACTGGTCGTTCTTATAGTCTTCAAACACACACTCCACCACACGGGCCTTCAGCGCTTGGGTGTCCACTGCCTTGAAATATTCCTGAGACGCCAGGTTGATGACGACGGGGCTGATGTCGGCGCGCAAACGCGTGTTGAGGTAATCTGCAATCTGTGCGCCCCAGAAGTGGTACAGGTTGGCGCCCTTGGCATTGACCAGGCGCGTGCCCATTTCCAGCCGATAGGGTTGCATCAAGTCCATGGGGCGCAACACGCCATACAACCCACTCAGGATGCAGACATGCTCTTGCGCCCAGGCCAGGTCGTCACCACACAGGCTGCGCGCATCCAGCCCGCCATACACATCACCATCAAACGCCAATACCGCCTGGCGGGCGTTCTTGAGCGTGGCCCTGGACGACCACGCCTGGTAACGCGCCACATTCAGCGCAGCCAACGTGTCGCTCAACGACATCAGCGCGCCGATCTGCAGTGGCGACTGTGTGCGCAGCAGCGTGATCAGCTCTTTGGATTGCTTGACGAACAGCGGGGGCGTGTGGGGGTGCAGGGGGTTGATCGGGGTTTCATAGTCCAGGGACTTGGCGGGCGAGAGCAAAAACAGCATACGGTGGGGGTTGGGGCAACGACTAACGGAATGGCGGACCCCATTATCGTGAATGTGAGGAGGCATAGGCCCGCAGGGGCTTGACACCTAGAATTGCGGCAATCCGCTTGCGGGGTTTGTGTGGATTTTTAGGGAGAGTTTGATGTTCAGATTTTTAACCATGAGCCAACTTTCAGGTCAGGCTTTTTCTTGCACATTGCGGTAGGCCTTGCAGTGCGCGGATTCGTGTTCGTTTCTGGCCTGCCTGCGAGCGGGAAGACGGCGATCGCCACTTCGTTGGCGGCAAGCCTGCAACTGCCGCTTCTCGACAAAGACGTATTCCTCGAAGCACTCTTCCAGTCTGAGGGAACTGGCATTTCAGCCTGGCGTCGCGAACTCAGCAAACGCGCTGACGTGCAGTTTCAAGAGAAGGCTGCAGCCATGGGAACTGCGGTCATCACCTCATGGTGGAAACATCCAGCATCAACGGCCGAATCAGGTACCCCCGTCGAATGGCTCTCCCAGCCTTCTTGCGTAGCGGTCGAAGTGCACTGTGTCTGTAGCCCATCGGTAGCTGCATCTCGATTTTTTGCACGCCAACGCCATCCGGGCCATCTCGACGGACGATGGTCGCACGACAGCTTGCTTGCTATGCTGGAGGCACATCACGCTCTTGGTCCACTCTTTCCTGATAGGGCCATCACCATCGATACCGAGCAGCCATTGGACCTGCAAGACCTTACTCAAATGGTCCGGACAAAGGCGTTGGGCGAATGCAATTACAAACCCAGTCATGAATCAATATGAACGTCCGAGGGACGGCGTTGATTGCCTGCGCTGTCGTGCTGGTGCAGTACCAAGTTTGGCTGGGGATGGTAGTAGGCGAGGCTTCGTAAAGTACTGGCACCAATTTCGAGTCTGAGCATGCAAACCCTTAGTCCCCCCGTCAAAAGTTCAACACCCGGTACTCCGGACCAAGCCTCACATCTCAAACGCTGGGAGGATTGAATGCTGTTCACCACTCCCCAAAAAAAGGCGACTCACGAAGAGCGTCTCGCCAGATTGTCCATGGGCTTTCTCGGTGGCTCCGGCGTCATAGTTGCAGTGTTCGTCGCTTTGGCCTTCACCATTGCGACTAAATCCGTTTGGATCGTTCTTGCCGTTGCGTGTCTGGTTGTGTATGTAGCGCAGTTTTACTACTTGGGCTCCATTGGCAGGTACGCGCCGAAGCGGCGCCTTCAAATCTGGCAGCTCTCACTTCTCGGGCACATGGTGCTTTTTGGTTTAGTGCTTTGGGTCATTGGCGACCCATCCATTGCCTTGGTCGTGCTTCTTCCCGAGGCAGTGAGTTTTGCGATTCATCTCCTAGGCATTTACCGTGCAGATAGAGCATTGCAATCCGCCGCCCAACCCTTGCATTGACAGAAACGAACAAGGGCCGCGCCCGTGCCCCACCCCACAAATCAATTTTTTTGACGCATGAACGAATCACATCTTGACCGGGCCATAGCTTATGCGATCGAATGTGTCCAGGCTACTACGGACAATGTGGTCCAGCTTCCACTGCCGGTCCAGACAGTCGCCGTCGTCCAGACGGCGCAGGGCATTATCGAAAACGGTGGATTGGAGTACTTCTACGAGAGTGACTTCGATGGTCAGCCACCCTATTCCTTCTTTGTCGAGGCCTTCAGGCGCATTGGAGCCGAAGCTGCCGCCGATCGTATTGACGCAACGTCTCGCCTTTTTCCATTCGCCGATCCGCATCTGCACGAGGCGGCGCGACAGCAATGGCTGGATGGAGTCAAGGAAGATGAGGAGCATGAGTTCGTCATCCTCAGTCGAAGCGCCTGTGCAGACGTGTCAGTCTTCGCGCAGCTTGCCGAATACGTCGCAAGCAATAGCGATTCATTCCCTCTGGCGTAACAAGCCGCCGCACTTTGTTTCACCACCATGCCGCTTGTCGGCTCTGCCTAAGGCCCATGCACGCGGGTGTGGTCACTTCCCGCCTGCGTTACCATGCAACCACCAACCCGGAGGTCATGCATGCAACTGCGCAGTGCGCTCGTAATCCTTGCCGTGGCATCCACACCTGTCTTGGGATGGAGCCAGCAGCAGGCTGAGCCTTTGCGCTTCTCGGCTTCCACCAGCTGGGGCATGCCTTACGCCGACGTGCGGGACGACCGTTTGCTGGGCGGCATCGTGTTTGACCTGACCCAAGCCATTGGCGCGGCGCTCCACCTGCCGGTGCGTTATGTGGTGCTACCGCGCAAACGCATCGAGGCTGCGGCGCAGGCCGGTGAGTTGGATGTGCGCTGCTACTTCAACCCGGCGTGGACACAAAACCCTGGTCAATACATCTTTAGCAACCCGCTGTTCGATGCATCCGACGTGTTGGTGGGTGCCCGCGCTGGCGTCACCCCCCTCACTGAGCTGAACCAATTGCCCCATGGTGCCACCGTGGGTACGGTGCTGGGCTATTTGTACCCAGTGCTAGACAAGCGATTCCAAGATCAGAGCCTCCTGCGCGAAGACGCTGTGGACCAGGAAAAGGTATTGATGAAACTTGGCCGGGCACGCACACCCTATGCAGTGGTGAATTCCCGTGTGCTAGCCTGGTTCAAACGCCAGGCGGGCAGCGAAGCCATTGGCGACTGGAGTCTGCCGCTGGAACGGGCCGACTTTTACTGTGGTGTGCACAAGTCATCCCCACACAAACCTCAGAAGGTGGTGGACGCGATCAACCGGCTCAAGGCCACAGGAGAGATCGACCGCATCCTGCAGGGCTACCAGTAAGCCAGCACCACCGTTAGCGGATAAACCGCCCGTTGCCCGACACCATAGTCAGCTCCACGAAGCGCGACGCGTTGATTGCAGACTCGCTGAAGTTCACCGCAAAGCCCCCCAGGTCGAGGTTTTTGGTGCTACAGCTCAGCCTCTTCGGCATAACTGGCGCGAATATTGAACATGTTGCGGGCGATCTTGGGATGCGCCGACATGGCCCCGGGAAAACGGTGCAAAGAACAATTGGGGCCGGTTTCGCTCGGTACATTCCCTAGGCGATTGGCTCAGTCCGTAACTGCTCTTATCCGCCGATTGGGCAACACGTTGACCGGTGATTTACGGGAAGACTTAACGCCAAATATGCCGTTAGCCCCCGTGAAATATAGTCATATAGCTACTATATTTATAGCGTTAGGCGTCTTCGGCTACGCACCGCTTGCGCCAGCTCTTGCAGTACGGGCAACGTGTCGTCAAACGCCATGCAGCCATCGGTGATGCTCTGGCCGTAGGTCAGCGCCTGGCCAGGTACCACCGGCTGCGTGCCTGCCACCAGATGGCTTTCCAGCATGACGCCCATGATGGCGCGCTGACCCGCCGCTACCTGAGCGGCCACATCACGCGCCACCTCGGGTTGGCGGTCGTACCGTTTGCTGCTGTTGGCATGGCTGCAATCAACCAGGATGGCCTGGGGCGCACCGGCTTTTTGCAGCAGCGCAATGGCCTCTGCCACATGGGCGGCATCAAAGTTGGGTCCGCTACGGCTGCCGCCGCGCAGCACCAGGTGGGTATGTTCATTGCCAGATGTGGTCAGCACGGCGGGTGCCCCCTCATGTGTCAACGATGGAAAACAATGCGGGTGGCGGGACGACAGAATGGCGTCCACCGCCACCTGCAGATCACCATCGGTGCGGTTTTTAAAGCCTACCGGCATGGACAGGCCAGACGCCAGCTCGCGGTGGATCTGGCTCTCGGTGGTGCGGGCACCGATGGCACCCCAGGAGATCAGGTCGGCGTAGTACTGGCCCAGCGTGGTGTCCAGAAACTCGGTGGCAATGGGCAGGCCTACGTCGGTGATGTCCAGCAGCAGCTTGCGCGCCAGCCGCAGGCCACGGTTGATCTGGAAACTGCCGTCCAGCCCCGGGTCGTTGATCAACCCTTTCCAGCCCACCACCGTGCGGGGTTTCTCGAAATACACGCGCATCACGACCAGCAGGTCCTGGGCCATGCTTGCGGCCACGGGTGCGAGCTTGCGCGCGTAGTCCATGGCCGATTCAGGGTCATGCACCGAGCAAGGCCCCACCAGCACCAGCAGCCGGTCATCCTGGCGCATGATCACTTTGGCCACGTCGCGGCGCGCCTGGTGGATGGCGGCGGCACCGGCGTCCCCCAGTGGCAATTCATCTTCCAGTATGGCCGGCGAAATCAGGGGGCGCACGCTGCGGATGCGAATGTCTGCGGTGGAGGGCATATCAATGGGTCGGGTTGGCGGGGAGAGGAAGGCTGTAGAAGGAGGCTGCATTCTAGGGGCAGGCCTGCGCATGCACTATCATTCGCCGCAGTAAGGAGAGCCGTGTCTGCACAGGGCAGCCCGCTCTCTGCATGGTGAGACCCAATTGCCTTCCACTACGTCACTGCCAGATCAAACCGCTCCGCTGCCAGGCGCCTCCGCGCCTGCAGCTGGAACAAGCCATTTCGAGCGTATGGAAGCCGAGCTCAAGGCCTTGCAGCAGCAGGCGCAGGCGACGCAGAAGTCGCTTCAACAACTGAAGGCACGCGAAGCTGCAGACCCCTTTTCCACCATCGTGTCCGATCTGCCAGGCTTTTCTGCGGTGGGCAGCATGCAGTTGGGTGTGGCGTCTGCCCTGGTACTGGCAGGTGTGGTGGTTTGGTGGTATGTGTG
>JBKJJC010000206.1:0-24861 GCA_046598245.1 Rhodoferax sp.
AATCGCGGGGCCGCAGACGTCCTCGTTGGCACGATCCATTTCCACCAGCAATGCGATGTCGGCGGGGGTGTACTTGCGGGCAAACGGGGCAGCAGGTGCGCAGTAGCGCTTGGCCAACGGCACAGCAGCCAGACGGTTCTGACTCCAGCGTGCCACCAAGCGGGTGATCTGTGTGCGGCTATAGCCCGTAGTGCGGCGAAGGTAGTTCAGCACGACACCACGCTCAGCTTTGCCACACTGGCGGTAGGCAAAGCGCTTGAGGACGCGACTGATGTGCTCGTAGCGCTGTGAGTCACCGTCGCCTGCGGACCCGGTGAAACTAACTTCTTGGGTTGCGGCCAGAAATTCCTGCAGTTGCGCAATCGTGCGCAGCTTTGTCTCGTCCATGTTGATCACCATCCTGTGGATGATCAAGCCCACGGCAGGAAGCGCTCAGATTCAGCCCTTCAGGCTCATTTCTGGTTGGAAATACGCGCGCCGTTCAGGCCCATACCTCGTTGGACAAGGCTTTGAATTGACCACCGTACTCGAACCATATAAACTGTATATACCGTTTATCTTGAAAGAAAATCCATGACCGTTGTAGAAGTTATTGCGACCGCAGACAAGCCAATTGCAGCAAAGACCCCGGCTAAACCAGCATCAAAAGCTATCGCAAAAGCGGCCCCCAAAGTCAAAAAAACTGCAGTACCAGCAAAACCAAAAACCAAGCCCGTTGCAAAGGTCGCTGCAAAGGCTGTAGCAAAACCCGTCACAAAGCCCATAGCCAAAGTGGCCACGGCCCAACCCGTCAAACTCAAGAAACCCAAGATGGTGCGCGACAGTTTTACCTTTCCCAAGGCAGAATATGCTGTGCTGGATGGACTGAAAATGCGCGCTGCCAAACTGGGCAGCCCCATTAAAAAGACGGAGCTTCTGCGTGCGGGTATCAAGGCTATCGCGGCCATGCAAGACGCCGCGTTTGTGGCAGCATTGAAATCAGTCCCCAGCCTAAAGACCGGACGCCCCGCTAAAAACTGAGGCTTAAAGTACTTCCGGCGACTGCACCGTCACCACGACTGTCTGTGCGCCAGCCTCGCGCTCGCGGTACCTTAGCCACCACAACGCGCCTTTCTTAACGGCGCATTCGTTAGCGCTCAACCCCAACAAACTGGCAATCGTTTGCCCCAGCGTGGGCTGGTGGCCTACCACCAGCACACATCCTTTGGTGTCGGGCCACTGGACCAATTCCAGCAATTGTGCACCGCTGGCCATGGGGCTCAAGGCCGGGCTAAGTCGGAACTTCCTGCCGAGCGCATGGGCAGTTTGCTCGGTGCGCCGCGCCGGGCTGACCCAGATGCGCGCACTTTCGGGCAACTGGCGGTCCAGCCATGCCGCCATGCGAGCGGCCTGCTTCTCACCACGGGGAGTCAATACACGGGACATGTCATCTCCCTGCGGCCCGATTTCGACTGCTTCGGCGTGCCGCCAGAGAATCAGGTCCATGGCCTATGCTCCTTCGTGCGATTTGCCGGGCTCTGCGTACCGCGCCATCAACGCCGCTTGGGCACCGTGGACAGGTTTTTTGCCGTCACCTTGCTTGCGTGAGTATTTGCCGTCAGGCCCCAGGTCCCAGGCATCTACGCCGTCATGCAGATAGGCCACCAAGCATTCATTGACCAACCGCTGGCGTTGCACCGGATCGGTCACTGGCCAGGCCAGCTCGACACGGCGCACCATATTGCGATTCATCCAGTCCGCACTGGACAGGTAAAGTGCATCATCGTCGCCTTCGCGGAAATAGAAAACCCGCGAGTGCTCCAAAAAACGGCCAATGATGGAGCGGACCCGTATGTTGTCGGTATGCCCCGGCACCTGCGCAGGCAGCATACAGGCGCCACGCACGATGAGGTCAATACTGACACCGTTGCTGCCTGCGCGCATGAGGGCGCGGATGAGCGCTTCATCGGTCAAGGAATTCATCTTGGCCACAATGCGCGTGTCCGCTCCGCGCGCCGCCGCCGCGCCCAACGCATCGATACGGTTGATCAAATTGCGCTGCAAATGAAAGGGTGCAAACCAAAGCTTGCGCAAAGGTGGCAGCTTACTCTGACTAGCAAGGTGCACAAATACATGCTCCATATCGGTTGTCAGTGCTGGGTCTGCAGTGAGATGACTGACATCGGTATAGAGGCGTGCCGTACGGGGGTTGTAGTTGCCGGTCGACAAATGCCCATAACGCTTGAGAGACTTGCCCTCACGCCGGGTGATCAGCATCATTTTTGCGTGCGTCTTGAGTCCGACCACGCCATACAACACCTGGGCACCAATGGACTCCAACATTTCCGCCCAGTTGATATTGGCCTCTTCGTCGAAGCGGGCCTTGAGCTCCACTACCACCGTCACCTCTTTTCCCAGGCGCACCGCCTCGCGCAACAAAACCATCAACTCCGAATTGGGCCCCGTGCGGTAAATGGTCTGTTTGATGGCCAACACCTGCGAGTCGTTCACCGCGTCACGCAGAAACTCCAACACCCCGTCAAAACTCTCAAATGGCTGGTGAATCAGGATGTCGCCCTGCTTGAGCTGGTCAAAGACGGACAGATTGGAGCTCAACTGCGACGGGTACGACGCTCTATAAGGCACAAAACTCAGATCCGGCCTGTCCACCAGGTCAATCAACTGGGTCAGTCGCACCAAGTTCACCGGACCCTGCACACGGTAAAGTGCACCAGCCGGTAGATCAAACTGCTGCAGCAGAAAGTCGGATAAATGTTCAGAACAACCCGCCGAAACCTCTAGGCGCACGGCTTGGCCATAGTGGCGGTGGACCAGTCCCTGGCGCAATGCCATGCGCAGGTTCTGCACATCGTCTTCATCCACTGCTAGATCAGAATGGCGTGTGACGCGGAACTGCGAGAACTGCCCCACATGCCGCCCCACAAACAACTCTGACAAATGCGCCCGTATCACACTGGACAACGACACAAACAACGTGCGGGTACCAGCAACCTTGGCCGGCATGCGTATCATGCGCGGCAACACACGCGGCACCTTGACAATGGCGATCTCATTTTCGCGTCCAAAGGCATCACGTCCCGCCAGTCGCACAATAAAGTTCAGAGACTTGTTGGCGACTTGGGGAAAAGGATGGGAAGGGTCCAGGCCCACCGGTATCAACAGCGGACGAACTTCTCGTTCGAAATACTGCTTAACCCAAAGGCGTTGTGCCGGATTGCGGTCACCATGGGAAATAATTTTGATGCCCTCGCGCTCAAAGGCGGGCATGAGTTGCTCGTTGTACAGCGTGTACTGGCGGCCCACCATGTCATGCAAGGATGCCGCCAAGCGTTCGAACGATGCGACCGAAAACTGCCCCTTGCGGTCATCGGCCTGCATGGCGATCACGTGGGGTTCGGCCCGCACTTCAAAGAATTCATCCAGGTTGGAAGACACAATGCACAGGTAGCGCAGCCGCTCCAACAGGGGCACGTCACTGCGCACAGCCCAATCCAACACACGCTCGTTAAACGCCAGGATGCTGTGGTCTCGGTCTAAAAGATCGGGGGCCTTATTTGGTAATGACAACATAGATTCAGGCTTCACTATGACACAACAGTGAAGAATTGTTTACGAACGAGATGACAGTTGTGTGACGGTTGTGTGAACCAAAAGTTCATGTGCTCCCGGCTGCCCCTGGCGGGCAGGCACCAAATGACCCAAAAAGAGTTGTGATGCATGGGCCCAGCTAAAGGTTTGCGCGCGGGCGCGTGCTGCGTGGCGGGGAATACTTAATGCCTCATACCAGGCGCTGGATAAGTCCGATTGCAAAGCGCCACCACAGGCGGGTTCGCCCACCACCTCCAGCGGACCATCCACAGGATAGGCGGCCACAGGCGTGCCACAGGCCATGGACTCCAGCATCACCAGACCAAATGTCTCCGAACGGCTGGGCATCACAAACACATCAGCCGCCGCATACACCTGAGCCAGCACGTCGCGGGGCAGCACGCCCAGCCAGCGTACATGCGGGTAACGCTCGCGCAACTTCGCTTCCAGTGGCCCAACTCCACACACTACCTTGGTACCCGGCACATCCAATTGCAAAAATGCCTCTATGTTTTTCTCATACGACACGCGCCCCACAAACAAGGAAACAGGTCGGGCCAGCGTCCCTAAAGCACTAAAGATCTGGGGCTCCTCTTGGTACTCGAACAAACGCACATCGACACCGTGCGTCCAATGGCGCAGGTTGCGAAAGCCGCGCCCCTGCAACATGCGCAAGACATTTGCGGTGGGCACCAAAACGCCCGACGACGGCCTGTGAAAGTGCCGGAACAGTGCATACCCTATCCACAACGGCAGTTTGATGGCGGCCTTCAGGATTTCCGGGAAGCGGGTATGAAAGGCCGTGGTGAATGCCAAGCCATTGCGCAAGCAATAACGCCGCGCAGCCCAGCCCAGCGGCCCTTCGGTGGCAAGGTGTATCGCATCAGCACCGATGGCATCGAGCCGACGGGCCAAGGTTTTGGCCGGTCGCACGGCCAAGTCAATACCGGCATAACCCGGGCAGGGCCGGGTGTCGAACAGGCCTGGATGAATCACCTCCACCTGGTGGCCCAGTGCCTCCATTTCGCGTACCAGTTCCACCAGTGTGGTCACCACGCCATTGACCTGGGGTTGCCAGGCGTCCGTTACCAATGCCAGCTTCATGCGACTACCTCCTGTGCAGTGTGCGCCAGCACCGTGCTGGTCTGTTCGGCGTTCCAATAAACAAGCTCCAAGCGGCCATCCATGTGCTCCACCAGAGCGCTGCGGCTCTCGACCCAGTCGCCATCGTTGCAGTACAGGATGCCGTTGATGTCGCGCATCTCTGCGCGGTGGATGTGGCCACACACCACACCATCGTGGCCCAGCGAGCGGGCCGCGTTGGCCACCGCCACTTCAAAATCGGTCACATAGTTCAGCGCGGACTTGACCTTTTGCTTCAGGTAGGCCGACAGCGACCAGTACGGCAGCCCCATACGCCCGCGCAAATTGTTGAGGTAACGGTTGAGCTTGAGTGTGAACTCGTACAGGTTGTCGCCCAGAAAGGCCAGCCACTTGGCGCACTGGATGACTCCGTCGAAATAATCTCCGTGGGTGACCCACAGCCTAAGCCCGACCGCCGTGGTGTGGACCGCATCCTCTCGCACCTCGATGCCCCCAAATTCATGGCCAAGAAAGCCACGTGCAAACTCGTCGTGGTTGCCGGGTATAAAAATGACCTTGCAACCCTTGCGCGCCCGGCGCAGCAGCTTTTGCACCACGTCGTTGTGTGACTGGGGCCAGAACCAGCGTCTGCGCAGCTGCCAGCCATCCACAATATCGCCCACCAAGTACAGGGTGTCGCTGGGGTGGGCCTTTAGAAAACCCAGCAGTGCCTGGGCCTGGCAACCCGCAGTGCCCAGATGGATATCGGAGACAAAGATGGCACGGTACCGACGGCCCGGCCTGCTGTCGTCGTCTTCATCATCCTTGGGGTTGGGGTCTGCACCGGCGATCATGCCCTGCATGAACGGGGCAAAGGCGTCGGGGCCGGCGCGCATCACGCCCCCAAGAAGTGTTTGCGGTAACGCGCGGGCAGGTCCTCCAGGCGCATCAGCATCGGCAAGTCCGCCGAGTTGAAATCTGGGTCCCAGGCCGGCGGGCCCAGCACCTTGGAGCCCAGACGCAGATAACCCTTTATCAATGCCGGTGGTTCCACGTCCAGCGACGCATCCAGCTGCTCAATGGGCAGCGGCAAGCGCGGCCGCACGTGGTACTCAATCGGTGCCAGGTGGGTCGCAGCCACCTTGCGCCAGATACTGGCCGCCAGGTCACCACTGACTACACCGTTGTGCAGCATGGGGATGCTGGCGCAGCCAATCATGGTGTCCAGCTGGTTGCGCACCATGAAGGCACCCAAGGCGCCCCACAGCGCCATGATGACGCCACCGTGGCGGTAGTCCTTGTGCACGCAGCTGCGGCCCAGCTCCACCATGCGATCGCGCAGGGACCGCAGGCGGGTGAGATCAAATTCGGTGTCGCTGTAGGTGCTGCCCACACGCTGGGCCTGCACGGGGGTCAACACACGGTAGGTGCCGATGACCTGGCCGGTGATCTCATCGCACACCAGCAGGTGCTCGCAAAAGTTGTCGAACAGGTCAATGTCGTGCCCTGGCAGCGTGGTGCTCAACCGGGCGCCCATTTCACCGGCAAAAATATCGTGGCGCAAGCGCTGCGCGGCGCGCACCTCGTCCAGATGCTGGGCCCAAAAGACCTTGATCGCCAACGGCTGGGGAATTGCGGACAAGCCTACCGCGTGCTGGCCATCCAGGGCGTTATGGGCGTCGTGCGAGACCGCCGTAGCATGTGGGGCCGCGATATGGATCTGTTCTGCCATGCTCAGCTCCCGAGTTGGATTGACATGCCGACCTTCTCGCGCTTTTCAGACAGAGCATCCAACCACGGCTGGGTTCCGGCTTTGAAGCGCAAGCCACCCGGGCTATTGGCCAAGGCCTGCGCGGTGCAGCGCAAGATGCGCAAGCATTGCTGCTCGAAGACATAACTCGGTCGCGTGGGGCTGGTCGTCATCGACTTGCCAAACTCTACCGCTGCATCCAGATGTTTTCCCATTTGCTTCTCTCCATCGTGCTTGTTATGCCGCGATTTTGGGAGGCGGAAATGACGCGTTCACGTCAAATAAGTGGCAGTTGTGTGACACAACGCACGGATGCAGATCGAATGAGGGTTGAAAATACCGCTTGAAAAATTAGGGTATACCCTTACATCCAGCCATTATGTGTTCCCATGAGGAATAAACATGCAAACCGATATGCCGACCCTTCCACCCATTGCCGACGATATGTTCGTGTTCGCCGGAATCGCCAAAAATTTGATGGTTTTGCCCTTTGATATCGCCCGCGCACAATACGCACGCGCCGTGCAACTGGGTTTGGTACAGCGCTCCATGCTCGCATCGCGCGACTTTGCCCGCACGCTGGGCGCCATGGAACAACTGGCGCTTGGCCCCTGGGCCCGTCGCGTCTAGTCGATGTTGCTGGGTCTTCTTGGTGCGGTAATCTTGCGGCTCGCCTTTGTACGCATCAGTGCGTTGAGCCGCAGCGCTTCTTGGATGACCCACTCGGGTTTGCGGCGGTTGGTTTGGGTGGACAGGCCGGTGGCACACGTGCAAGGCGTAGAAAAAGCGCGTCAGCCAAGCGTTTTAAGCAAAACTAGCCTCTAGCCCCCGTCATATCTACATACTATGCTATTGATTCAGGAGTATTTATCCAGTTCAAGGCCACCAACACCTTCAGCACCCAGCACGCTGAAGCACCACACCGACTACAGGCTCGCCAACCGGCGAAGTGCTTTCAGGCCCGCAATTTCCAGGCAAGGAAGCGTGAACGTTGCAAAGCGACCAACTCCACCACACCCCACGCAATACTGCTGACTACATACAAGCGGCGCATGGGCTACCCCTTAGCGCTGCGTTCGGTAGATAAACCCAGGCTGACCCAGCCATCGTCAAACAAAGCGTCTAGTTTCTTTTGCAGACCCAAGAGTTTCCAGATCATGGCAGCCTCCGATAGAGTGGTTGAGTGAAGCCCGAGACTAGCAACCGTCTGTGACAGTAGCGCGACAAACGCGCATACCCTTGCACGGCGCTGCACCATCACCTCGCCCAAGACTTTAGGGGCTATGCTGGGCAAACGCCCCGCCCAAAACCCACGCCCCCTCCCCTAGTGCACGCCACCCATTTGCCCGAACTTGAAGCCCTGGAGCGCGTCTTGGACCTGGGTGCGCAGCACCTAGAGACCAAAGTAGTACACCAGGTATCCAACCCAGCGGGGAATGCGCTGCCCATCTACTCCATTGGCCTTGGCAACCCGAGCCCGGACGTCCCTGCCATCGGTTTCTTTGGCGGCGTGCACGGGCTGGAGCGCATAGGAGCCGAGGTAGTCATCGCGTTTTTGCACAGTCTGGTGATGCGTTTGCAATGGGATGCCACACTACACAACCAACTGGATTCCGTGCGCCTGTTGTTTATGCCCATCGTCAACCCTGGCGGCATGTTGATGGGCACGCGGGCCAATCCCCAAGGCATAGACCTGATGCGCAATGCGCCGGTGGACGCGGTCGACAAGGTGCCATTTCTGGTGGGTGGCCAACGCATCAGTGCCCGCCTTCCTTGGTACCGGGGCAGGCCAGATGCGCCCATGGAGGCGGAGAACCTGGCGTTGTGCGCGCAAGTGCGCAGCGAGTTGTTGTCGCGCCGGTTCAGCATGGCGCTGGACTGCCACTCAGGCTTTGGCGCCAGTGACCGCATTTGGTTGCCCTACGCCCACACCCGTAAACCGATTGCGCACCTGGCTGAGATGCAGGCACTTAAAGAGGTGTTTTTGCAGACTTACAGCCACCACCCCTATGTGTTTGAGCCCCAGAGCCTGCAATACCTGGCCCATGGTGACATCTGGGACCATCTGTACCGAGAAGCCTGCAGTGACACCGAGCGAACGTTCTTGCCGCTGACGCTGGAGATGGGCTCCTGGCTTTGGATCAAGAAAAACCCGCGTCAGATGTTTTCACGCAAGGGCATATTCAATCCGCTGATCGCGCACCGCCAGCACCGCGTCTTACGCCGCCATTTGTCGCTATTGGATTTTTTGTGTCGCGCCACCGCAAGCCATGCGCGCTGGGTGCCAACGCCCGATACGCGGGGCAAACTCCACGCCGATGCCCTCAGGGCTTGGTACGACTAGGTCAGGCGCCGCCCGGTGAATGGGCGAAGGCAGCTTCCAGCTTAAGGCCCATGCACAGCTCCTGGCTGGAGAAGGGTTTGTTCAAGGTTGCCATTACTGTGCAACCCAGGCCTTCGGCTACCAACCGCGCACTGTCCAACGTAGCATGGCCGCGTCCACTGATTAGCAGCAGTTGAACGTGGGGTGCAAGATCAGCAAGTCTGTTGATCATTTCGAAGCCATCTAAGTCGGGCAGGGACAGGTCCAGGATGATGGTCTGGTAATGCTGAAGGCTGTCGCTCGACAGCAAATCCATTCCAACCTGGTAATGGGTGGTCTGCAGATCGTGCATCGCCAGCATTTGCACGACCAGAGCGCCCATGAAGGGATCGTCTTCGACGAGCGCAATCGGCGTAAGCTTGTTTGGCATAGTTATGGTGCTCCCTCTTCCGGTGCCCAGCGCTATTGAACACCCCATTTTTTGGGGTGTCAGACCAAGGCGTGGCTAATTAGTCTAACCACTTTTGCATAAATTGTGCATGCCCCATGGCCGGGTCCAACTGGTAATTGGCGAATCCCAGGCGCTGGTAGAGGCGGCAGGCCCCAACATTGCCGGACAAAACCTCCAGCGTCAGCTTGCAGGCTCCCCGCTCCACGGCGATGGACTCAGCCATGGCCAACATCTTCTCCGCGACCTTTTGTCCCCGGTGGCTGGCCAGCACGGCCACGTCGTGCACATTGACCAGGGGGCGGCAGGCAAAGGTGGAAAACCCTTCAATACAGTTCACCAGCCCAATTGCCTGTTCACCGTCAAAGGCCAGGACACTATAGGCTTGCGGGCGGGCCGCCAATGCCGGCACCAAATGGGCCTTTGTGAAGTCACTCAGTGCATGGGATCCACCCATGGGGTCGCTGGCGTAGGCGTCCAGCAAATACACAAGCGCCTTAGCGTGGACTGGGTTAGCGTAATCGGCGCGCAGCACCTGCAAGGCGGTTGAAACAGGTGCGGCAGTGGTGTTGTCAATCTTCGTCATGGCTTGCGGTCTTCAGCTGGCAAGGGTATCGGCGATGCGCTGTGCGCAGGTTTTGGCCTGCACCGCGTCGCGCGCCTCCACCATCACACGCAGCAGCGGCTCGGTGCCGCTGGCGCGTATCAGCACGCGGCCAGTGTCTCCCAGCTCGGCCACTACGGAGCGGGTTTCCTGCTCCATGCGCACATTGGTCTTCCAATCTTGGCCGGGCTTGAGTCGCACGTTGATCAATATTTGCGGGAACAATGTGACTTGGGCCAGCAACTGCGATAAGGTCTTGCCACTGCGCTGCAGGGCTTGCAATACCTGCAGGGCCGAAATCAGGCCATCGCCCGTGGTGTGTTTGTCCAGCGCCAGCAAATGGCCCGAACCCTCACCGCCCAGAATCCATTTGTTTTTTTCCAGCTCTTCGAGCACGTAGCGGTCTCCGACCTTGGAGCGAACAAACTTCACACCACGGGCCTTGAGTGCAACCTCTACGGCCATATTCGTCATCAAAGTACCCACTACACCGGGCACGTGCTCGTCACGGCCCAGGCGGTCGTCGGCCATCAGGTACAGCAGCTCGTCGCCGTTGTACAGGCGGCCCTGCGCGTCGACGACCTGCAGGCGGTCGGCATCGCCATCGAGCGCTACGCCAAAGTCCGCGCGGTGGTCCTTGACGGCAGCAACCAGCGCCGCCGGATGCGTGGCGCCCACGTCGTGGTTGATGTTGAGGCCGTCCGGTGTGCAGCCAATGGCAATCACCTCGGCACCCAATTCATGGAATACCTTGGGCGCGATATGGTAGGCCGCGCCGTGCGCCGCATCCACCACAATCCGCATGCCTTTGAGGGTGAGGTCATTGGCAAAGGTGCTCTTGCAAAACTCGATGTAACGACCAGCCGCGTCGTCCAGGCGGCGGGTCTTGCCCAGCGACGCCGAGTCCGCCCAAACGGGCGGCTCTGCTACCGCGGCCTCTACCGCCAGTTCCCACGCATCCGACAGCTTAGTGCCCTGTGCGCTGAAAAACTTGATGCCGTTGTCGGCAAACGGGTTGTGGCTGGCACTGATCACCACGCCCAACGAGGCCCGCTGCGCGCGGGTCAGGTAGGCCACGCCAGGTGTGGGCAAAGGCCCCAGCAACACCACGTCCACTCCCGCTGAATTGAAGCCACTCTCTAGCGCGCTCTCCAGCATGTAGCCGGAGATGCGTGTGTCCTTGCCGATCAATACCGTAGGACGGGCTTCGGTCCTTTTGAGGACCCGGCCCACAGCATGCGCCAGGCGCATCACAAAGTCAGGGGTAATAGGGGCTTGGCCAACCGTGCCGCGAATGCCGTCGGTACCGAAATATTGTCGTGTCATTGTTATGTTTACTTATTGAAAATCTCTACTACCACCACCATCAGCATTGTTGCTGCATGGCGTTGAATACTTTGAGCGCCTGCACAGTTTCTCGGACGTCGTGCACCCGCACCACGTGGGCGCCGTTTTGCACCGCTAGCAGCGCGGCGGTCACGCTGGGCACCACGCGATCTTGGATGTCCAGGGTTGCAACCCTGGACAGGGAGCGCTCGGTCACGGCCGCCAGAGACGACTTGCGCGACCAACCCGCCAATACCGCATAACCCATGGGCAGCAGCGCGGCTTGTTGCGCCAGCAGCGCAAAATTTTGTTGCACGGTTTTGCCAAAACCAATGCCAGGATCAACACAGATACGAGTCTGATCGACCCCTAGCCCCCGTAGATGCTTAGCAGTTTGCTCTAAAAACGATAGCACCTGTGGCATGACCTCACCTTCCATCGGTGCGGCCTGCATGGTTTGCGGATTGCGGTGCATGTGCATCAAACACACGCCGCAGTTGCGGTGTTGGCGTAGGACATCTCCACCGGTTTTGCCGTCAGGGTCACCGCTCCAGCGAAGGGCCCAGACATCGTTGATGATGTCCGCACCCATATCCAGCACGGCTTGCATGACCTGCGGCTTGTAGGTGTCCACGGATACCGGAACACCCAGCGTGACGGCATGGCGCACCACCGGCAGCACCCGCGCAAGCTCTTCGTGCACCGGCAGTTCCAGAGCACCAGGGCGTGTGGATTCTCCACCAATGTCCAGAATATCGGCGCCATCCCGGACTAGGCGTTCGCAATGCGCCATGGCGGCGTTGCAGTTGGCGTGATGGCCGCCATCGGAAAAAGAATCCGGCGTCACATTGACAATACCCATGACCTTGGGCGCATTCAGATCAATGAGAAAGTGGCTAGTCTGCCATTGCATGGATATACCTCCCAACACATTCCAGAAATAAGAAAACGGGGCACAAGGCCCCGTCTGCTTAGGTTTCAATCCATCAGGCGGCGGTGGGGGTCGGGTCTGCCGCCACGGCTGGTGCACCGCCGCTGCCGCTGCCGCCCGAGGAGGGACCGGGTGTGCGGGGCGTCCAGTCCTTGGGAGGACGTGGCTCTTTGCCAGCCATGATGTCATCCAGCTGGTCGCTGTCAATGGTTTCCCATTCGAGCAACGCCTTGGCCATGGCGTGCATCTTGTCCTTGTTGTCTTCGATCAGCTTGCGGGCCAAGGTGTACTGCTGGTCAATGATGCGGCGTACCTCGCCATCAACCTTCTGCATGGTCTGCTCACTCATATTGGTGGTCTTGGTCACCGAGCGACCCAAGAACACTTCGCCTTCGTTTTCGGCATAGACCATGGGGCCGAGCGCATCGGTCATGCCGTAGCGTGTGACCATGTCGCGGGCAATGTGGGTGGCGCGCTCAAAGTCGTTGCTGGCGCCGGTGGTCATCTGGTTCATGAACACTTCTTCAGCGATACGGCCACCAAACAACATGCTGATTTGGTTCAACATGTATTCGCTGTCGTAGCTGTAGCGGTCTTGCGAAGGCAGGCTCATGGTCACACCCAAGGCGCGGCCACGGGGAATGATGGTGACCTTGTGCACCGGGTCACACTTGGGCAGCATCTTGCCGATCAGCGCGTGACCGGACTCATGGTAGGCCGTGTTGCGGCGCTCTTCTTCCGGCATAACCATGCTTTTACGCTCGGGGCCCATGAAGATCTTGTCTTTGGCCTTCTCAAAATCCTGCATCTCGACCACACGCGCATTGCGGCGCGCCGCCATCAGGGCTGCTTCATTGCACAGGTTGGCCAGATCGGCGCCAGACATACCAGGCGTACCGCGGGCAATCGTATTGGGATTGACATCCTGGCCCAAGGGAACCTTGCGCATGTGCACGGCCAAAATCTGTTCGCGACCACGGATATCGGGCAGGGTTACATAAACCTGGCGGTCAAAACGGCCGGGGCGCAGTAGCGCGGAGTCCAAAATGTCCGGCCGGTTGGTGGCAGCCACCACGATCACGCCCACATTGGTCTCAAAGCCGTCCATCTCGACCAGCATCTGGTTCAGCGTTTGTTCGCGTTCGTCGTTGCCACCACCCAGGCCGGCACCACGCTGGCGACCGACCGCATCAATTTCATCGATAAAGATGATGCAGGGTGCATTTTTCTTGGCGTTGTCAAACATGTCGCGCACGCGGGAAGCGCCCACACCGACAAACATTTCAACGAAATCGGAACCGGAAATGCTGAAGAAAGGCACTTTGGCCTCACCCGCAATGGACTTGGCCAGCAGGGTTTTACCAGTGCCTGGCGGGCCTACTAGTAGCAAACCACGCGGAATACGGCCGCCGAGTTTCTGGAATTTGCTGGGATCTTTCAGGAAGTCGACGACTTCCTTGACTTCTTCTTTGGCTTCGTCGCAACCGGCCACATCAGCAAAGGTCACGGTGTTGGTGTTCTCGTCCAACAGGCGGGCCTTGCTTTTGCCAAAGCTGAACGCGCCACCTTTGCCGCCGCCCTGCATCTGGCGCATGAAATAAATCCAGACACCAACCAGCAAAAGCATGGGGCCCCAGCTGACCAACAAGGTTGTCAGCAAGGAGCTTTCTTCACGGGGTTTGACGTCGAACTTGACGTTGTTGCTAATCAGATCACCCACCAAACCGCGGTCGAGGTACGTGGCGGTGGTTCTGATTTTGCGGTCATCGGTGGTGATGGCCAGAATTTCGGTACCACCGGGTCCCTCTTGGATAACCGCATTTTTGACGTGCTTGTTGCGCACTTCGTCCAGGAATTCGGAATACCCGATTGCGGTAGCGCCAGCGACGCCACCCTTGTCAAATTGCTTGAACACAGTGAAAAGCACCAAGCCAATCACCAACCACACTGCTATTTTCGAAAACCACTGATTATTCAAGCGAAGCTCCAATAGGGGCACAAGGGAAGACACTGTGCATATCTGTGTCGCATTTTAGGCGTTTCAAGGTGGGCGAAGCACTAATTTCCGGATTTCCGCCACATATACAGCAAGGTTATGTAACAGTGATGGCAGTTTCCAGGGCCCAGCCTACAGGCTACGAGGCCTGTTTTTTGAGTCCCAGTCCGACCAAAAAAGTTTCTGACGAGCGGTCGCGCGAGGCCTTGGGTTTGAGCGGTTTGACGACCTCAAAAGCGGCTTTGAAGTGCAGCACCACGTCGTTGTAACTCCCGCCATGGAACACCTTGGCCACCAATGCGCCTTGGGGTTTCATGTGGTTTTGGGCGAATTCGATGGCCAATTCGACAAGATGTTCGATGCGCGCGGCGTCTGCCGACGAGATGCCAGACAAATTGGGGGCCATGTCCGACACCACCAGATCAGCTTGGCGGCCTTGCAGGGCTGCCTCCAACTTGGTCAGCACATCGGCCTCTCGAAAGTCGCCCTGGATGAAGGTCACACCCTCAATCGGCTCCATGGGTAGCAAGTCCAGACCAATGATGGTGCCGTTCAGCGCCCCCGCGGCGGCACCGGTGGGCGACAGTCTGCGGCGCACATATTGGCTCCAAGCCCCTGGTGTACAACCCAGGTCGACGACCAGGTAACCCGGTTTGATCAACCCCATGGTTTCGTCGATTTCCTTCAGTTTGTAGGCGGCGCGGGCGCGGTAGCCCTCCCGGGTCGCCAATTTGACGTAGGGGTCGTTGATGTGGTCGTGCAGCCAGGCCTTATTGACCTTTTTGTTGCCGGCTTTGGTTTTCATGGGTGCTTTCTAAAGGGACGGCTCTTCCGCCCTGTTTGCGTTCAACCGATAATACAGGTATGCCCCTAATTCAATTGACCCCTGCCCAACGCAAAGATCACCGCGCCGACGCGCACCACCTAGACCCCGTAGTCATGGTGGGTAACGACGGACTGACCGACAACGTCAAAAAAGAGATTGATGCCGCGTTAAATGCCCATGGCCTGATCAAGGTCCGTGTCTTCTCGGACGACCGCGTTGCCCGAGAGGCCATGTTCCAGTCGCTGGCTAACGATCTGAGCGCGGCGCCCATTCAACACATTGGCAAATTGCTGGTGTTATGGCGCCCCAAAGTCGAGAAAGAAAAAACTGTAGAAGAAGGCCGCATGGCAGGTCCGCGCGACGTCAAGGTTTTGAAGTACAGCAAACGTGCTGGTCAGCGGCCAGAGGTCAAGACCCTGCGCGTTCTCGGTAACCAACGCCTAACAGCTGGCGGAAATGTGAAGCGGGCCAAGCCCAAGCCACAGGTCAGCGTCAAGAAACGCAGCCAAACCTGATGCTTTGCAGGACAGACAGCAGCTCTGTCCTCAACCCATCAGCGGTGCCGGTGCTTGGTCAACTTCCAAAACACCATCGTGGCGCACACCCACTGCACGACATACATCCCCGTACCCACACCGTGCCAAAGGGCCAAGTTCTCGCGAGCGACGATGTGTGGTGCCACGCCAAACTCGACCAGCAAAGCCATCAAAATACCGCCAACTACAAAAATCATAGCGTCTCGTGCAATATCGACGGGGGCTAGCGCCTTATTTGACCTGAAGAGCATCAGCAAAAGTAGACCACACACGGTAGAAATGGCAGTCTGAGCGCTGAACAGTTTGGCGGCTAAATTGCCAGCCATGGCGGGAGTCGGCAGGTGCACGAACAGCATGGGAACTACGAAGAAACCCAGGGTGCTCAGGCTACCCCACCATACGGCTGCTACCCAGACCGGTAAATGACGCATGCGGAGGGCGAAACCGGTCAGATGTACTGCACAGCAACTATTTCGTAGGCCTTGATACCGCCGGGCGCTTGCACCTCCGCGGTATCTCCCTCCATCTTGCCGATCAGTGCGCGCGCAATGGGCGAACCGATGTTGACCCGGCCAAACTTCAGGTCGGCTTCATCTTCACCGACGATCTGGTAGGTGACGCGCTCGCCGGTCTCTTCTTCTTCCAACTCCACCGTGGCGCCGAAGACGACCTTGCCGCCCGCGTTCAGCTCCGCGGGGTCGATGATTTGCGCAGCGGACAACTTGCCCTCCACCTCCTGGATGCGGCCCTCCACAAATCCCTGGCGGTCTTTGGCGGATTCGTATTCGGCGTTTTCGCTCAGATCCCCCTGCGCACGCGCCTCGGAAATGGCGTTGATCACCCAAGGCCGATCTACGGTTTTGAGTTTGTGCAGTTCGGCCTTGAGGATTTCTGCGCCGCGTTTGGTAATAGGAAGGGTTGCCATATAGAAAAAGTTGGGTCAGTGTGAACAACAAAGGCCGAATTCGGCCTGTATAAGTAACAAGGACAGCGCAACGCGCAAGCGCTGCACTGTCCTTTTCAACTACGCTGGATTATGCCAAGTCTTGTTCTATCAAACTAGGCCTGCAACAGCGCGTGCATTTCCTGAATGGAGATCACGTCCAGTTCGTCAAGGTACTTCATGCCCTCGACCGCTGCCTCGGCTCCGGCTATTGTTGTGTAAGTGGTGATACGTGCCAGCAATGCGCTGGTACGGATCTGGCGTGAATCGGCGATCGCGTTGCGGCGCTCTTCCACGGTGTTGATGACCATGGCCAGGGGTTCGTTCTTGATCATGTCCACGATGTGGGGGCGGCCTTCAGTGACCTTGTTGACCACAGAACACGCCACGCCCGCAGCATTGATCGCTGCGGCCGTGCCCTTGGTGGCCACCAGCGTAAAGCCCTGGTCCACCAACTTGCGCGCCACTTCCACGACGCGCGGTTTGTCGCTCTGCTTGACCGAGATAAAAGCCTTGCCCGAGCGCGGCAGCTTGGCGCCAGCACCCAGTTGCGACTTCACAAAGGCCTCGCCAAAGGTCTTGCCCACGCCCATGACTTCGCCGGTGGACTTCATCTCGGGGCCGAGGATGGTGTCTACACCGGGGAACTTGACGAAGGGGAACACCGCCTCTTTGACACTGAAATAGGGCGGTGTCACTTCTTTGGTCACGCCTTGGGATGCCAACGATTGGCCGACCATGCAACGCGCCGCCACCTTCGCCAACTGGATGCCGGTGGCCTTGGACACAAACGGCACCGTGCGCGATGCGCGGGGGTTCACCTCCAGCACAAAAATCACGTCTTTGCCATCGGTGCTTTGGATCGCGAACTGCACATTCATCAGGCCCACCACGTTCAGCGCGGCGGCCATGGCAGCGGTCTGGCGCTTGATCTCGGTCACCGTAGCAGGGCTCAGGCTGTATGGTGGCAGCGAACAGGCAGAGTCACCGCTGTGTACACCCGCTTGTTCAATGTGCTCCATGACGCCACCGATAAAGGTCACGCCGGTTGCATCACGTATGCAATCCACATCGCATTCGATGGCGTCATTCAAGAAACGGTCCAGTAGAACAGGAGAGTCGTGGCTGACCTTGACGGCCTCGCGCATGTAACGCTCCAGGTCGCGCTGCTCGTGCACGATTTCCATGGCGCGACCACCCAGCACGTAACTGGGGCGCACGACCAGCGGATAACCCAGTGCGGCGGCCTTTTCCAACGCTTCTGACTCGGTACGGGCCGTGGCATTCGGAGGCTGGCGCAGCTTCAATTCGTGCAGCAGTTTCTGGAAACGCTCACGGTCTTCGGCAGCATCGATCATGTCCGGGCTGGTGCCGATGATGGGCACGCCGTTGGCCTCCAGGTCCAGCGCCAGCTTCAACGGTGTTTGGCCACCGTATTGCACGATGACGCCGACCGGCTTTTCCTTGTCGACGATTTCCAGAACGTCCTCTAGCGTCAGCGGCTCGAAGTACAGACGGTCCGATGTGTCGTAGTCGGTGGACACGGTTTCGGGGTTGCAGTTGACCATGATGGTCTCGTAGCCGTCTTCGCGCATGGCCAAGGCGGCGTGCACGCAACAGTAGTCAAACTCGATACCCTGGCCGATGCGGTTGGGGCCACCACCCAGCACCATGATCTTCTTGTTGGTGGTCGGTTCGGCTTCGCACTCTGCCCCCTCAGACTCGTAGGTCGAGTACATATAGGCGGTGTTGGTGCCAAACTCGGCCGCGCAGGTGTCCACGCGCTTGTAGACCGGGCGCACGCCCAGGGCGCGGCGCTTTTCGCGGATCGCCTTGTCGGTGGTTTTGAATTGGCGCGCCAGACGGCGGTCCGAGAAGCCCTTTTGCTTCAGGCTGCGCAGCGTGGCCGCGTCGATCTTGTCAAAGGCGGTGCCGCTGGCGGGCTGTGGCAAGCGTTCAATCTCCAGCTCGATCTTGACGATCTGCTCGATCTGCACCAGGAACCAGCGGTCGATCTTGGTCAGTGCAAAGACTTCATCCACGCTCATGCCTTGGGCGAATGCATCGCCCACGTACCAGATGCGCTCGGGGCCGGGCTCGCCCAGCTCTTTTTCCAGCACTTCACGGTCTTGGGTTTTTTCGTTCAAACCGTCCACGCCTACTTCGAGGCCGCGCAGGGCTTTCTGGAACGATTCCTGGAAGGTGCGGCCCATGGCCATGACCTCGCCCACGCTCTTCATTTGTGTGGTCAGGCGGCTGTCTGCTGCGGGGAATTTTTCAAACGCAAAACGTGGAATCTTGGTGACCACATAGTCGATGCTGGGCTCAAACGACGCGGGCGTTGCACCTCCGGTGATGTCGTTGCGCAATTCGTCCAGCGTGAAGCCGACCGCCAGCTTGGCCGCGATCTTGGCAATCGGGAAACCCGTAGCCTTGGAGGCCAGCGCCGACGAGCGCGACACACGCGGATTCATCTCGATAACGACCATGCGGCCGTCATCCGGATTGATGGAGAACTGGACGTTCGATCCACCGGTGTCCACGCCGATTTCGCGCAGCACGGCCAGCGATGCATTGCGCAGGATTTGGTATTCCTTGTCGGTCAGTGTTTGGGCCGGCGCCACGGTGATGGAGTCGCCAGTGTGCACGCCCATCGGGTCCAGATTCTCAATGGAGCAAACGATGATGCAGTTGTCCGCCTTGTCGCGCACCACTTCCATCTCGTACTCTTTCCAGCCCAGCAGCGATTCTTCAATCAACAGCTCGTTGGTGGGCGAGGCTTCGAGGCCGCGTTTGCAGATGACTTCAAATTCTTCGGGGTTGTAGGCAATACCGCCACCGGTGCCACCCAGCGTGAAGCTGGGGCGAATGACCGTTGGGAAGCCAAGGGTTTTCTGCACTTCCCAAGCCTCGGCCATGCTATGCGCAATACCGGAGCGTGCGGAGCCCAGACCGATCTTGGTCATGGCGTCCTTGAACTTCAGGCGGTCTTCTGCCTTGTCAATCGCTTCAGGAGTAGCGCCAATCAGCTCGACCGGTTTACCCGTGGCAGCGCCGTTGTATTTGGCCAGCACGCCGTGGTGCCACAGGTCCAACGCGCAGTTCAGCGCGGTCTGACCGCCCATGGTGGGCAAGATCGCGTCGGGCTTTTCCTTGGCGATGATTTTTTCCACCGTCTGCCAGGTGATGGGCTCGATGTAGGTCACATCCGCGGTGGCCGGGTCGGTCATGATCGTCGCGGGATTGCTATTGATCAGGATGACGCGGTAGCCCTCTTCGCGCAGCGCCTTGCAGGCCTGCACGCCGGAGTAGTCGAACTCACAGGCCTGGCCGATGATGATGGGGCCGGCGCCGATGATGAGGATGCTTTGGATATCTGTACGTTTTGGCATGTCTTCTTCTCTGCTCTTTACTTTTCAATCGATCAATTCGGGCTTGCTTAATTCAGGCTTGCGGTGGCCAGCTTGGCGCCAAACCACAAAAACAATGCACCCACTGAACTGGACAACGCGCCAGACAGGCGCTTGCGGGCACGGAACAACTGGGCCAGGCGGGCGCCAGCAAAAATCAGCGCGGACAAATACAGGGCACTGAAGGCCATGACGATGGCGCTCAGTATCAAAAACGGCACGGCGGGTGTCTCGTAGGTCGGGTCAATGAACTGCACAAAGAACGACAGTAGGAACAAGATCGCCTTTGGGTTGAGCAAGCTGATGACCAATGCCCTCTTGAAAGGGTGCGCCAGGTTGGCCGGGGTTTCTGCCACGGCCTGTGCCTCGGGAACATCCGCACTGCGCCATTTCTGGATAGCCGCCCACACTAGATTGACACCCAGCCACGCCAGGTACGCCGCACCAGCATATTTGACGACCATGAACAACATGGGATTGCCGCGCAACAGGCTGGCAGCACCTAGAGCAGTCAACGCCAGCAAAATCGTGTCACCAACGAACACACCCACGGCACCCTGGTAACCGGCCTTGACGCCTCGCGCCGTTGCCACCGACAACACGAACAGAGAATTGGGGCCGGGCAGCAAAATAATGCCAATCGCCCCCACTACATAGGTCCAGATATCGGTGACACCGTAAAAGTTCATGCCCGCTGGCCTTTTGCGTTTTCCATCAAACCAATGAAGCGGTCAAACAGGTAGCCGATATCATGCGGCCCAGGGGACGCCTCGGGGTGGCCCTGGAAGCAGAACGCTGGCTTATCGGTGCGCTCCAGGCCCTGCAGCGTGTTGTCAAACAGGCTGATGTGGGTGGCGCGCAGGTTGGTGGGCAGGGTTTTCTCGTCCACCGCAAAACCATGATTCTGGCTGGTGATGGACACGCGGCCGCTGTCCAGATCTTTGACGGGATGGTTGGCGCCGTGGTGGCCGAACTTCATCTTGAAGGTCTTGGCTCCGGAGGCCAGCGCCAGGATCTGGTGGCCCAGACAAATGCCGAAGGTGGGGATGCCGGAGTCAATCAACTCGCGGGTGGCGGCAATCGCGTAGTCGCAAGGCTCGGGGTCGCCTGGGCCGTTGCTGAGGAAGATGCCATTGGGCTTGTGCTTTAGCACCTCGGCAGCAGGCGTTTGCGCCGGCACCACGGTGACCTGGCAGCCCCGTTCGGCCAACATGCGCAGGATGTTTTTCTTGACGCCAAAGTCATAGGCGACCACATGGAAACGCGGTGCCGTCTGTTGACCGTAGCCCTTGCCCAACGTCCACTCGGCTTCGGTCCACTGCGTGGTCTCGGCTGCGGAAACGACCTTGGCCAGGTCCAGGCCGGACATCGAAGGAGCAGTCTTGGCGGCGGCGATAGCCTTGTCCACGAGAGCCGTGGTCACGACCTCACCGACGGCCAGCGCCAGGATGCAACCGTTTTGCGCACCTTGGGTACGCAATTGGCGGGTCAGTTGGCGGGTGTCGATGTTGGCAATGGCCACTGTACCGGCTTGCACCAGGTATTCGCTCAGCGTCGCGGTACTGCGGAAGTTGGAGGCCACCAGGGGCAGATCACGGATGATCAAGCCTGCGGCGTGTACCCGGTCAGACTCGACGTCTTCGGGGTTGGTGCCGTAGTTGCCAATGTGGGGATAAGTGAGCGTTACGATCTGTTGGCAATAGCTGGGATCGGTCAGGATCTCCTGGTAGCCGGTCATGGACGTGTTAAACACGACCTCGCCTACCGTGGAGCCAGGGGCTCCAATGGAATTGCCAATATAGACCGTGCCGTCTGCGAGCGCCAAGATGGCGGGGGGGGTGGTTCCCTTGAGAGACAAAAGCACTGGGTTCTCCGATAAATTTACGGGTACGCCCAAGCGAGCTCAAGAACGATTCTTGGCGGCTATTGTTGGTAGGGAAAGGTGCTTGAAATGCGCTTGGGACGGCAGTTTTCTGGAAAGCCACTCATTATAGCGGGTGACGGTGGCCGCCCTTACCTTCCCTCTGCCTCTCTTATGCCTTTTGTGCATGCGGAGGGGCCAAGGCTTTTTGGCGGCGTGCTGCCTGGGTTTGGCCGCCGTAGCCCCAGTCCGTAGCAGGCACTTCGCGCACGGTCACATAACTCGCCTCTTCTAGTGGCTGGCCATAACCCAGTTGTTCTTGTAATTCGGCAAATGCGGCAGAAATAAAGGCCTGCTTCTGGGCCACGGTATTTGTTCCGGCCGTGATGGTGATCTCCAGCAAGGCCGCGGCACGCTGGACATCGCGCCCACCCACATACCAGCGTGCAGCTGGCAAATCGTCAATCACCACCGCGGTAACCTCTTCGCGTTTACCCAGTTGCTGCGCCGTGATTTGGGTCAAGGCAAGGGCCAAGGCGCGGTAACGCTCAGGGTTGAGCAAGGGGGCTACTTT
The DNA here is from genome assembly GCA_046598245.1 of Rhodoferax sp. GTDB lineage: Bacteria > Pseudomonadota > Gammaproteobacteria > Burkholderiales > Burkholderiaceae_C > Allorhodoferax. The sequence goes on from JBKJJC010000206.1 coordinate 22,200, forward strand.
AAGTTGCAGTGTGGGCATCTTCAAACTCCGGACGGGTGGTTGGAACGGGGTACGGCGCGATGCAGCGCGTTCTTTGCGGCGCGCAGGGCATCTGCTACAAGGCGGTAGGCGGCAATCCAGAAATCAGTCAGGGCCGCTCGGCGCAACAACTGGGCCTCACGGCGCGCGCATTCGTGGATGCTTGCCCGTTGTTCGGGTGTGAGTGGTGTCGCGGTATACATAGTTCAGTCCTTATCAAGTGGTCTGGAATGAACTTTATTGACATATCAAATTGACGGAAACAGCAAAAAAACCGTATTGGTTTTGCACTATTTGCAAAACAAACGCACAATGCCGCGATGCAACTCCAACTCGATGACATCGCCCTGTTTGCCCGTATTGCCGAGCTGGGCACCTTGTCAGCTGCGGCACGCGAGCGCGATGTGCCAGTTAGCCAGGTCACTCGTTCATTGGTCCGGCTTGAGGCCGCCTGCGGCGTGCGCCTGCTGCACCGCACGACGCATGGCTTGAGCCTGACCGACGAAGGCGATACTTTTTTAATCTATGGCCGCCGCCTGCTGGACACCACCGCCGAACTGGACAGCGAGCTGACGGGCAAAATCAGCGGCCCCAGCGGATGGGTGCGCGTCACCGCGAGCCCGCTGATGGCCGAATGCGTGATAGCGCCCAGCCTAAGCGGCCTGTACCAGCGCTACCCCAACCTGCACCTGGACATCAGCGCCGACGACCGCGTTGCCGACATGGCACGCGATGGTTTTGACATCGCCATCCGCAGCGGCTCGCCCAACAGCGACACCGTGGTGGCACGCCAGATTGGCGTCTTCGGGCGCACCGTGTGCGCTTCGCCAGAGTACTTGCGCACCCATGGCATGCCCACGCACCCGCGCGATCTGGAACACCACCGCCTGCTGGCCAACAGCGTCAGCCCCACGCTGAACCGCTGGGCCTGGACCGATCCCCAGATCCCAGGCCAAGCCGAGCTGCAGGTCAACGGCCACACGCGAACCGACAACACTGCCCTGGTCGTCAGCCTGACGCTACAAGGCTTGGGCATTGCCCGCATACACGACTTGTCCGCACTACCGTTGATACGCCAGGGACGTCTGGTGCCGATCCTGCGCGAGTATTTCGTCAGCCCCCAGGTGCCCATCTATGCGGTGATCCTGCAAGAGCGCCACCGGCTGCCCAAAATTCGGGCTTGTATTGACTACTGGGCTGAGTGGATGGCGGATGGGGCCAGGGGCACGAAAGGCCCCACAGAGAAAGACTTAAGGTAAATCGGCCTCTAGCCCCCGTGGAATATCACGAAGTAGCTACAAATAATATAGCAACCCTCAAGACCCTCAGCCTCCCTGCGCCTGCGCGCGCTGCGCATGCACATCCACCTGGCGCAAGATGACACGACTGGTGGTGTCTTGCACACCCGCCCGTTCGCGCAGCGCTTCCATCAAACGCACCAGGTCTGCCTGGTCGCGGCAGGCTACACGCAACATGTAATCGTAAGAACCGGTCATCAGCGTGGCCTCCTGAATGCCTGGAATGGCGGCGATAGCCTTTTCAAAACCTGCGGCGGAGGTTTCGCGAGCCATTTTCACATCCACCAGCGCCTGCAAAGGCAGGCCCAGCGCAGCCAGGTCCACCTTGGCGCAAAAGGCTTGCAGCACGCCGTGGTGTACCAACCGGCGTATGCGCTCGGCCACGGTATTGGCGCTCAGAAACACCTTTTCACCCAGCTCGCGATAGCTCAGGCGAGCGTCGCGTCGCAACAGATCGACGATATCTCTGTCAATCTTGTCTAACAACGACTTTTCATATGACATATTCAAAAATCATAGCATTAAAACGCGGAAAAATAGCAGCCCTGGTTCATACAATTCAAGCCAGCAAATGCGCCATTCTCACAAAGGATTTCCATGCGTACTCCCCTCACCTCACTGCGCGCATGTGCCCTTTTGTTAGCGCTCGTGTGCTGCGCCGCTGCGCAGTCTCAAACCACACCACCCATCGCACCTACCGCGCCCGGAACACCCACTGCTGCACCGGCTTTGAGCAACTCCGCCCACCCCGACATGGCGATAAACGCTGAGCAACGCACCCAGGTGATCGCCACACTTGTGGCCAAGATGCGGGACAACTACGTGTTCCCGGAGGTCGCGGAGAAGATGGCTGTGGCGCTTATGGCACGTAACAAACGCGGTGAATACAACAACGACACCAACACCCATGCCTTTTGCGAACGCCTGACCACGCATTTGCAGGAAATCAGCCGCGATAAACACATCCGCGTGCGCTTTTCGCCCGAAAGCCTGCCAGAGGACATTCCACCAGCGGACCGGGCCAACATCAAACCGAGCGCCGCTGAGCACGAAAAAGCGTTGACCAGGGACCGCCTGCGCAATTTTGGCGTGGAGAAGTTTGAGCGCCTGCCCGCCAACATCGGTTACCTGGAGCTGAACGGCTTTCTGAGCGCGGCGACCAGTGGCGAAGCCTTGGCCGCTGCGATGACACTGGTGGCCGACAGCGAGGCACTGATCATCGACCTGCGCCGCAACGGCGGCGGAGACCCGGCCACGGTGGCCTTGATCACCAGTTACCTGTATGACGCTGGCGATCCCGTGCATCTAAACAACTTGTACTACCGCTGGAGCGACCAGACACGACA
>JBKJJC010000049.1:0-7498 GCA_046598245.1 Rhodoferax sp.
GTTACTCTGGAGCCCAACAACCGCCCGTGGGTCATGGTATTGGATGCTACAGAAAACAAGCCAGACCTCAAGGGCTACCGCATCACCATGGCACCCGACCTGCAGTGGATAGCCGACCAACCCATCCGCGACCTGGTGCGCTATTCGGTTCGCAGCCATACGGCCTACCGCTATGGTCCGCAGGACATGGTTCCTGCGCTGCGAGACTATACAGACCTTCCCTTCAACTCCAACCCGCGCACCCAGCAACTGGCCAACGACATGCGCCGAGACCCGCGTTATGCGGGTGCGGGTACGCCCGCCATGGTGGAGGCCGTGCTGGAGCGCCTGCGCACCGGTGGTTACAGCTACACGTTGGAGCCTGGCGTGTTTGGCGTACACACCGCTGACGAATTCTGGTTCGACCGCAAGCAAGGATTTTGCGAGCACATTGCATCGAGCTTTGTACTGCTGATGCGCGCCATGAACATACCTGCGCGCATCGTCACCGGTTACCAGGGTGGCTCGCTCAATGCGGTGGATGGCTTCTGGACCGTGCGCCAAAGCGATGCCCATGCCTGGGCCGAGGTTTGGGTCGCGGGACAAGGCTGGCTGCGGGTCGACCCTACGTCTGCAGTGGCACCGTCCCGCATCGGCAGCCTGATCCGCTTGGAAGCGCCCCGCAATGTGTTGGCCCAGGCCTTCGCCAGAGTCAGCCCAGCGTTTACGGTGCAATTGCGCGCCATGTGGGAAGCCGCCAACAACCGTTGGAACCAGTGGGTGCTGAACTACTCCCAAAACAAGCAACTAGAGCTGCTTCGCAACCTGGGCTTCAAGTCTCCGAGTTGGGAAGACCTCACCTATGTACTGATCGCGCTGGTGGTATCCGCCAGCATGGTTGGGGCAGCCTGGACCCTCTGGGAGCGACACCGCCAGGATCCCTGGCTGCGGCTATTGCATGGTGCTGCGGCGCGGCTGCGCAAGGCCGGGCTTGCGGTGCCCGACAGTGCGCCACCCCGGCAAATGGCAACGCTGCTGCAAGCCCACACCGGGGCCAACAACCCTGACTTGGTCACCATCGGGCAGTGGTTGCTGCGCCTGGAAGCCTGGCGCTATGCCCAACATGCCCGCCAAGGGCATGCACCGCAACTGGCTACACTGCAGCGCGAGTTCCGCTCTCTGCCCTGGCCACAACGTATTCAGTGAACCCCATCCCAACCGTGACACGTTTCCTTCAGTCATTTGCTATTATTTTTATAGCTATATACGCACTATCTGCGGGGGCTAGCGACCAAAAACCCTTAAATAAGTCCGCAAAAGCCCGTCTGCAAACAGCCAAAGCACCTGCCAGCCACGGGCACGCCGGCACCAGCAAACGGGCCAAGCGCAGCAAGAACGCTGCGCCACGCAAGGCAGAATCCATCGGCCCGGTATACGCCGACAGCCCCGAGGCCATGCAGACGGCCGACGAGATCGCACAACGCGTGGGCCTGGATGCCCAGTGGGTGCGCCATGCCATTGGCCAGGCGCGCTACATGCCTGGCATCGCCCGCGCCATCGCACCGCCGCCCGTGGGCACGGTAAAAAACTGGACGGTCTACCGCAGCCGCTTCATAGACCCGGTGCGCATCAGAGCCGGTGTGAAATTCTGGCGCGACAACCGCGAAACCCTGGAGCGTGCCGAGCAGCAAACCGGCGTGCCAGCGGCCATCATCGTTGGCATCATTGGGGTCGAGACGATTTACGGCCAGCAGGTCGGCACCTACCGCGTCATGGACGCGCTGACCACACTGGCCTTTGACTTCCCCGCCCAGCATCCCCGCGCCAAAGAGCGTGCGGCATTTTTTCTGTCAGAGCTGGAAGCCTTTTTGGCGCTCACCCAGCGCATGGGCACAGACCCGCTGGCGCTGCGCGGCAGTTACGCCGGTGCCATGGGCCTGCCACAGTTCATGCCGTCAAGCTGGATGAAATACGCGGTCGATTTCGATGGCGATGGCCGCACGGATTTGTTCCACAGCGCAGCAGATGTCATTGGCTCGGTTGCCAATTACTTCAAGGCTTTTCAGTGGCGACCCGGCATGCCGACCCACTATGCCGTGCACCTCAACGCCGAGGGCGTGGACAAAGCCACCCTGCTGGCGCCCGACATACTGCCCACCTTCAGTGCCGCGACCATGGTCGCCAAGGGCGCTGAGTTGGACATCTCCGCCATGCAACACACGGGCCCACTGGCACTGGTGGAGTTGCAGGATGGTGAACGCCCGCCTTTGTACTTGGCGGGCACCGAAAACTTCTATGCCATCACCCGCTACAACTGGAGTAGCTACTACGCGCTTGCTGTGATAGAACTAGGCCAGGAAGTGGCCACCGCCATGTCAAAATAAACCATGATAGAACCCACCCTGTCCACCAGTACACCGCCCCCGGAAGAAGACGTCACCACCACGCTTTACCGTGCGGCCATTGGCCCGGTCAGCAACGGCTACTACCTTCCCATCTTCACCCGCTTTGAAGCAGCCGACCGCGCAGGCATCAGTTGGAACATGGCCGCCAGCCTGCTGACACTGAACTGGTTGGTGTTCCGCAAACTCTGGGTGGCGGCCCTGGCTTATGTAGGCGTACTCGTGGCGGTGGCCTTGCTGGTGTTTGGCATTGGGCACCTGGTGTTGCAGTTTTCCGATGGTTTGTTGATGGCTCTGGGCCTGGGTTTTGGCTTGGCGGCTTTTGTGCTCCCCGGGTTGTTTGGCAATGCGCTGTTTCACGCCGAATGCCGCAAGGCCATGGCCAAGGCTCTGACGGGCCATACCAATGTGGCCGATGCGCGCGACGCACTGCTGGCCCAGGCTAGCGACCGCAAGCGACTGATAACATTGGCTGCTATGAACCTTGCGCTGTTATTGGTTGCGGCCTTTGCCTACCTGCAATTTTCTGTGCTGAGCAACGTGGCCGTGTTGCCGCATGGCGCTCTGGACGCTGGCACTATTACGGTCGGTCGCACCACCAGCCCGCCGATCCGTCCCGTCACCGTGGCAACTGCAGCTTTAGAGAGCACCGTGGCTCCGGCTTCGACCCCAGCGTCGGCTGCTACGCCAACGGCAAGCGCTACGGTATCGGAGGCCGCATCTGCTCCGATCGCTGCGACGGTGCCGGCATCCGCACCTGCAACACCACCGAATGCGGTTCTGAAAGCCAGCGAACCCCAAGCATCCGCATCCACACCTGCATCGGCATCGGCAAAAGCCGCAGCGTCTAAGCCCTCTGCACCGCGGCCCAGTGCATCGCGTGCAGCGGCATCCGCACCGGTATCGCCAGCATCTGCCGTTACAACCGGTGCCAGCGCTAGCGCCAGTGCTAGCAAGACCAAGCCCATAACCCAGACCAGCCTCAAAATCGCCGTCGCTGCGTCGGCGCCCGCGGTTCAGGCTCCGGCCAAAAAGTCTTCAACCCCACTTGCGGGCGAAGCGCCGAAAAAAGCCGCCAGCGCACCGACTGTTGACGCAGCAGCCAAGGCGTTTTTTATCAATGTGGGATTGTTTGGTGTCCCAGAGAATGCGGCCAAAGCCCATGCCAAATTGCTGGAGGCTGGGCTGCCCTCGGTGATGAAGGAGCTCAAGTCTAAAACCCGCCAGATCCGGGTGCGGGTCGGCCCCTATGGCAACCAAGAGCAAGCCGATGCCGCTGTCGAGAAAATAAAATCCCTGCAACTGGACGCCGTCATCATCCAGCTGTAGTTCAGCCTCGCTCCAGCCCTTCGTATTCAGCGATAACCTGCGCACCAAACAGCAATAGCGCGGCAATGATTTCCATGCTAAACAAAGCCACCACCGCGGTGGTCAACGAACCATAGACCACGCTAGCCGTGGAAAGGGTGGTGAAATACCAAACCAGCAGGTGGCGGATGATTTCCCACACCAAGCTGGCCGCCAGCCCACCAATCAGCGCGTGGCGGAGCGGCATGCGGCCCACGGGCAACGTCAGGTAAATGGCGGCCACGATCAATGTCTCCGCCGCAAAACCCGTCAGGTAGAAAAACAAGCCAGACAGCCCCACCAAAGAAAATTCATGGCCGAAGAACCAGATGCTTTCTTCCGCAAGCATTTGCAAGCCTATGGTGACGATGGTGAGCACCAGCAGGGAAAGACCCAACGCCAGCATAAAACAATAGGGCATCACCATAGAGACCAAGCGGTGGCGCTTGGAGGTCAGTTGGCGGTGAACAAAGATCAGGCCAAGGGCCTTCTCCAGAATGCCAAAAGCCAACGAACTGAAAAACAGCATGGTGAGCAGCAGCAAGGCACCAATGCCGACCCGGTTGTCCAGGAACACGTTGATGTCGCCCAGCACCGCCTCCGACTGGCTGGGTACCAACCACTCGAGGTAACGGCCCAAGGCCGTCAACAACTCGGACTGGTCCACCCAATGGGACAAACCGATGACCGCCAGTATCAGCAGCGGCACCAAGGACAGCAGCGCGTAGTAGGCAATGGCACCGGCCAGCATCATGCCCTGGTTGGCGTTGAAGGCCCGCAAGACCTGGAGCGCAAACCCCAGGGGGTGCGCCAATATATGCAGCGCTGCTTTACTAACCGGGACAAAATCTAATTTCATCTACGGGGCCATGCCCGGCGCCACCGCTTCAAAGATGGGGTGAAGGTCGTCCAACCAACCCTCCACCTCGACCTCGCTGATGGCCAGGCAGGTCAAACAGTCGGCGCTATGCAAAGCCCATTCCCGCTGCTCGGCGGCGCCTTCGTGCAGGGTTACCAGGTGCTCGGCCACCAAGCCCATGGCGACCAACAGGCGGACTTCGGCAAGCACACCCGTGTCGCGCAAAACCGTGAAGTCGTGGTGCACCCGCACGGCCTGGTAAATGGGCGGCGGCAAACGCCAGGTTCGCGCCACCAGGGCACCCACCACGGCATGGTCGGTCTTGTGGGCGGCGTTCTCGGTTTCGGTAAAGCTGCGGTCCTGGCGGGCCAAGGCCTCGGTCAAGGTGCCGGCATAACCCCGCACACCCAGCATCAATATGGGAATACCCACATGGCAAAACAGGCCGCAGGTGTAGGCCAGGTCCGGGTTCACGCCGTAGAGCTGGCGGGCGATATGGGCCATGGCCAGTGCACGGCGGGTCGAGGTGTCCCAGAAATGCTCCAGCAGCGGTGAACTGACGCGTATGGAGTTGCGTGTCAAAAAGGCCGTCAGCAGCTTCTCGGTCATGCGCAAGCCCAACAGACTGAGGGCCTCGTTGACCGAGGTAACCGGGCGGCTGCGTGCGTAGTAGGGGCTGTTGGCCGTGCGTATCAGAGACGCGGACATCGCCACATCACGACCGGCAATGTCAGCAATAGTCTGCGGGTCTGGGTCCTCTTTGTCCATTTCGGCGCGCAGCGCGATCAGGAGTTCGGGGCACGGCGGAATGACAATATCGCGCAGCGGGCCAGAGGCCAACGCACGGTCCAATTCGCGGTCGGCATCTGACGGGGTTTTGCCATTCGCTGCCTTGCTCTGCATAACAAATCCGCCCTATAAAAGTGACAGAGCCCATTATTGCCGCGTTTGCGCCAAAACCTACCAGCGGCGCACCGGCCCAAAGCACTCAGGCGCTGACCGGCACCAAAAATTCGCGGCTGATGTGCACGCCCAAATCATTGACCCGGTCCAGAAACTGGGTCAGGTAGGCATGTAGGCCGGTGGCCAGGATCTCGTCGATGCGCCCGTATTGCAACTCGGCGCGCAACTTGCCGGCACGGCGCAGGGTTTCGCTGGATGCATCGCTGGCCACCAATGACAGATTGGCCACCACCTCGTTCAAACTGGCATGCAAGGAGCGCGGCATGTCGGGGCGCAAGATCAGCAGCTCGCCCACGCGCTCGGGCTTGATGACATCGCGGTAGACCTTGCGGTAGACCTCAAAGCCGGAGACGCTGCGCAATATGGCGCTCCAGTGGTAGAAGTCGTACTCTTGGTCTTTCTCGCTGGCAGCGCCGAAGAAATCACTTTGCACTGCGTGGAACTTCACATCCACCAGGCGCGCCGTATTGTCGGCCCGCTCCAGAAAGGTACCCAGGCGCATGAAGTGCAAGGCCTCGTCGATCAACATGGTGCCCACGGTCACGCCGCGTGACAGGTGTGAACGGAACTTGACCCACTCAAAAAACTGGGCCGGGTCGGCCTCAAACTCGCCCGCCTTGAGCATGCGCTTGACCTCCAACCAGGTCGTGTTTTGGGTCTCCCAAACTTCGGTGGTCAGCGTGCCGCGCACGGCCCGCGCATTCTCGCGGGCGGCTCCCAGGCAGGAGATGATGCTGGAGGGGTTGCTCTCGTCCTTGACCATGAAGTCCATCACGTCACGCGCCGCAATGGCACCGTAGCGGTCGGTGTAAGTGGCCAATAACTCGCTGATGCTCAACAGGCCCTGCCAGCCCTCTTGTGCGGCGGCAGCGGATTGGGGTAGCAATGCGGTCTGGTAGTTCACATCCAGCATGCGTGCGGTGTTTTCGGCCCGCTCGGTGTAGCGGGACATCCAGAAAAGATGGTCGGCGGTGCGTGACAGCATGGTGGTTCTCCCCGGGTATCAGGATTGCGATTGCGTTTGGGATTGCGTGGCCGCCGCAATGGCGTCGTCTTCCAGAATCCAAGTGTCTTTTGTACCGCCGCCCTGTGACGAATTCACGACCAGCGAGCCGTCTTTCAGCGCCACGCGCGTCAAGCCGCCGGGCACCATTTGCACGGTCTTGCCGCTGAGCACATAGGGCCGCAAATCAATATGGCGCGGCGCAATGCCGCTTTCCACAAAGGTGGGGCAGCTTGACAGGCTGAGGGTTGGCTGGGCGATGTAACCACTGGGGTTGGCCAAGATGGCTTTGCGAAAATCCTCGATCTCGGCCGTAGTGGACGCGGGCCCTACCAGCATGCCGTAGCCACCCGCGCCGTGCACCTCTTTGACCACCAGCTCCTTCAGGTTGGCTAGGGTGTAGGCCAGGTCGTCCTTGTTGCGGCACATATAGGTGGGCACGTTGTTCAGGATGGGCTTCTCCCCCAGGTAGAACTCGATCATCTTGGGCACATAGGGGTAGATGGACTTGTCGTCCGCAACACCGGTGCCGACCGCATTGCAGATCGTCACATGGCCCGATTTGTAGGCATCCAGCAGGCCCGCGCAGCCCAGCGTAGAGTTGGGTCTGAAGGCCGTTGGGTCCAAGAAATCATCGTCCACGCGGCGGTAGATCACGTCCACCCGGCGGGGGCCGCGCGTAGTGCGCATGTACACAAAATTGTCTTTGACGAACAAGTCTTGCCCCTCGACCAGCTCCACGCCCATTTGCTGGGCCAGGAAAGCGTGTTCAAAGTAGGCACTGTTGTACATGCCGGGCGTCAGCACGACCACCGTGGGGTCGGGGGCACCGGGCTGGGCCGAAGCGCGCAGGGTTTCCAGCAGCAGGTCGGGGTAATGCATCACAGGCGCGACGCGGTGCGAGCTGAAGAGGTCGGGGAAAAGCCGCATCATCATCTTGCGGTC
>JBKJJC010000211.1:0-15059 GCA_046598245.1 Rhodoferax sp.
TTTCTGGAGCCCGCGCAAGGACCTGGACATGCGCAAGCTGGCTGCCATCGAAGCGCTGTCGCGTTATGGCAAGGCCCAAGGCCGCATGCTGGGCTCCATCACCATCGCGCCAAACCAGTGGCCGACGCACACCGTGATCGACTGGTTCAACATCCTCAAGCGCGTGAGCGATGTACCCCAGCGCGAGCAGCGCCTGGCCGAAGCCACGCAGGTCCTGAAATCGCGCCTGTCGTACCAGGGCACCAAACTGATCTTCAGCACCGAAAAAGACGACTACTGGTGGTGGCTGATGGTCAACGGTGATGTCAACACCGCGCGCCTGATGCTGGCCGTGATGGACGATCCGGCCTGGAAAGACGACATGGGTCGCCTGGCCAATGGCTTCATCGGCCGCCAACAAGCCGGCGCATGGCACACCACCACCGCCAACCTGTGGGGTGGGCTGGCGTTGGAGAAGTTCTCTGCCAAGTTTGAGGCCGTTACCGTTGCTGGCACAACCAAGGCCAGCATGAGCACGGGTGCGGCGTCTGTGGACTGGAGCAAGGTGGAGCGCATCAAGACCACCGATGCATCAGGCGCCGCGCACCAGACCACCTGGTTTGGCGCACCCGCATCGCCCGGCAATTTCCGCAACAACAGCATGTTATTACCCTGGAGCAAGACCCCCACCAAAGATGGACTCAAGGACACGCTGAGCGTCACCCACACCGGCCCCGGCAAGCCCTGGCTCACACTGCAGTCCGTGGCCGCTGTGCAGTTGAAAGAACCGTTCAACGCTGGCTACCAGATCAAGAAGACCATCACCCCAGTGGAGCAGGCCAACAAGGCCTTGCCCGCAGGCAGCTACACCCGCGGCGATGTGCTGCGCATCACGCTGGAGGTGAACGCCAGCGCCGACATGACCTGGGCCGTCATCACCGACCCGGTTCCGGGTGGCGCGACCATTCTGGGCAGCGGCCTGGGGCGTGACAGCGAAATTGCGACCCAGGGCGAAAAGAAAACCGGTGACGGCTGGCCGGCGTTTGAAGAGCGCAGTTTTGAGTCCTTCCGCAGCTACTACCAGTTCTTGCCCAAGGGTGTGGTGAAGATGGAATACACCATCCGACTCAACAACGTGGGCGATTTTTCGCTACCGCCTTCGCGCGTGGAGGCCATGTACGCGCCGGAGATGTTTGGCGAGGCACCGAATGCGCGGGTGAAGGTGGAGGCTGCGAAGCAATAGTTGCCAGTGCTACTATTTTAATAGCAAACTACTGAAGTTTTACGGGGGCTAGTGGCCAATTTCGCTATTAGCCCCGCCTGACTGGCGCAACCCTTCCATGCGGATGTTGCTGCACGGACTAGGCTGGAGTCAGACCCACCGGCCAGCGCTTTGGCAACACTCCCGCCTTTCCTGTCGTTGCACACTAGCAGGAAAACCCTTATGAATTCAGGTCCTCACATCAGGGAAAGCACGGCTCTAGACATCTCCATTTCGGTGAGATACTCGCTCCCTTGCTTTTGAGTCGCCATTTTTTGAGGATGCAGTGCACCAATTGACGGTAGACATGGCTCAGCTCTTGCTTGCATTTGGAGTGTGATTTTTACCTTTTTACGGGTGTACATGCGTCAACAAGCGCTTAGTCCCCGCGCGCGACCAACAAGGTTTTTCCCCTGACCGCATAACGCAAAACTACGACCAGAACGATGTGACGTGCCTATCTTTTTGATTCTCCGATATTGCAGCGCAGTCAAGTAGGGACCAAGATTCAAGGCATGTCAGGCAGCGGCCTACGCACATTTAACTCAATTTCACGTGGAATTTTTATGATTTCTCCTGGCACCCCAGGCAAAGCCCGACGGTCGGTTTTTGCCGCAGTCTTCTTGCCGTTGGCGCTGGTAGCGCCACTTTTTTTGGTGGGCTGCACCGAAGTCTCCAACAGCCCGCACCCCGCGGGCTCGGAAAAGACCAACACCATATTCGTACCGTTCAGCGGCAGATCACCTAAATACCTGGACCCTGCCAGCTCGTACTCGAATGATGAAACACCATACACCTACCAAGTGTATGAACCGCCGTACGCCTACCACTACCTCAAGCGGCCTTATGAACTGATAGGGCGCGCTGCGCAAGAGATAGCGGCGCCGAACTATGTGGACAAGGCGGGTGTCCGCTTGACCGACGATGCGCCTGGCGATCAAATCGCTGAGACAATTTTTGACATCAAGATCAAGCCTGGGGTTCTTTTTGCGCCGCACCCGTCATTGGCCAAGAACGCACAAGGCGCTTATGCCTACCATGCACTGCGCCGTGAAGACGTGGCCGACAAACGGCAGATCACCGATTTCAAAGAAACCGGTACCCGCGAGCTGACGGCGGATGACTACGTGTACGCCATCCGCAGGCTGGCGACACCCCGCATCAAGTCGCCTTCTTTTTCGACCATGGCCGACTACATTGTGGGCCTCAAGGAATACGGCGAGAAGATCGTGGAGGCGGACAAAGCGCTGCGCGCCAATATGGCTCCCACCGACCGTGATCTCCCGTTTCTGGATTTCCGCAAATTCAGTTTTGACGGTGTGCAGGCCTTGGACAAACACACACTGCGCATTCGCATCAAAGGTAAATATCCGCAGTTCAAATACTGGTTGGCCATGACGTTTTTCTCCCCCATTCCTTGGGAGGCTGAGCAGTTTTATGCGCAGCCTGGCATGGCGGCGAACAATCTCACACTCAACTACTGGCCGGTCGGTACCGGGCCTTTCATGCTGACCGAGTTCATTGAAAACCGCCGACATGTGCTACAGCGCAACCCCAACTTCCGTGGCGAGCCCTACCCCTGCGAAGGTGCCCCGGGCGACCAAGAAAAGGGCTATCTGACCGACTGCGGCAAGATGACCCCGTTTGTAGACAAAGTGGTTTTCACTATCGAGAAAGAAAGTGTGCCCATGCAAGCCAAATTCTTGCAAGGCTATTACGACTCTCCTGCCATCGAACGCCTCGATTTCGGCACCGGTTACATCGTCTCTATGGGCGATGACAAGAAAAAAGAGCAAGAGTTCAAAGACAAAGGCATCAAGTTACCCACCACCACAGAGGCCAACAACTGGTATATCGGTTTTAACTGGTTGGACCCCATAGTTGGCAAGGGCAGTACGCCGGTACAGGCCGAGCGCAACCGCAAATTGCGTCAGGCACTCGCAATCGCCATTGATTGGGAGGAATACATTGCAATATTTGAACGCGGACAAGCGCAGGCCGCGCATGGACCATTGCCGCCATCGCTCTTTGGCTACCGGGAAGACGGCCCTGCCGCATTCAACCCGGTGGTGTACCGCAAAGGCCCTGACGGTAAAGCGGTCCGTCGCTCTATTGACGAGGCCAAGACACTGCTCGCAGAAGCGGGCTACCCGGATGGGCGGGACGCCATTACCGGCAAGCCGTTGGTCTTGAACTTTGACTACCAAAACGCTGCGCCCGGAGCCAAAGCGCAGCTGGATTGGTATACCAAACAGTACGCAAAGATTGGTGTGCAGTTGGAGGTACGGGCGACCGACTACAACCGATTCCAGGAAAAAATGAGCAAAGGTTCTGTGCAAATCTACTACTGGGGTTGGCTGGCTGACTATCCAGACGCAGAAAACTTCTTGTTCATGCTGTACGGTCCCAACGCCAAGGCGCTAACCAATGGCAATGGGGAAAACAATTCCAACTACACCAACCCCCAGTTTGACGCGCTGTTTGAGCGCATGAAATTCCTGGAAGATGGGCCCGAGAAGCAAACGGTCATAGATCAGATGGTAGAAGTGGTGCAAAACGACGCGGTGTGGAGTTTTGGCTACTTCCCAACCTCTGCAGCGGCTTACCACCAGTGGATCATCAACGGCAAGCCCACGCAAATTATCCGAAACCACATTAGCTACTTGCGCCTGGACCCTGCGCTGCGGGCGAGCAAAACTGCAGAGTGGAATCGACCAGTTTGGTGGCCCGTTCCTTTGATACTGTTGGGGCTGATTGGCGCCGTTGTGCCAGCCTGGTTTGTTTGGCGCAGACGTGAGCGCGAAACAGCCGCCCGAACCATTGCCCAAAAGGACACCGCATCGTGATTAACTACATCATTCGCCGCATCGGGTATGGGCTGCTCATCTTGGTGGGCGTCAATATTTTTACTTTCATCTTGTTTTTCGCCGTCAATACGCCGGATGACATGGCGCGTATGAATATCGGTGGAAAACGCGTCACGCCAGACGCCATTGAGAAATGGAAAGTGGAGCGTGGCTACAACAAACCGTTGTTGTGGGACAGCCAACAACAAGGTGTAGAAAAAGTCACCAAGACCATTTTCTATGAGCGCTCGGTGCCACTGTTTGTCTTTGAGTTTGGCTCGTCTGACAGTGGGCGCGACATTGGCTATGAGCTTCAAAAACGCGTGGGCCCCTCGGTAGCGCTTGCGATTCCTACCTTTATTCTTGGAATCTTTGTGGTGATCGTCTTCTCGCTGATGTTGGTGTTCTTTCGGAACACGTACCTGGAGTTTTGGGGCGTGGCACTGGCGGTGTTTCTGCTCTCGGTGTCCGGGCTTTTTTACATCATTGTGGGACAGTTTTTCTTCAGCAAAGTGCTCAAGCTGGTTCCTATCTCCGGGTTCTCCGGCGGTTGGGACCTCTTTGTATTTTTGGCGCTACCGGTCCTCATTGGCATCGTGTCCAGGTTAGGCGGCGAAGCCCTGTTTTATCGAACCATGTTTTTGGAAGAAATAGGCAAAGACTACGTGCGCACCGCACGCTCCAAAGGCTTGTCAGAGACCGTCGTCTTGTTTCGCCATGTGCTGCACAACGCCATGCTGCCCATCCTCACCAGCACGGTGGCCGTGTTGCCATTGCTTTTCTTGGGCGCGCTCATCATGGAATCATTTTTTGGCATTCCAGGCCTGGGCAGCTTCACCATTGACGCGATCAACGCGCAAGACTTTGCAGTCGTGCGGTCAATGGTTTTTGTCGGGTCCGTGCTGTACATCACCGGCCTGATCCTCACCGATATTTCGTATACGGTTGCAGACCCGCGTATCCGTTTGAGCTAACGCCTCAACGCACATCACCATGCCAAAAATTGTATTTCTTGCGACCGACGTCGCCCTCTATTTGCAGCTGGCGCTGGTCGCCTTTTATATCTGGTACGCCCTGCGAACCCCGACGCTGCGGCAAACCTGGCGCCACGTGCTGCACGACGCCGCAGCCATGTCTGCGGGTGTCATCTTGACGCTGTTCCTGCTCGTGGCGCTGCTGGACTCCATCCACTTCAGACCCCTGTTGCCACCGGTGGCGGGCGCTGCCGAGTCAAACGGTCCCGCTTACTCGCCGCGTACGCTATCGGTGCTCGATACGTTGCTGGCGGTGCCACGCGAGGGGCGTGAAAAAACCTACTCCATCCCGCTGGGTACCCACCAATTCTCCAAAGAGTCCATGTTGGTGGACGGCAAGTCGGTACGCGACTTTCCCCGCTTGCAGTTTGGCGGTGCCCATCTCAAAGACACCGAGTCTGAGTGGGGCTCTGACATCCTGCAAAAGTCGCTCGTAGGGCTGATGGGGGGCGGCCTGGTGGCCATTGCGGGTTGGCTACTGGTCGCCTGGCTCAGGGTGAGGGGCAGCACCACCACCATGGCCAGTTCTTTGCGCGAGATCTGGGCCGGACAACCCGATGTGCCCTGGCGCGCGATGTTGACAACCCTGAGTGTGTTGGCATTGGCCACGGGTTGGGTCGTAGCCGTTTGGCCGCACTACCACGTGCTAGGCACCGACCAAACCGGCAATGATGTCTTGTTCCAGGCCATCAAATCCATTCGTACGGCAGTAGTAATAGGATCATTGGCAACCATTGCCACGCTGCCCCTTGCCATTGTGTTCGGCATTCTGGCGGGCTATTTCAAAGGTTGGGTTGATGACGCCATCCAGTACCTGTACACCGTGTTGTCGTCGATACCGTCTGTATTGCTGATTTCGGCGTTTGTTCTGATGATTCAAGTGTTCATCGACAAGAACCCCCAGCTATTTGAAACCGGACTGGAGCGGGCCGACATCAGACTCTTTTTGTTGGCGACCATTTTGGGGATTACCGGCTGGGCCAGCCTGGCGCGTTTGCTGCGGGCCGAGACGCTCAAGCTCGGTGAGCTGGACTATGTGCAGGCTGCGCGCGCATTTGGGGTGTCTAACACCGGCATCATGCGCCGGCACATCCTGCCCAATTTGACCCATATCGTGGTCATTGTTGCCGTGTTGGATTTTTCGGGCTTGGTGCTCTACGAAGCCGTGTTGTCGTATGTGGGTGTCGGTGTTGACCCCACCACCAACAGCTTTGGCACCATGATCAACGGTGCACGCAATGAAATGTCACGTGACCCGGTCGTCTGGTGGACCCTGCTGGCAGCCTTCGGTTTTATGGTGGCTCTGGTTCTTTCCATGACCCTCTTTGCCAGTGCCGTGCGGGAGGCATTTGACCCCCATGCACGCGCCTTCCGCGTGAAGCGCATCAAACCCGTTCCCCAGAATGTCAGGAAGAATCATGCTTGAGATCCGTCACCTCACCACGGAGCTGAACTCCGACAGTGGCTTGGTTCGGGCAGTTGATTCGCTCAGCTTGTCGATAGAGCGCGGTGAAACCTTTGCGCTGGTTGGCGAGTCCGGTTGCGGCAAGTCGATGACGGCGCTGTCCATACTGCGTTTGCTACCGGACAGCGGTCGCGTGGCGGCCGGTAGCGTTGAAATTGATGGCACCGACATGATGCAGTTGGCCGAAGCGCGCATGCGCGACTTTCGCGGACGCAAGATCAGCATCATTTTTCAAGAACCTTCCACCAGCCTGAACCCTGTACTCACCGTAGGCCGACAGATTACCGAGGTCATAGAGCGGCACACGGCAGTGCGCGGCGAGGCCGCTACGGCCCGCGCGGTGGACTGGCTTAAACGGGTGGGCATCCCCGAGCCAGAGCGCCGGGTGCATGACTACCCGTTTCAAATGTCCGGTGGCCAAAAGCAGCGGGTGATGATTGCCATCGCCCTGGCAGCCGAGCCGGATGTGGTGATTGCCGACGAACCCACCACTGCACTGGACGTGACGATTCAGGCCCAAATTTTGGACCTGCTCAAGGAGCTCCAAAAGTCCCAAAAGATGGCGATGCTGCTGATCACACACGATCTGGCCATCGTGTCCCAGATGGCACACCGGGTCGCGCTCATGTATGCCGGTCAAGTGGTGGAGGTCGCCGAAGCCAAGGAATTTTTTGCCCGCCCCTTGCACCCCTATGCGGTCAATCTGTTCGATGCCCTGCCCGACTCCAGCAAGCGCGGACGGCGGCTGGCTTCTATTGCGGGCACGGTCCCCTCGCTCAACCAGGAGTTCACGGGTTGCCGCTTTGCGAGCCGCTGCGCAGATGCCATGGACCAATGCCGCACGGCACCGCCCGCACTGATTGAGGCGCACCCCGGTCATACAGTGCGCTGTGTTTTGTACAAAGACCCAGGCCATGTACGCGCAGCAACCCATGCAGAAGGTGCCGACACCCTGCTGCCCACCGACAAACCTGCAGGTGAGCTTGTGCTGGAGGTTAAGGACTACTCGGTATGGTTCCCGATTCGAAAAGGCTTGCTGCAGCGAACCGTGGGCCATGTCAAGGCGGTAGACGGCGTGTCTTTTAAGATAGCGGCCGGCCGTACGCTGGCGCTGGTGGGGGAATCGGGCAGCGGCAAGACCACGGTGGGCAAAGGTCTGCTGCAGCTCTTGCGCAACAAGGCCGACATCACGGGTACGGCCAGCCTGCTCGGCCAGCCACTGAACGCGCTGAATGGCGAAGCCTTGCGCACGGCCCGCCAAGCGGTGCAGATTGTGTTTCAAGATCCGTTTGCGTCGCTCAACCCACGTATGCGTGTCAATGAGATTCTGGAAGAAGGGGTGGCATCCTTGCGCCCGGATGTGTCCGCCGCGGACCGGCGTGAACGCGTGGCCGCCTTGCTTGAAAAGGTGGGCATGCCGCGCACAGCACTAACACGCTATCCGCACGAATTTTCCGGCGGACAGCGCCAGAGACTGGCCATAGCCCGGGCGCTTGCGGTGGAGCCCCGGCTCATCGTCGCAGACGAGCCCACCTCGGCACTGGACGTGTCGGTACAGGCCCAAATTCTGAATCTGCTGAAACAACTGCAGCAAGAGCTGGGTGTGGCCTACTTATTTATCACCCATAACTTTGGCGTGGTGGAATACCTGGCGCACGACATTGCGGTCATGAAGAACGGGCGCCTGGTGGAAACGGGTACGGCTGAAGACCTGCTCCAGCGTCCTCAACACGCATATACGCAGACCTTGCTGGCGGCAGTGCCGCGACTGGTGCGCAACGGGTAGGCCACGAGACGGTAACGCTTGTTTGGCAATCCCATCGGCGTGGGATTTGCCATTCGATTTTCTCAGCCAAGCCATGCAATCACGCAGTCTGCTCATCCTGTCCACCGCCGCCGTTGTGCTGATCTGGCAGGTACCCTATGGCCACCAGTTGTTGTACCCGCTGACGCTGCTGGCTACCTATGCACACGAAATGGGACACGGCATCACGGCGCTGCTGACCGGCTCGGACTTTGACCATCTGATCCTGCACGCCGATGGTTCAGGCATGGCCCAGTGGCGCGGCAACCCGGGGCGCGTTGCCACCGCATTGATAGCGGCCGGGGGCTTAGTAGGCCCCACCTTTGCCGGCATCGGGCTCTTGTTGGCGTCCCGCAAGCCCCGTTTTTCCCGCACCGTGTTGGCCAGCCTGGCCATCCTGATCGTGGTGTCGGTCGTGTTCTGGTCGCGCAATGCCTTTGGTGTGGCCTTTATGTTGACTGTGGCCGCCACGCTGGGCTTGGCCGCCAAGCTATTGCCCCAAGCCGCCGCTTCTTTTTTGTTGCACTTCATTGCGGCGACGCTGTGCCTGTCGTGGTTCAACCACCTGGGCTATCTGTTCTCAGCGCAGGCAGTGGTGAACGGCGTGGGCATGCCGTCTGACAGCGCCGTCATCGCGCAGGCGCTGTGGTTGCCCTATTGGTTTTGGGGTGGTGTGGTCGCACTTTTTTCATTGGCCGTAGCGGCCTGGGGCATATCCAAAACCTGATCCCATCACGCCAGATGGGCCGCTGCCAACAACGCCTGGGTATACGGCTGCTGCGGCGCATCAAACAAGGCCTGCGCTTCGCCCTCCTCAATGACATCGCCGTCCTTCATGACCATCACGCGGTGCGACATGGCACGCACCACGGCCAGGTCATGGCTGATGAACACATAACTCAGGCCATAACGCTGCTGCAACTCGGCCAGCAGCTTCAATACCTGCTGCTGCACCGACACATCCAGCGCCGACGTGGGCTCGTCCAGCACCAACACCTCAGGGCGCAGCACCATGGCACGGGCTATGGAGATACGCTGGCGCTGGCCGCCTGAAAACTCGTGCGGGTAACGCTGCATCACATTGGCCACGCCACTGCGCTCACTCAAGCCAACTTCGTCCAGCATTTGCAACACCAACTGGTCACGCGCGGCCTGGTCCAGGTCTGCACGGTGCAGGGCCAAGCCCTCTCCCACAATCTGGCCCACCGTCATACGCGGACTGAGTGACGCAAACGGGTCCTGAAACACCACTTGCATGCGCTTGCGCATGGCGCGCAAAGCCTTGCGGTCCGCGTTGTCTATGCGTTCACCGCCCAGCGATATTTCGCCACCAGAAATCTTTTGCAGTGACAGCAGGGCCATGCCCAGCGTCGTTTTGCCCGAGCCCGACTCGCCCACAATGCCCAGGGTCTCGCCCCGGCGCAACTGCAGGGTGGTACCACACACTGCCTTGAAATGGCGCTTGCCAAACCAGCCTTCGGCGCTGCTAAAACTCACCGCAATATCCTTGCCCGCCAACAATACCGGCGCGTCCGCCGTCAGATCCACCACCACGCGCTGCGGCCGGCTCGCCATGAGCTTCTGGGTATAGGCGTGCTGCGGGTTGGCGAATACAGCCTCGGTGTCACCCATTTCAACCAGCTTGCCACGCTCCATGACACCCACCCGGTGCGTGAAGCGGCGCACCAGATTCAGGTCATGGGTGATGAACAACAACGCCATGCCCATCTCACGTTGCAAGTTGTCCAGCAAATCGAGAATCTGGGCCTGGATGGTCACGTCCAACGCCGTGGTGGGCTCGTCGCAAATCAACAGCTTGGGCCTACAGGCTAGGGCCATGGCGATCATGGCCCGCTGGCGCTGACCACCCGACAACTGGTGCGGGTAGTAGTCGATACGGCGCTCGGGCTCGGGGATACCGGTCTGCGCCAGCAGCTCGATGGCGCGTGCGCGGGCCGCATTGGGGCGCATGGCCTCGTGCAGCTCCAGCACTTCACCAATCTGGTTGCCCACGGTGTACAGCGGGTTCAGCGCCGTCATGGGCTCTTGGAAGATCATGCCAATGTCGCTACCGCGAATGCCACGCATCTCACGCTCGCTTTTGGTCAGCAGCTCGGCACCGTTGAAGCGTATAGCGCCGGTGGTAGTAGCCGCATCGGTCAGGCGCAACACCGACATGGCCGTGATCGACTTGCCCGAACCAGATTCACCCACCAGTGCAAACTTTTCCCCGGGGCGGATGGCAAAAGACACGTCGTTGACAACGGTGGACGAACCGAAGCGCACCGTCAGGTGCTCGATTTCAAGCAGATTGGGCTGGCTCATGATTTGCGTGTGTCGAAGGCGTCGCGCAGGGCATCGCCAATAAAGGTGAGCAGCGTCATCGAGACGGTGAGCACCAAAAAGGTGGGAACAATGATCCACCAGGCGTCTAGCCAGTCTTTGCCCTGGTTCAACAGTTCACCCAGCGACGGCACGCTAGACGGTACACCCAGACCCAGAAAGTCCAGTGAGGTCAGCGCAAAGATGGCCCCACTCATGCGAAACGGCAGAAAGGTAATAACCGGCGTTAACGAGTTGGGCAACACGTGGCGGCGAATGATCTGCAGGTTGGACAAGCCCAGCGCGCGGGCGGCCTTGACAAACTCCAGGTTGCGGTTGCGCAGAAATTCGGCCCGCACATAGTCCGACAAACCGATCCAGCCAAACAGCGACAGCAACACCAACAGCAGCAGCAAAGACGGCTCGAAGATGGAAGCTGCAATGATCAGCAAATACAACTCGGGAACCGCCCCCCAGATCTCAATCAGACGTTGTGTGGTCAAGTCCAGACGACCGCCAAAGTAGCCTTGCACTGCCCCCATGACCATACCAATGACTGTACCGGTGAGGGTCAGTGCTATCGCAAACCAGATACTCACGCGAAAACCATATAGCAGGCGCGCCAGCATATCGCGGCCGAACTTGTCTGTACCCAGCCAGTTATCAACCGATGGCGCAGCAGGATTGGGCCTCTTGGAAAAATAGTTGAACGAGGTGGCGGAGTGTGGATTCAACGTGCCAATTTTCCAGTTTCCAGGCTGGTCCAGAAGCCCGATAACAAACGGATCTTTCCAATCCGTGGGTGTGCGAAAGTCTCCGCCCAGCTCCAGATCGCTCGGGTTGTTCAGAACGGGGAAATAGGTCTTGCCATTGATCTGCGCTAAGAACGGTTTGTCATTGCTAACTAACTCTCCGAACGTAGCTACAACCAGCAGGATCAAAAACAGCCACAGTGCGATATAGCCCAGACGATTGCGCTTAAATCGCGCCCACGCCCGTTGCGTCGGTGACTGAGGTGTCACCTCAGATAGCATTTGGTTTACAACCGGCGTGCTCATCGTGACACCGCCTCAAACTGGACCCGTGGGTCCACCACCACATACAACAGATCAGACACCAGCTTTACAACCAAACCAATCAGCGTAAATACATACAAGGAGCCTAACACCACCGGATAGTCGCGGCGAATCACCGCCTCATACCCCAGGAGCCCAAGGCCATCCAGAGAGAAAAGAGTTTCAATCAGCACCGAGCCTGCAAAAAAAGCGCCAATAAAAGCAGCTGGAAATCCGGTCACCAACGGAATCAGCGCATTGCGGAAAATATGCTTGTACAGAACACGGCGCTGGCTCAGGCCTTTGGCACGTGCGACCAGCACATACTGCTTGCGAATTTCTTCCACGAAGGTGTTTTTGGTTAGCAGCGTGATGGTCGCAAAGCTGCCAATCACCAGGCAAATAAGCGGCAGCGTAAGGTGCCAGAAATAGTCCTTGATGCGCTCAACCCAACCCAGCGTGGCCCAGTTGTCCGATGTCAGCCCACGCAGCGGAAACCAATCCCAAAAAGACCCGCCCGCAAAGAGAACAATCAGCAACACACCAAGCACAAAGCCTGGTATTGCGAACCCGATCAACACCACCATGGTGGTCACGTTGTCAAACGTACTACCGTCGCGCACAGCCTTGGCAATGCCCATCGGAATGGACACTAGGTACGTAATCAAAAATGTCCACAAACCCAGGCTCACCGAGACCGGCAACTTGTCTTTGATCAGGGTCCAGACGTCTTTGTTTTGCATAAAGCTGCGCCCAAGATCGAAGCGTGCAAAGTTAACCAGCATTTCTACGTAACGAACGTGCGCAGGCTTGTCAAAGCCGTAGAGTTTCTTCAACTCTTCGACTTGTTTTTTGTCGATATCGCGACCGGCCTTATAGGCACTGGCATCGCCCCCCGCCTGCCCTGCACGCGCTTCGGCCAATATCTGCTCCACCGGCCCGCCGGGAACAAATTGGATGACCACGAATGTTACGGTCAACACACCAATCAGCGTTGGCACCATCAACAGCAAGCGTTTTAAAATATAGGTAATCATGCGGTGTCATTGCCCTGCGGCAGTGTCCGGGGTTTGTTTGATCCACCAGGTCCACAGCGGCCACGGCGGGGAACTGGAAGTTGGGTAGGAATCTGCCACAAAGTATTTGGCCTGCATCGCGGGCATGGCTAGGCGGCTTCGGAAAGATATCTGTTCGGCCGCAATGTAGACCTGCGGGATCTGCCAAAAATTCCACATAACGACCCGGTCCAAGGCCCGAGTCGCTACACGCATTTCGTCCAGCGTTGTGGCCTTGCCCATGCGATCAATCAAGGCGTCCACAGCACGACTCTTCACGCCGCTGAAGTTGTTGTTGCCCGGTTCGTCTGCGGACTTGCTGCCATAGGTGGCACTCAAGTCTGTGGAGCTGGGGATCGTGAAATCGCCCTCCACAATCACGACCAAGTCAAAGTCATACTGCTCCAGTCTGCGGCGGTACAACGCAAAGTCAACGATGCGCTCCTTCATCACGATACCCAGCTTCGCCAGATTGCGCTGGTAATCAATCAGACGTCCCGGGAGTCCCGGCTCTAGGTATTCAAACTCGAAAGCCTCACCTTTTCCGTTGCGCAGCGTGCCATCAGCGGCAATCTTCCAGCCGGCCTCGACCAACAGATCGCGCGCCTGGCGCAAGTGCTCACGTAACGCATTGGGGCCACTCAAATTGTCGGGTGGGACAAACGATGCTCCAAATACCCGAGCAGGCAACTCTGCGCGAAAAGGCTCCAGCAGCGCAAGCTCTTCCGCCGACGGCAGGCCGGTGGCGGCGAAATCAGAGTTGTTGAACAGACTGTAGGAATGGGAGAACGTACCGTACTGGTTGTAGCGATCGTAGTCCCAGGCCAGCATCAGCGCCTCGCGCACACGGATATCTTGGAACAACGGTTTGCGTTGGTTCAGGCGCATGGCCTGCAGGCCATTTCCGGTACTGGTTTTAAACGACTTCTTGAGGATGCTGCCGTTCTCCCATTTGGGTCCACTGTGTTTGCGGATCCAGGAACTGGCGCGATACTCTTTGAAGATATCGAACTCGCCGGCCTTAAATGCCTCCCATGCCACCGTGTCATCCTTGTACATCCGGTAGCGGATTCGTTCGAAGTTGAAATGCCCACGGCGCGAGGCAACATCCTTGCCCCAGTATTCAGGGTTGCGCTTAAAAGTAATGCTACTGGGCAATTCGTAGGTTTCAATCAGGTAGGCGCCGGTTGTTATGGGTTTATCCATCACAACGTCGTCAAACTTCTTGCCTTGGCCCCACTTGTGCGAGAACACACCCATGCTCCCCGCCGAAAATACTGCATCCACAGTCTTCGCCTTGAGCTCAATGCGCACCGTACGGGCGTCTACGGCTACCGCCCGCTCCAGGTCCGCAAATGCGATTTGCGTGGCCGGCGATGCTTCTTTGCTCTTGACACGCTCCAGGGAATAGACGACGTCTTGCGGAGTTACCGGATCGCCATTGTTAAAGCGGGCCCTGGGGTTGAGCCGGAAGGAAACCGACGACATATCCGCCGCGACCAGCATCTCCTCAGCGATTACGCCATACATGGCCTGCGGCTCATCCATGGACTGAATCGCCAGAGGTTCCAGCATGAACATGGTAATCGCGGCTGGCGCACTGCCGCGCGTGGTGTAGGGATTGAGCTTATCGAAACTCGTACGCCGGTCTGGGTTCTTCAGGTTTAACGTGCCCCCTTTGGGTGCGTCTGGGTTGACGTAATCAAAGTGTTTGAAGTCAGCCGGGTATTTGGGCGGTGCATAGGCCGAAATAGCGTGCGACCAGACACCCGTTTGAATGGGTGCTACTGGCGCTTTGATCAGAGGCGGTTTGGATAAAACCGGGGCAGCGGGTGCGGCAAAGGCGGGGGTAGCGCCCAGGGCCAGACTCAATGTGAGAGAAAGGCAAACACCGACAAAGCCCGACTCGATACGAGAAGGGATATTTAGCATGGCGCGTATCGTAGTGCATTGGGCACACATCTAGCGTGCCCTGTTGTAGTGGTTTGTACCGAGTAGCACAGGCCGTGCCAACCATCAGACGATGGAAGTAACCGGTCTCTCTACAACGGGTTGCGCCCTACCCAACCGACGCTTGAGCCAGCGCGGCAAGTTGTCCAAATAGGTATACAGCACTGGCACCACCACCAGGGTCAGCAAGGTGCTGGTAATCAGCCCGCCAATCACCGCACGGCCCATCGGAGCTTGGGCTTCACTGCCCTCACCCATGCCAATGGCCATCGGCAGCATGCCGAAGAT
>JBKJJC010000334.1:0-4573 GCA_046598245.1 Rhodoferax sp.
ATACCGACGGGGGCTGGAGGGCCAAAACATGTTTGACGTTATGCCGGATCTAACCCAACCCCAGGGCTGGTTGCCCCTGGTCTTTGCCGCGGTGATGGCGCTGGCCATGCTGGCCTACGTGATCATGGACGGCTACGATCTGGGTGTGGGCGTGCTCTTACGCCGGGCCGATGACCGCGAACAGAAGGACGCGATGATCGCCAGCATCGGCCCCTTTTGGGACGCCAACGAGACCTGGCTGGTGCTGGGTGTGGGTGTGCTGCTCGTGGCGTTTCCACAGGCCCACGGCGTGATCCTGGGCGCCCTGTATCTGCCGGTGGCGCTGATGCTGTTTGGCCTGACGCTGCGTGGCGTGGCCTTTGACTTTCGCGTTAAGGCGCGTGACCACCACAAGCCGCTATGGGATACGGCTTTTTACGTGGGCTCCGTGTTGGCCAGCTGGTCGCAAGGCTTCATGCTGGGCGGGCTCATCACGGGCTTTCGCACCGACGCGTGGACGACTGTGTTCAACGCGCTGATCGGCCTGTGCCTGGTGGCCGCCTATTGCCTGCTGGGCGCGGGCTGGCTGATCATGAAGACCGAAGGCGCGCTGCAGTTGAAGGCCGTGCGCTGGGCGCAGGGTAGTTTATGGCTGACCGCAGCGGGCGTGGTGGCGATCTCGGCCGTCACACCGCTGGTCAGCCAGCGCATCTTTGACAAGTGGTTTGCGTTTCCCAACATCGTGTTGTTGTTCCCTATCCCCCTCATCACGGCAGTATTGCTGGGTGTGATTGCGCGCAGCGTCAAACGCCTGCCGGTGCGCCTGGCCCAGAGCAATGAATACGGCATCGGCGTGCCGTTTGCGGCGACCGTCGGCGTCTTCTTGCTGGCGTTTTACGGTCTGGGCTACAGCCTGTTTCCCTGGCTGGTGGAGGACCGCATGACCATCTGGCAGGCCGCCAGCTCGACCGAGGCGTTGATGGTGATTTTTTATGGCGTGGTGGTGGTGTTGCCTGTCATCATTGGCTACACCGTGTACGCCTACCGGGTGTTTTGGGGCAAGGCGCAAGCGTTGAAATACTGATTGGGGAGGTGTTCACCCCTCGGTATTGCGCATCCAATCGGCTGTCTTGAAAAAGGATTGCTTCAGTTGATCGGCCAGCTCCAGCGGTACACCGGTCTCGGCCATCGCTTGGGCCATGCAGGCCAGCCACTGGTCGCGCTCGACCTCACCGATCTTGAACGGCATGTGCCGCATGCGCAGCCGCGGGTGGCCAAAGCGGTCGGTGTAGTGCGGCGGGCCGCCCAGCCAACCGCACAAGAACCAGAACAGTTTCTCGCGTGCGCCGCCCAGGTCTGGGCCGTGTGCGGTGCGCAGTTCGGCGTAGCCACTCTCCAGGTCCATGAGGTCGTAGAAGCGCTCGGTCAGCGCTTTGACCTTGTCTTCACCACCTATCCACGCAAAGGGGGTTTCAAATGTGGGTTTTTCCTGGATGTTCATCTGCTGAGTATGCCTAAAGCTCTCGCTTATAGGGTTAGACGCACTGCCATCGTGTAGCTCCACGCTGTTTAGATTCCAGGCGCTCCTGCTCAGTTTGCACTAGCCATACCGGGTCATGTGTTTGATGTAACCCGTTCGCACAATTGTGCTTGCTCATCCGGCGAGCCAGACCGACGCTGTCTTGGTACGCCTTATTCGACAACACCCAAGTGGCTGAGGAAACTGAATGGATAGTGATAGGAGCGGTTCGCAAACACCGCTCAATAGCCCTGGCGCAGCACTACGTCTGAGCAAGGGTAGGCCACGCAGGGCAGTACATAAGATTCGGCCAGTTCTTCATTGCTCAGGCCCGGCCACCCCACCGCGTAGCGAACCTGGCCGCTTTGCAATTGCCCGATACAGGTGCGACAGGTGCCGTTGCGGCAGGAGCTCGGCCAGTTGCTGCCACCCATTTCAAGGGACAACAACAAAACGTCGGTGTCGCCGGCGTCGACCTGCAGGCCTTCGGGCTCTGTGCGAGCAGTGAAAAAAGAAGCGCCTGGCTGGTTCAAGGTGCATGCCCGAAGGGATGGTCGTCGCTGCCCTTGAGCCAGGTTTTTGGGGGGTGCAACATGTGCAGGCGTGGTGATCTCATTGTGGGTTTTATTTTACCCACGCCGCCCCAATGCTTGGGTGACCTCTAGCGAATGATTCGCAGCAGAATGGAAATAATGGCTACGACAAGCAGAATGTGAATAAAGCCGCCCAGGGTAAACGAGGTAACGAGACCCAGCAGCCAGAGAATGATTAATATAACGGCAACGGTGTACAGCATGGCGATACCTCTTCTAATGGTGTGTAAACGATTGTCGATTTTGCGAAAAATTGGCGCGCAGATCTGTGTGATAGCGCACACAGAGGGTGTCTAGTCAGCTATGTCGTGCAACGGCATCCCAGTTCAATCCAAACTTCAGCAAAAATTTGCGCAAACGATCCGCGTCATTGACGACACTGCGCTGCTGGCGCGAGATGTTGTAAAGCTCCCGACCTGCATCGCTGAGGCTGGAGTGTTTGCGGCAAACGGAGAGCACGGCCAGGAGTTGCAGTTGGTCAAAGGTGTCCAGTGATTCGGCTTTGTCGTTGCCCAATAGGTCTTGCAGTGATATGGGGTTGGTCGATGTTTGTGTGTGTGCCATTGCGGACCCGGCAGCCAATTCGGAAACCGGGAGCGATTGCCATTGCCAGCGCAGCCGCTGAATCTCTGCTTGCACCAAGGCAATGCCAATGCGCCCGTGGCCCGCCAGCGTTGCCAGCCGCGTGATGGATGCGCTGAGGTCGCGAAAATTACCGCGCCATGCTGCGTCTACGGCAGTGGCAAAACGCAGGTAGGCACTGCGTGCCTCAGCCGTAAAGCGCACCTGTTTGCCCAGATCCTGCGCGGCCAGTGCGAGCTGGTGGTCCACATTGGGCTCGATGTCCTCACGCCGCTGCGCCAAGCCGGGCAGGGTGTAGGTCCATAGGTTGATACGGGCGAACAGGTCTTCGCGAAAGCGCCCCGCATTAATCTCGATGCGCAGGTCCTTGTTGGTACCTGCGATGAGCTGAAAATTACTGCTCGCCTCGCGGTCCGCGCCCATGGGTAGGAAGCGCTTTTCTTCCACCGCCTTCAACAACATGGCCTGCTCGTCCAGGCCCAGTTCGCCAATCTCATCCAGAAACAGCAGGCCACCGTGCGCGGTGCGCAGCAGGCCGGGGCGATCGGTAATGGCGCCCGTGAACGCGCCTTTCTTGTGGCCAAACAGCGTGGAGCCCGCGCCGTCGCCCTGCAGCGTGGCGCAGTTCACCTCGACAAACTCGCCTTCAATCTGGTGGCGCGCCTTCTTCAGCTCATACACGCGCCGCGCCAGCATGGACTTGCCCGCACCCGTGGGGCCGGTCAGCAGCATGGGTGCCTTGCTCTGCACCGCCACGCGCTCCACCTCATCTATCAGCGTATTGAAGCGTGTATTGCGGGTGGCGATGCCGCTCTTCAAAAACGACACGGCGTCTTGCTGGGCCATATGCAGACGCTGGTTGATGGCGTCGTAGCGCGACAGGTCCAGGTCAATCACCTCATGGCTGCCCGGCCCACGGCCCTGGCGACCTCTGGGTGGTGCGCTTTGCAACAGCACACCGGGCAAGAAGCGCGCCTCGACCAGCAGAAACAAACAAATCTGCGCCACGTGCGTGCCGGTGGTGATGTGGGCCTGGTAGGTTTCTTTAGAAGGATCAAAAGGGTAAGCCGCCGCCCAGTCGTACAGCGCGGTGTAGACCTCGCCAAAGTCCCAGGGGTTGGCCAGGTTCATCTCTATCAGCTTTACCTCGGTGGTGGGCGACAACTGCGCATAGTCGGCTTGCACCTGCCGGGCCAGCGCCGTGCTGCGCGTGTCGTGAAACAGCTCCAGCCGATCCACAACCAAGTCTTCATGCTGCGCAAGCGAGACCGTGGGCCGCCATTTCTCCCAGCGCGTGGGGCTGAGGCCGGAATCGAGTTGGGTGCCCAGGAATCCGATGACAACGAGTTTTTTCATTCAGCTAGTTTACTAGCTTAAAAGATAGTTTATATAAATACCGTCGCCTGAGAATTTGCTTGCAGTATTGAGATTTAGAAAAATACTTAATAAATTCAATAGCTTACAAAAACTCCTTAGGCAACAGCCGAGTTGGCACGCCCCGTGCAATATAGGTAGAGCCAACCGCAGAAGGTGTTCGCTAACAAGCAGGGGTTTCCGGGTAACCGGGCCCCGCTGGTGCAAAGAGGCTTGGTTCATTCCAGCGTTTCTTTGTATGCCGCGACCTGGAAACGTGGGGCAAAGGCATGCGGTCAAGGGGAGGCTCGGTTAGAGGAGCCTCCCCGCTGGGTTCAACTCCCAGATGTCACCGTTCTGTAGCTCAGATGGTTAGAGCAACGCGCCAATAACGCGTCTGTCGCGGGTTCGATTCCCGCCGAACGCTGGCCGTAAAAAAGCCAGCTTACTTGGAAGTAAAGAGAAGAGAGAGAAGCAAGTGCCGCATGTGGGTCGTCAAAACATCCACCAGCAGCAGTCGCCAGAGCAAAGGATCTGCGACATCTAG
>JBKJJC010000141.1:0-4832 GCA_046598245.1 Rhodoferax sp.
CGCCGCCCACCTGCCCGCCAGACACCAGGCTTTATCCTCAAATTGGCCTCTAGCCCCCGTCGAATAAGTGTATCTAGCTATTAAATGCATAGCATGTGGCATCCGACCCACGCCCGCGCGGAATCAGCGATAGCGGGCCACTACAATCAACGGCTGGTTTGGGGCGTTAGCTCAGTTGGTTAGAGCAGAGGACTCATAATCCTTTGGTCGAGTGTTCAAGTCACTCACGCCCTACCATTTCATTTCGGTAAGTAAAAAAGGCCTGTTATCCGCTAGGACAACAGGCCTTTTTTGCTGGACGTGGTCACTCCAGCAATTGAATGACCTCTGCCTTGCCCAGTTCTTGGGCCAGTGCCAACGGGGTCTTGCCGTCTGCCACCACATCCTTGGATATCCCATGTCCCGCCACAAACAGTGCCACGGCCAGCTGGTCCCCGCGCTGGATGGCCGCTACAAACTGGCCTTGGTCAAAATATTGCAGCCCCATGGCCGTGAGCTGTTTGCGGGCTTCCAGTTCGGGCGATTGGGCCAGTGTGCTCAGGACCGGTGGGTTGCTGCCAACCGCTGGTGCGGACAGAGCGGCGGCGGTTCGGGCGTTGGGCAGCGTCTGGATCATTTCTTCCTGCAGTTCCGGGGTGGCAGCGGCGGGTGTTGGCGTTGGCTCGGTTGCGCCCTTGCGGCGCAGGTCGCGGTTGGCGTCTAGCAGCATCTCGATGTGGGCAAAGACCTCGTACCGGGAGAACGGCTTCTTCATAAACAGATCGGCCCCGATCCTGTTGGCATAAAACTGCTCGGTGGCGTGTTCATTGCCGCTGATCATGATGACGGGGACGTGCTGGGTGGCGGGGTCCTTGCGGATGGCGCGCAGTGCACCAAAGCCGTTCATGCCGGGCAACACGATGTCCAGAAAGATGAGGTCGAACTTGGTTTCGGCCAGCATCGCCAGGCCCTGTTCGGCGTCGCCTGCATCCTGGGTGATATACCCGGCAGAACGTAGGATCTTGCGCAGGACGGCCACCACAGTGGGCGAATCGTCAATGATCAGTGCAGTTGCGCCTTGGCGCGCGTTTTTACGCTTACGCAGGCGCCGTTCGATGGCGGCTTGCAGGGGGCCTGCAAGCGTTGCATCGGGCCTTGTCTCTTCTTTTTTGGTGAGTGTTCGAAATCGGTCAAAAAAACTCATGGCACTGCCTTATGGTTCGGACGGTAAGCGGTCTAGGGCGGGAGGGCAACCGGTCTGCGCCGGTTGTCAGTGTAATTTTCCCAGATAAGTCTCTGAAAAAAGCGATTTACGGAACCCCATATCTTCTGGCTCATGGTCAACATCCAGGGCTAGGCGCTCCAGCTCGTACGCGGGCATGGGCAGGGAAAACAGAAACCCCTGAAGTTCATTACAGCCCATAGCCATCAACAGGTCGCGCTGCCCCGGTGTCTCCACCCCCTCGGCGACCACCCGCAAATTCAGTGCGGTGGCCATATTGACGATGGATTGCGCAATCGAGCGGGCGTCTTCACTTTCTTCCAGGTCGGACACAAAGGCACGGTCGATTTTCAACTCTGCTGCGGGCAACTTGCGCAAGGCTGCCAGGCTGGAGTAGCCGGTACCAAAGTCGTCAATGGACACATGGAAACCAGCGTTGCGCATCTTCTCAAAAGTCTGTTGTGTGACCTTGGTGTCTTCCATGGCGACGGATTCAGTGATCTCGCAGGTGAACCGGTCCGGCTGTAGGGAATGGCGCCGCAGCGCTGCGGTGATGCGTTCTACCAGGTCATCTTCGCGCATCTGGTAGCCTGAGATATTGACCGCCACACGCATGCGCAGTCCTTGTTCGCGCCATCGGGCGGCCTTGCGGCAGGCCTCTTCTATCACCCAGTTGCCGATGGGGCCGATCAGCCCGTACTGTTCTGCCAGCGGAATAAATACCACGGGGCTGATCAAGCCCCTTTCGGAATGGTGCCAGCGCAGCAGGGCCTCGGCCCCTGTGACCTGCAGACTGATGGCGTCAATCTTGGGTTGAAAGTAGAGCTCGAACTCTCCCTTTTCCAAGGCGCTGCGCAGGTCGTTGAACAGCAGGGCTTGCTCACGTACTTCGACGCCCATTTTGGGGTCGTACAGGCAGAAGTCGCTGCCGCCATTGAACTTGACGCTGCGCATGGCCAGCGCCGCGTTGCTCAACAGTTTGCCGATGGCACCATGCTCCGGGTAAACCGCCACCCCAATGGAGCAGGTCAGTTGGGCGCGTATGGCATCCAAGGCCAGCGGCACTGCCAGGGCGTCGGCTACGCGCTGTGCGGATTTGCGGGCGCTGCGGTGGTCGCCGTCTACAAACAGCGCAAATTCTCCGACGGCAATATTACAGGCGCGTGTTTTTTTACCGTCGGCCAGAGACAGGCGCCGAGATACTTCTTTGAGCATGCGGTCTCCCGTCTCGCTGCCAAAGGCGTCGCTGAGGATCACAAAATTGTCCAGAGCGACATACAGCACGCAGAAATTTCCGCCGCCGCGGTCTATCTCGCGCCCTTTTTTTGCCAGGGCGGCATCAAAGCTGCCGCGTGTCATCAACCCGGTGGGGGTATAGCCCCCACTTTGGGTAGCGAGTTGTTTCTCTAGCCCGTAAAGCTCATGCGAGAGGCGGCGCCTGTGCAAGCGTTCGCGCCAAAAGAGGCCACACATCGCTGCCGCAATGAGCAGGCTGGCGGCGGCAATGGCGGCGGACCAGGTGTTCATTGATTCGTGTTTGGGATAGTGACTTTGCGCAGAGAGGGCACAGGGCATCATAGCCAGTTTCGGGCCCTGGCTGGCCACTTCGGCCGTATCAGTTTTTGGCGTCTAGCCGCTGGCGGGTTTCCAACTGCGCGCGGGAGGTTTGGTTGATGACCCGCAACTCGGCCAGTGTCTCGTCGATTTGGGCGCGTTTCTTTTCCAGTTCGGCAATTTCGGCGTCGGTCCGCTCAATCACGTAGCCCAACTGTTGCGCGCGGCCTTCGCCCTGGTTGCCATACAGATCCAGGTAACGTTTGATCTCGGACAGTGGCGAGCCAATCGCCTTGGCGCGCAGGATCAGTGACAGGCGGGCCCGGTCGCGCCGGGTGTAGATACGCGCACCGTTGACGCGCCGCGGGGCCAGTAGCCCCTTGTCTTCATAGAAGCGCAGCGCCCGCAGCGTGATGCCGAACTCCCGGCACAGCTCGGTGATGCCAAAGAGTTCGGTGGTGGCCTCGTCGCGGTGCGAGTCGACAAAGGCCTGCGCGTCATCAGCAGCGGCCATAGGGATCAGATGACGCGTTGCAGGCGCATGGCAACACCCATATCGCCCGAGACCTTGAGCTTGCCGGCCATGAAGCCGGTGGTGGGTTCCAGGTCGCCACTGAGCAAGGCGTTCAGGTTTTCCAGCGTGATGCCCACGGTGCAGTCGGAGTCGACGTTGTCGTTGCTCACGGTGTTGGGGGTGGATGCGCCGTCGATGCGGATAACGCCGTCAGCGCCGCAATCAAACTTCAAGGTGGCGGCCAGGCCGCTGTCGGCACCTACCTTGGTGCGGATGGCTTCGGTGCAGGCTTCTAAGTTCATGGGGTGTCCTTGGTTGGGGATGGGGAAGAGCTTTTCTGACACGGGTGGTGGCAAACGTCCTGAATATTAGCGGCCCACTATCTCCTTAACATCAGTGAAAACACCTATACGGCATTTGGTTGACGTTAACGTCACCATGCCGTCTAATGCCCATCATTAACGCTAGGACTTTTCCCGATGCCTGCCATTCGATCCAAGATCAAGCCCACATCTGATGCCTTTGCCGCCAATGCCCAGCGTATGTTGGGCCTGTTGGCCGAAGTCCAGCGCCTGGAGGGCTTGGTGATTGCCGAGTCCGAATCCAAACGCGACAAGTTTGAGAAGCGCAAGCAGTTGCTGCCGCGTGAACGTGTGGCCCGCTTGTTGGACCGTAGTACGCCATTCCTGGAGTTGAGCCGGCTCGCCGGGTTGAACATGCACGACGATGACGGCAAAAAGTCGGTCATGGGCGGCGGCTCTATCGTGGGCATTGGTGTGGTGGCGGGCAAGCGCTGCATCATTTCCGCCAGCGACAGCGCAGTCAAGGGCGGCACGGTGGCGCCCATGGGCCTGAAGAAGGCCTTGCGCGCGCAGCAGATCGCACAGGAGAACAAGCTGCCGCTGATCTCCTTGGTGGAGAGTGGCGGCGCCAACTTGATGTACCAGAGCGAGATCTTTATCGAAGGCGGTCGCACCTTTGCCAACCAGGCCCGCATGTCAGCCATGGGGCTGCCACAAATTGCGGTGGTGCATGGGTCGTCCACAGCGGGTGGTGCTTACCTGCCGGGTCTGTCGGACTATGTGATTTTGGTGCGCGGGCGCTCGAATATCTTTTTGGCTGGCCCGCCGTTGGTCAAGGCCGCCATTGGTGAGGACTGCACTGAAGACGAACTGGGTGGCGCCGAGACCCACGCGCAGGTCACCGGCCTGGGTGAATACCTGTGTGAGGACGATGCCCACGCCATTGCCATGGCACGCGAGGTGATGGACAAGCTGCGCTGGGATGTTGTGGCAGGGGCCGCCACCTATGCCGAGCCACTGTTTGACGAGCAGGAGTTGATGGGCATCGTGCCAGCCGACGAGCGCGAGCCGTATGACGTGCGCGAGGTGATTGCCCGGCTGGTGGATGCCTCAGATTTTCTGGAGTTCAAGGCCGAATACGGCGCAGAGATGATGTGCGGTCACGCCCGCGTGCAGGGTCATCTGGTGGGTATTCTGGGCAACAACGGGCCGATTCAACCCAATGGATCAACCAAAGCCGGGCAGTTCATCCAGTTGTGTG
>JBKJJC010000333.1:0-11862 GCA_046598245.1 Rhodoferax sp.
GCTGTGGCACCGCCTGCAGGGTTTTACCGGCGATGGGCTGCGCGCTACGCAGCAGGTTTGCGAGATTGCGTTCTACCTGGGCCTGGCCCTGGCGCTATGACGCTCTGGCTGGTGCGCCACGCGCAACCCTTGGTGGAGGCTGGTGTTTGCTATGGTGCCAGCAACATTGCGGCAGACCCCCCCGCAACGCAGTTGGCCGCACAAGGTCTGGCCACCGTCCTACCGCATGGCGTCTGCGTGGTTTCATCACCGCTACAAAGATGTGAGCAGCTTGCGCAGGTTTTGCGGGGGCTGCGGCCCGATTTGGCTTACACGCTGGAGCCCCGCTTGCAGGAAATGGACTTTGGCCAGTGGGAGGGTCAGCGCTGGGATGCCATACCCCGCGCCGAGTTGGATGGCTGGACCGCCGCCTTTGACACCTGGCGCTGCGGCGGCGCTGAGAGCGTGGGCGACTTCATGCGCCGCGTGGGCGCGGTGTGGGACGAAACCCGGGCCTGCAACCAACCCACGGTGTGGATCACCCATGCCGGGGTCATACGCGCAACCACGCTGCTGGCTCAGGGGCTACGGCACATCAGCCGTGCCGACCAGTGGCCTCTGGCGGCACCCGCATGGGGGCAGTGGCAGCTGGCGGATATTTAGCCGTTATCTGGCCGATACCGAGCCGGTGTCGAGTGGTAGCTAGCGGGCCGCGCCCTGCAGCAACTTCTTGCGCACCAACTGTATGTTGTTGCGCAGGGCATAGAGTTCATCGGTGTACGACAGTGGCACGACGATTTTCTCGGCATGGCGGTCTATCTGGTCGAGTTCTTCCAGCAGTGGTGCAGTGTCTTCACAGCCTTCGGCCCGCGCCTCGAGGTCACGCAGTTGCGCATACCAGCGGAAAATGCGCGAGCGCACCCGAAACGCGTACAGCGGCGGCACGATGCGTGACAGCGGCAACAGCACCAACAAAATCGTACCCATGACCAACCACATGCGTTCAACCAGGTTGGCCACCCAGAACGGCAGGTAGCGCTGCAGCAGCGGCGCGCCTGCTTGTATGCTGCGCTCGGCCTCTTGCGCCACGGGTAGTTCGTTGTTGCGCACATTGGGGTATTCGCGGGCGCTTTTGAACCAGCCCGCGCTGCCGTGGATGGTGTTGCCCGCCAGCGCAAACAACTGCAGCAGGGCAGGGTGCGTGGTGCTACGGGTCAGCAGCGTGGTGGTGGGGGCGACCAGGCGCACGTTTTGTGGCGGTATGTCGCTGGCCAAATCCACCACACCGCGCGGCAGCAGGGCCGGGCTCAAAAAAGCAAAACGGCGCGAATAGGCATCGGCCTGGGCAAAGTCCATCAGCCTGATGCCCGGCGTTTGTAGCAGCATTTGCACCATCAGCGATTCGGGTGCCGATGCAAACACCAGCGCGTCCAGCTCACCACCCAAAAAGGCCACCGTGGCGGGGGTTTGCTCCAGTTGCGACAGGGTCACCTTAGCCAGGTCTACCCGGTTGCTGTCCAGCAACTTGCGCATCAGGTTGGGCACACCACTGCCGGGTGTACCCACGTTGATGCGCAGACCCTCCAGTTGGGTAAGCGACTCCAGTGTGTGCGGCGGTGTGGTGTCGGCGGGTGCGGCGGCCTCGCGGTAAAACAGCCACACGGGCTCCAGGAACAGGCTGCCCAAAGACTCCAGACCAGCATCATCCGGCCCATTGGCCTCGCGGGTGCCGCCTTGCACAAAACCCAAGTCGGCTTTGCCTTCGCGCAGCAGTCGCAGGTTGTCGGCAGAACCTTCTGACGGGATCAGGGTTACGGTAATGCCGTCCTTGGCCAGTAGCTGGGCGTAGTGTTTGCCAAAGGCCTCGTAGGCGCTTTGTTCCGGCCCGGTGGCCAGGGTCACGCGTTTGGGCGGATTGGGGTCGAGCCACCAATAAGCCAGGGCTAGAAGCACCACAGCCAGTGCAACAAATGGGCCTGCGGAGACCACCAGGTCGCGCAGGGAGAGCAGGGTACAGCGTATGGATTTGGTCACACGGCAACCATACCACGCGGGGTTTTACGCCGGTGCGGGCGTCTTGTCAGCGAAGTCACAACTGGTGATGACACCGCATTGCCAACACTGCGGCTTGCGCGCCTGGCACACATAGCGGCCATGCAAAATCAGCCAGTGGTGGGCATCCACCAGGTAATGCGCGGGGATGCGTTTGAGCAATTGCTGCTCTACCGCAAAAGGTGTGGCACCCACCGCCAGCCCGGTGCGGTTGCCCACCCGAAATATGTGGGTATCCACCGCCATGGTGGGCTCGCCAAAGGCTACGTTGAGCACCACATTGGCCGTCTTGCGGCCCACGCCGGGCAGAGCCTCTAGCGCCTCGCGCGAGCGGGGCACCTGACCCGCGTGCAGGTCTACCAGCATGCGGCAGGTTTGCAGCAGGTGCCGGGCCTTGCTGTGGTACAGGCCAATGGTCTTGATGTAAGACTCCAGCCCGTCCAGACCCAGATCCAGAATCGCCTGCGGCGTATTGGCCACCGGGAAGAGTTTGCGTGTGGCTTTGTTGACGCCTACATCGGTAGCCTGCGCGCTGAGCAACACAGCAGTGAGCAGCTCGAACACACTGGTGTACTCCAGCTCTGTCACCGGCATCGGGTTGGCGGCCTTTAGCGTGGCGAAGAAGGCTTCGATCTGGGCGGGCTTCATAGGGTGTGGATGGGTCCGCAAGTGCGCTGTGCGGGAAGGCTGACAGGACGGTATCGCAATGTCGCCGGCCTTGGTGGGTTTCAGTCTTTCGCCACAAGGTTCACTTGCACTACCGCCCCTTAAATATCGCCTGACGTCGCTCCACAAAAGAGCGCACCCCCTCTGCGGCATCTTCGCTTTGCATCACAGGCGCCAGCTTAGAAAACATCTGCGCCACAGCGGTAGCATGATCCTCCACCAAGGCGGTGCGGGCGGACTGCAGCAAGCCCTGCACACCCATCGGCGCGTTGGCGGCAATCCTTTCGGCGTATTGCATGGCCTTAGCAAACTGCTCACCGGTCTCTACAAGCTCCTGCACCATGCCCCAACGATAGGCTTCCTCTGCACTCCAGCGTTCGCCGGTGAGTAGCACCTTGTGGGCGTTGCCCCATCCCACTTCCTTGGGCAAACGCAGGGTCGCGCCGCCACAGGGGTAGAGGCCGCGCTGGACCTCCAACATTTGAAATTGGGTGTCACGCGCAGCGACGCGAATCTCGCAATTGAGCAAAATCTCAACCCCCCAGGTAAAGCAGTAACCCTGCACCGCAATGATTAAGGGCTTGCGATGGCGCGCACCGGTCAGGCCAAAGGGGTCGATCTCGTCCGCTTGCACGGGAAAGGCACTACCACTGCCAAATAGGGGTGCCCACAGGTCCAGTTCCACGCCGGTGGTGAAATGTTTACCCTCGGCATGCAACACGGCTACACGGAGCTCTGGGTCAGTGTTGAGTAGTGCCAGTGCTTTACCTAAAGCGTGGTACATCGCGGGCGACAGAGCGTTGTATTTATCCACCCTGTTGAGTTTGATCTCAAGAATGTGCCCGCGCTGGGTGACTTCAATGTGGTCCATGGTGATATGACTTTCGTTCAAGTAAGTTTACTCTCAGCGTGTGGAGACTGGATTGAACGTCTGGAAAAATACCGCAGTAAAAACAATGGCCTGTAGCGATGGTTCGACAATTTTGTTGGCGGATTGCTAGTGGCAGATTGTTGCCGTACAGGAAGTTGCCCCATACCGGGCACCGGGCTAACAAATGTGCTCCGTCTCTTGTTGTCCCGTACCCTCTTCACGCTATAGTGCGTCCACCGATCTTGGTCGTGTTTCTGGTTCGAAAACGTAGCTGAGAACCTCTGTAAGGACACCGGGTTTCATGGAAAATTTATACCTAGCTATTTGTGTAGCCTACGGGTCGCAAAGCCAATGCATACGCGGTTTTCGCTCCTTTTCCAGAAGGTCTGTATCGTCACGCGCTGGGTGTATCAACTGGCCTGACCTAGCTACACCGCGTTAGATTCATCCATGAACTCTCTCGCAGTCTCGTTCTCTCAAGTGCATCCTTCTTCAGGTGAGGAAGTTCTGTTGGGCACATACCAGTTCGAGGCAGTGGATCCCGCACAGGTTGCGCTTAAGCCGCAGTTGGGTAGGCCTCAATGGGAAAGTTTCCGCACCGCCGAAGGGGAGCTCCTTGAGGCTTGCGCCGTCTTCATCCCAAATGGCAAGTCGTTGTCCTTTCAGGTCAGGTCCGGAGAGATAAACGTTCTAGCGGTAATGTGCGAGGAGCTTGCCTTCATCAAGTTTCTCTCGCCCAAGGAGGCGCACATTGTTGCTTCGTTCTCGCAATGAATCTAACTACGCGTCCAAGCGGACTGCGCAGGCAGAGTTGCCTGTTTCCTGATGTTTTGTCGCGGCGCAGCCGCTTAACGCAGCGTTGAGGTTGTAAAAAAACCTTTTCTGCCGGGCCAAATGAAAACGCCATGAAAAATCAATCGCATAGAACGGCCTACAACGAACGATCGCGAATACTGGAAGGAGTAAAGTACCCTTGACAACTATCATTTATGACCCTCGCCGACATATTTTTACAGCCTCGTTAGGCTGCATACCCAACACCCGATGCACCACAACCCTAACCCTCGCTTCATGAGAGCGGCTCTGGCTGAAGCGGAAGCCGCACTTGAGGCTGGCAATCTACCGATTGGCGCAGTCATCGTCCATAACGAAGCAATCGTGTCGCTTGGCCGCAATGCCATTGATGTGCCAGGAGACGACACCCACCACGCAGAGCTATCGGCTATTCAAGCCATTGCGCCGTTCCTTACAAAGCACAAGCGCGAGTGCACTCTTTATACGACATTGGAACCCTGCATGATGTGCTTGGGTGCCATCATCAATGTGGGCATCGAGTCTCTGGTCATCGCACGTCCAGATCCAGACATTGGAGCACTCAGGCTTCTCCCGCACGCTGAGTACTACAAGTTCAAGGGGGGTCGCCTGGAAGTTTCATCAGGCTTCATGGCTGCCGAGTCCCAGGCGCTGCTCACCGAGTATGTTCGCCGTACCGGTGTGCGCTTGCACCTTGCCGCGAATGCAGCCTAACCCCCTCGAACCCCTCGTTCAAGCTGAGGCCCAACAGCAAGTCACCAAGCCCAGTCTGGCGGTACACGGTACATTTTCGCCAGTCTGGGCTTGGCGCCTCGCCGCTGGTCCCAGCTTAACTCGAACGTTAATCAGGAGCCTATTGCTGCCAATCAAACGGCCGCTGTCCCTACTTGGCTACGTCAGCTATCGCAGCAAACTTGTCCGTGGCGGCCGATCAAGTCGCCCAGCTGCAAAAGTGAAGGCCATGGCCTGGCAACATTAAATCTAATCTGGCGAGGCTGTTGCGTACGCTAAGGTTGTAAGCCGACATCAACGAATACGCGGTGGTCTGCAAGACCTCTGGGTTGGGCGATGACCTCGCATGACTTTGAATCCAACATGTAACACGCTGCGTATTCAAAGAGGGAGCCTGAGGGGAAAAATCGCCAGTCTGCTGCATGGACGCGCTGTGTTAATCGCCTCGCTGCAGGCTGACGGCCGTAAAAAAAGTGAAGATGCACAAATTGATCGTTCTGAAAAGTGTCGTTATGTACCAGCTCCGTCGCTCGGTAGGGTTTACAGTCATTGCCTTGGCGTGCTGCTTCGCGCTGTCGGGTTGCTCCCGCTGGGCCAAGGCTGCTTGGCTACAACTCCAGCCCTTCAACGGCTTCATCGATATTTCGCCGGGTTCATTGGTGCACGTCGAGAGCACTGCATCCGTGCAAACGCTAGCTCTGGCGCAACAGTTGCAGCAGACCTATGCTTCCGCACAAAAAACAATTGAGCAAACACACGGCGCCACACTGAAGTCACCGGACGTGTATGTGTGCGCGAGTGAGGCTTGCTATGCCAAATATGTGATGACGGCAGATTCCAGCGCGGAGACCGGTCAAACCGGTAGCACTGTGATCCTGAACGCGGTGCGGCTGCTGAAAAACGACAGCGGTGTGCCGATTTTTTCGCATGAGCTGGCGCACATATTCTGGTACCAGCACGGCCAGCGGTGCTTTCCACGCTGGTGGTTAGAAGGGATGGCAGTCTCCATCTCGGGTGGTGGTGCGGAAAGCGTCAGCGACGCGCAAGCAAGGCAATTGCTGCGTGAAGGGCGGGCATTTCACGCAGCACTGAGCAACGGGTGCTTCAACCCAGCGCAACGTGACAATTTGAGTTGGGCTGCCTACTACCGGCAAGCAGCTATGTTCGTCAGCTACTTGCGAGAAAGCGCGCCAAACTTTGCGCATGCGTTAAAGCTGATGCGCCTAGGCGAAGGTGTTGGGCCTGCTCTCCAAACCGCGTATGGAAAGCCAGTTGCAGAGCTATGGGAGCAGTGGCGAGTTAAAGAAATGGCACTAACTGAATAGACGAGGATCACTACCATGGTGTCGTTGAGATTTATCCTCAATTCGTTGCATCGTACGATCGTTCCAATGTGCTGCGCTCGCCGCACAACTTCACGTTAAACCGAAGCCTGTCGCAGCAATGCGGTCAAAAAGCGGATTGCGCATGCCTTGCATTCGGCAATGCCCATAGTTCCGCAATGCAGTATGACCCACGCCCTAGTAGGCGTAGGTCAATACGGTTACGCCAAATGCCGCAGCTCCCGCAACGCCACCGACACCGGTGCCAAATCAGCCCCTTGCGTGCTGATGGTGGTCAGCAGGGCCTGCAGCCGCCCGATGGCTTGTCCATGCTCGGTGCGCCATGTGGCCATGCCTTCGGCACCGCGCGACAGCTGGCCCAATGTGATCTGGCGGGCGATGGAGTACACGTCGTCGCGCGCGCTGCCACGGGCTTGGGTTTGCCACAGTGTGTCGGTGGGCAGGCGGTTGATCTGGGTGCGCCAGTCGGCTAAGCACAGGTCAGCTTCTATGCCAAAGTAGGCGCGTGCGGCCTGCTCCAGGCCGGTGTTGGCGCTTTGGGCCAGGTCCACCAGGTCCAGGGCGGGGAAGATGAATTCCAACGCCGTCAGGTTCTGCGCCAAGGCGGCATCTACGCCGGCTTTCACCAGCACATCGGTGGCCTGTTGCCAGCTATCTTGTGCGCTGCGCGGCAGCCAGTCAGACAGGTTCTTGCGCAGCTCGCGTGCTGCCGGCTGGTAGCGCTGGATCAGCGTGGGCAGGTCGGTGCCCTGGGCGCGTATGCGCAGCATCCAGCGCGATGCGCGTTGTGCAATGGCGATCAGCTTGGTCAGCAAATCCAGCTGCAGGCTGGAGTCGATCTTGTAGTCCAGCGCATCCAGCTGGTCCCAGATGGGTTCCAGGTCAAAGATCTCGCGGGCCAGCGTAAAGGCGCGGATCACGTCCGCAGTCGTGGCGCCCGCCTCGGCCGCGATGAAGTTGACAAACGTCGCACCGGTGCGGTTGACCACCGTGTTGGTAATGAAGGTGGCAATGATCTCGCGCTTGAGCGGGTGGGCTGCAATGGCGGGGCCAAACTTCTCGGTCAAGACCTGGGGGAAGTAAGCCTTGAGTGCACGGCTGAAGAACGGGTCGTCTGGCAGGTTGCTGGCCACCAGTTCGTCAAACACCGACATCTTGGCGTAGGCCAGCACCACCGCGGTGTCAGGGGCGGGCAGGCCGACCTTGCGTGCGCGGCGGCGGGCGATCTCTTCGTCGGTGGGCAAGAACTCGATGGCGCGGTTCAGGCGTTTGCTGCCCTCCAGCCATTGCATCAGGCGTTGCTGGCCATCCAACACGTACAGGGGGCGGTGGGTTGCAATCTCCAGCGCCTGGCTTTGGTAGTAGTTGTCTTGCAGAACCAGGTGGCCCACTTCGTCGGTCATCGATGCGAGCAGGTCGTTGCGTTGCTTCAGCGTCAGGTCACCCGCTTCGACCACGCCGCCCAACAGGATCTTGATGTTGACCTCGTGGTCCGAGCAATCCACACCGGCCGAGTTGTCAATGGCGTCGGTATAGATCAGTCCACCCTTTTGGGAGTATTCAACTCGGCCGTTTTGGGTGCAACCCAGGTTGCCGCCCTCGGCCACTACCTTGCAACGCAGCTCGCTCCCGTTGACGCGGAAGGCGTCGCTAGCCTTGTCGCCCACTTGCGCATGGGTCTCAAAACTGGCTTTGACATAGGTGCCAATGCCGCCGTTGTAGAGCAGGTCTACTGGCGCTTGCAGAATGGCCTTTAACAGCTCCAGCGGTGGCAGCTCTTCAGCGGTGATGCCGATGACTGCGCGTGCTTCGGGGCTCAGCGGGATGGACTTGGCGCTGCGGGGGAACACACCGCCGCCTTGCGAGATCAGGCTCTTGTCGTAGTCATCCCAGCTGGAGCGGGGCAGGTTGAACAGGCGCTGGCGCTCGGCAAATGACTTGGCTACATCGGGAGCGGGGTCGATAAAAATGTGGCGGTGGTCAAATGCCACGACCAGCGTGATGTGCTCGGACAGCAGCATGCCGTTACCAAACACGTCGCCCGACATGTCGCCAATACCGGCCACGGTGAACGGTGAGGTCTGCGTGTTCACACCCAATGAACGGAAGTGACGCTTGACCGACTCCCACGCGCCGCGTGCGGTGATGCCCATCTTTTTGTGGTCGTAACCGACCGAGCCGCCCGACGCAAACGCATCGCCCAACCAAAAGC
The DNA here is from genome assembly GCA_046598245.1 of Rhodoferax sp. Classification (GTDB taxonomy): domain Bacteria; phylum Pseudomonadota; class Gammaproteobacteria; order Burkholderiales; family Burkholderiaceae_C; genus Allorhodoferax. Next base: position 8,669 of record JBKJJC010000333.1, read on the forward strand.
CGTAGTCTGCCGACACGCCGTTGGCAATGTCGGAGAAGGTGGCGGTGCCTTTGTCGGCGGCCACCACCAGATAGGGGTCGTCCACATCGTGGCGCACCACGTTGGTGGGGGGCACAACATCACCCTTGACCACGTTGTCGGTAATGTCCAACAGGCCCGACAGGAACAGCTTGTAGCAGGCAATACCTTCGGCCATGAAGGCGTCGCGGTCGGTGGCGGGTGGGGCGTTTTTCAACACAAAGCCGCCCTTGGAGCCCACTGGCACGATGACGGTGTTCTTGACCTGCTGGGCTTTGACCAGGCCCAGAATTTGGGTACGGAAGTCCTCGCGACGGTCGGACCAGCGCAGGCCACCACGGGCCACCTTGCCACCGCGCAAATGCACGCCCTCAACCCTGGGTGAATACACCCAGATCTCAAACAGCGGCTTGGGCTCGGGCACACCCGGCACTTCGCGTGGGTTGAGCTTGAAGCTGATGTAGGGCTTCTCGGTACCCGCGGTCGTGGTCTGCCACAGGTTGGTACGCAGTGTGGCCATCACGGTGGCCACAAACTGGCGCAAGATGCGGTCTTCGTCCAGGCTGGCCACGTTGCCCAAGGCGGTGTCGATCTCTTGCTTGAGCTGTAGTTGTGCTGCGGTGCGGTCGCCAGCAAAGGCGGGGCTAAAGCGGACCATGAACAGCTCGACGATGGCTTGGGCAATGTGGGCGTTTTTGTTCAACGCCGCTTCGATATAGCTCTGGCTGAAGGCAAAGCCCAGTTGCTTGAAGTAGCGGGTGTAGGCGCGCAGCACCGAGATAGCGCGTGCATCCAGGTTGGTGACCAGCACCAGGCGGTTCAGGTCATCACTCTCCACGCCGCCGCGCCATGCGGTGGCAAACAGCGCTTCAAAACGCGCCTTGACCTTGGCAATGTCGGTGTCGGGCGGCAATTGCAGGCCCAGGTCGTGTATCCACAGCGTGTCGCCATTGTTGCCAATGCGGTAAGGGTGTTCGTCCAGCACGCGGGCGCCCATGCGCTCCAGCACGGGCAGCGAATCCGACAGCGCAACTTTGGAGGTGTTGTAAATCTTCAGGCGCAAGATGCCGGTGCCTGCATCCAGCGGGCGGTACAGCTTGACGGCCAGCGGTGCGGTTGGCGACAGTGCCAACAGCATGTCGGCATCTTCGGCACCCACTTGGGCAGAAAAGTCTTCGCGGTAGGCGGTGGGGAAGGCTTCGGAAAAGCGGTGGGCCAGGGCCAGGCCGGGGCCTTCGCCATGGGCGCGCAGCAGCTCGGCGGCGCAGTCGTCTTCCCAGCGCTGGGTCAGGCGGGTGATGCGGGCCTCTAGCGCGGCAAAGTTGGCCACATAGGGCGCGTTGTCTTTGGCGCGCACCAGGTAGTGGATGCGGGCCTGTGGGCTGTCGGTCAGCATGGGGGTGAACTCGATGGACAGGCCATCCAGCGCGGCCATCAGCTCTTTGCCGATCTTGATGCGCAGTTCGGTATTAAAACGCTCACGCGGCACAAACACCAGGGCCGAGGTGAAGCGGCCAAAGGGGTCGCGCCGCAGGAACAGGCGGGTGCGCTGGCGCTCTTGCAGGCGCAGAATGCCAATGGCGTGTTCGGTCAGCGTGGGGGTGTCGATCTGAAACAGTTCGTCACGGGGGTACACATCCAGAATCGATTGCAACGACTTGGCGGCATGGCTGTCGGGCACCACGCCGGCGGCGGCCATCACGGCGGCCACACGGCTGCGCACCTGGGGGATTTCGCTGACCGCAGCGGTATAGGCTGTGGCCGTATACAGGCCCAAGAAGCGGGCCTCACCGATGACTTGGCCGGCTTCGTCAAAACGCTTAACCGCCACATAGTCCAGCCAAGCCGGGCGGTGCACGGTGGAGCGGGTCATGGCTTTGGTGACCAGCACCAGTTCATTCGATTCCAGCAGCGCAACGGCCTCGGGCGGCAACACGGTCTCCAGCGTGTGCACTGGGCCGCGCAAGATGCCCAGGCCAGTCTCGGGCTTGGCCACCATGCTGACCACATCGCCATCGCGCTTCAGGTCGTAATCGCGGGCGCCTAGAAAGGTGAAGTGGCGGTCTTCCAGCCAGCTCAAAAAGTCCACGCCCTCTTGGCGGCCGGTGGGTGACAGGGTGGAGCGGGACGCGTCTTTGGCCATAGTTTGGGCACGCTCCAGCATGGCGCGCCAATCTTGCACGGCGCTGCGCACGTCGTTTAGCACGCTCTGCAGTTCGTCGGCCAGCGCCTGTTGGTCGGCGGCGCCCACAATGCGGTCGCACTCCACCTGGATCAGCGACTCCACCGGGTCCGTGCGGCCTGCGGCGGCGGCGGACGACGCACTGCTGACGCTTTGCACCTTGCCTTTGGCGTCGCGTGCGACGCTGAGCAGCGGGTGAACAATCCAGTGGGCCGTGCGGTTGCTGCGGTTAATAGCCATGGTGACCGAATCCACCAGAAAGGGCATGTTGTCGTTGACGATTTGCACCACGGTGTGGTCGCTGACAAAACCGTCTTCGGCCAGAGTGGGGTTGAAGACGCGGACCTCGGCCGTGTTGGCAGGGCGGGGCGTGTCCAGCAAGCGCCAGTGCGCGTTGGCGATGGCAAACAGCGTCGACGGGCCACGGGCCGCCAACTCTTCGGGGTCGGTGCTGTCGAAATAGGCCGCTACAAAATCATGGATGCGACTGGAGGCCGGGCCTGCATGTTCTTGGGTGTAGGACAGCAGCTCGGTGAGCGCGGAAGAGGTCATTGTTGTGCTCCGGGTTATCTTTTGGATGTCGCGGATTCTAGGCTCGCAGTGGGGCGTTGGATATGCTGAAATGCCCTCATTCATGGCCTTATGCAAAAGGTGCATAAGTTGAATATGGCTATCAACGCAATACTTTGGGATTGCAATCTGGTGACCAAGTGACCGAACAAAAGCAAGCGCTACCATTACGCTCCAACTCTCTTTCCGTAAACCGCCATGCCGCTCCAATTTGCCACTCGTCTAGACAACGTAGAAACGTCTGCCATCCGTGAACTCTTCAAGCTGCTGGGCAAGCCCGGCATCATCAGTTTTGCCGGCGGGTTCCCGGACCCGGCCATGTTTGATGTGGACGGGATACGCGAAGCCGTCAACGCTGCGTTGACCGATGAGCCCGGGGCCACACTGCAATACGGCGCCACCGAAGGCCACAACCCGCTGCGCG
>JBKJJC010000340.1:0-4079 GCA_046598245.1 Rhodoferax sp.
GCATGGCGGCCCTGGGGGCTTGGCGCGCCCGCCACGGCCAGGCGGTGCTGCGCATTGACAAGTTTGCTTATGGCTACTTGTTTGCCCTGGGGTTTGGGTTGATACGGTTCTGGTTTGCGAGCCCGGGTTAGTTGCTTATTTCCATCCCACCTGCCACGCAACAAACTCGCTGGGTCGCAAGCGGTAACGGGCCATATTGCCTTCGTGCAAACTCATGAGTTGGGTCTCGACAACTTCAATGAAACGTGACTGGTCTGGTGCAGGTATCTTCTCTCGGGCGTGTTGCTGGACCAAAGCAATGGCTTGAATCTTGTCCAGGCGTCCCCGCACAACGGTGGACACCGATTCTCCAATCATGTCCCGATACCGAATCCGAAACGGATCAGGCTCGCCCAGTGATTGGCGCACAGCCGAATAGCGCGCGCAGGACCGTTTGTAGGCCCACACAAATACATCACGCAACAGCTCAATACGGTTGAGCTCGTAGATGCCCAGCATGGCACTGATATAGGTTGCTTGAGATACATCGACGAAGGACAAGGGACACAGATTGCGCTTGACCAAGCTGATATTGGCGGCCAACCGGGACAGGCGTTTGTTGACGTCTTCAAAGGGTTGCAGATACGGGATGTGCACCATCACAAAAAACGCCTGCTCAAACGGGTCTGCAATGGCGCTCGCGGTATCGAGAATTTGCTGAAAGGTCTCTTCAATGCGCTGCGGGCCTTCCATTGGATGAAAAACCGTGTGCCCAATTCCCACTGCAATGCTGCGCAGACGGCCACTGGCCGTGGGGTCGTCCAACAGATTGTCGGATAACAAGGCGTGAAGGTTCAGTAGGGTATAGCGGTTGAACCCGATCTCTGCAGCCGAGGCGATCAGGAATTCGATCGCCTCTTTGTGGTTCAGAATCATCTGCGCTTCCAACGCATTGCGACCGCTTGCGGCCTCACCCGCCATCAGCAGCCTCTCCGTTTCCAGCAAGGAATAGGTGTTGCCTTCCAGGCGGCTGGAGTTCCAAGACAGGTCGATGAGCAAGCGGCCGGCAATCTGTCGGGCATAGGTGCCTGCGGGCGCTTCGGCGTTGGCGGCTTGGCCGGCGGCCAAGAGACTGGCGCGTGTTGATTCCGGCAGATAGAACGTGGTGTTAGGGCGATAGCTGTCCAGAAAATCCGGGTTGTAGCCAACGGGCGTGCGCTGATGCAGGGGTTGCGCAATGTGGGCAGCGATGGATTGCGCTTCCTCGGACAGTGGAAATTCGATAGTGGGGCGCACGGTGATCGCAGCCCGCGCGGTTAGGTGTACCGGCTCCATGGCGACGAGTCGCCCCAGGAAATACTGCGTGCCCGGCCCCATTCCCTGTTTGTGCAAACGACCCTGGGCAATGAGCTGTGCAAGCCAACGTTGCAAGCTGCGGCGATGGGGGCGCGGCGTGAGTCTGTCGTGGATTTGCGCAATCGGAGCGCCGTTTACCAAGGCTTGCATAACCTGCAAGATGGCGTCGAGCTCGCGGGTAGGGAGTGGTTTGGCCATGGGTTTAATGTCGCGGAATGGTTATTGCGACATTAATCAGGGATTTAATGGCGCGAATGGATTATTGCGACATTATTGATGGCGCGCAACCACTTACTCCCCGCCTGACACCCGCCCCCGCAGCTTCTTCACGTCCCCCCGCACGGCCTTGCCCTCCAGCCGCTTGCGCTGCGAGCTTTTGGTCGGCTTGGTGGCTTTGCGCCGCTTGGGTAACACGGCCACGCTGTCCACCAGCGCTTGCAACCGCTCGATGGCATCCGCCTTGTTTTGCTCCTGGCTGCGTGTCGTCTGTGCCTTAATGACGACCACCCCATCAGCCGTGATGCGCTGGTCGCTCAGGGCCAGTAGTCTTTCTTTGATGGCATCGGGCAAAGAAGATGCGGGGATGGCGTAGCGCAGGTGGATGGCACTGGAGACCTTGTTGACGTTCTGCCCCCCGGCGCCCTGCGCGCGGATGGCGGAGAAGTCGATTTCATCCTCTTGGACGGGGAACAAGGGTACGGGCATGCGAGTGTTTGTTGTTAAAGGTGGCGGCGGCCTGTCTGCACCAAGCTTGATATACGTCAGGTATTTTCGGCTAAACGGCGCGCATACTGGTTGGATGGATTTCAAGGACTATTACGCGGCACTGGGCATAACGCGCACCGCCACCGAAGACGAGGTCCGCAAGGCCTACCGCAAGCTGGCCCGCAAGTACCACCCAGACGTCAGCAAAGAAGCCGATGCCCAGGTCAAGATGCGCGACCTCAACGAGGCCAATGACGTGCTGCGCGACAAAGACAAGCGTGCAGCGTATGACGCGCTGGCCGAACGTGTGGCGCGTAGTGGCCACGGCGGTGCGCCCGGAGATGGCAACTTCCAGCCACCGCCTGGTTGGGATGAGGGCTTCGAGTTCAACCGCAGCGCGGGCCATGGGCCGGGCGACCAAGCCCAATTCAGCGATTTCTTCTCGTCCATATTCGGCAAGGCAGATCACCGTGGGGCCAAGAACCAGGCTTTTCGTGCGCGCGGCGAAGACCAGCACGCGGCCATCGACATTTCCATCGAGGACGCGCTCAATGGTCTGGAGCGCGACATCCGGCTCAGCGCTCTGGAGCCCGACGCCAGCGGCAGGCCCACAGTGGTGAACCACACGCTGCGCGTCAAGGTCCCGGCGGGCGTGCACCCAGGTCAATTCATCCGGCTGAGCGGCCACGGCAGCCCAGGGCAGGGCGGGGAAGCCGCTGGCGACTTGTACCTGGAGGTTCGCATAACACCCCATGCGCTGTACCGTGTGGACGGCAACGACATTTACATGACCCTTCCCGTCACACCCACCGAGGCCGCGTTAGGCGCGCAGGTGCACGTGCCCACCCCCGCTGGTAGCGTGGTCGAGGTTACCGTGCCGCCCAACGCGCGCGGCGGTATGAAGCTGCGTTTGAAAGAACGCGGCCTGCCGGGCAAGACGCCGGGCCATTTGTATTTGCTGCTGGACATTGTGCTGCCGCCGGCCGATACCGACGCGGCCCGCAAAGCCTATGAACAACTGGCCCAGGTCGCGCCCTTCAACCCGCGCCGCCATTTGAATGTGGAGGGCGTGTGAACATGTCCAGTTTGAATGTTTTGGCGATGGTCACCATCACCCATGACCAGCCGATCGCGGCGCAAGAGCTGGCGCGCGCCTGCGGTGCCGATATCAACTGGGTGGTTCAGTTGGTGGAGGTGGGCATCGTGCATGGCGAGCGCGCAGGCGAGCACGCCCTGGATTGGCGCTTCTACAGCAGTGATCTGCAAAGCGCACTGGAGGCGCGCCGACTGGAGCGCGATTTCGGCGTGGAACTGGACGCCGCGGCGCTGATTCTGGATCTGCAGCACGAACTGCGAAGGCTCAAGGCGGCGCTACAGGCACAGCAGCGCTAGCTTACTTCCAAGACAATGCACGTCCCATCCACCCCCGTGCGAACACCCATAACGGCACCAATGGCCTTGGCCCGCGCGTGCATGCTTGCCATGCCTTTGCCGGCGGGTGGATGCGACGGATCTGTGGCGATACCCTTGCCGTTGTCGCAGATTTCAATGGTGATGATGGACCTGTCCTGTACAACGCCACAGTAGGCCGCTAAGGTCACCGCATTTGCCCCCGAGTGGGCGACGATGTTGGTAAATGCCTCCAAGAGAATCATTTGGAGGTCGTAGGACTGCCGCACCCCCCATTGCTGCACGGTGGGCAGGTGGTCAACATTCCACTGCAAGCCAATACCCGCCGCCTCCAGGCGGGGCGACAGGCGATGCCGTATGGCACCCAGCAGCGACGGGATGTCGCCATCAACTTCCTGCATAGCGTCGACAGTAATTTTGAGCTGATCCACCGCCATGCGCAGTTCGGACGTGATGGCGTCCTTGGATGCCGGTGCGTGTTGCGCGATCCGCAGTGCACGCCCCAAGTGCCTACCCAGCCCGTCATGCAAGTCACGCATCAGCCTTTGCCGCTCGACAAGGGCTCCTTGTTCTACATCTAAAACCCGTTCACGTTCGAAAGCAGCCCGAGACGCAGAACTGACAGCTGC
>JBKJJC010000025.1:0-2951 GCA_046598245.1 Rhodoferax sp.
CGATTTGCCCAAAGACTTTCAGCTGTTTCTGGCCAACGGCAAGGGTGACTTTCTGATCCACCCCGATGCCAGCCAGACCTTTGGCTTCGACAAGGGGCGCCGTGTTTTGGTGCAAGACGAGTTTGCTGCAACCCGGGAGCTGGTGGAGGGCAAGGCCCAGCAAGCGCTGGTGGAAGTCAGTGAAGGCCGCTACAGCGGCGCGCCCGTGGTGGCCGCTTTTGTCAGCCGGTCCGTGAAGGTCAGCAGCGACGAAGACAGCTTTGTCATTGGACTGGCACAACCCCTGTCCAACGTGCTGCAACAGGCCAACAAGCTGGGCGTCGTGGTGTTGCAGTTGGTACTGGGCCTGTGCCTGATTGGCATACTGATCGCGACGGTGGTGGCGCGCGCCGTCACACGACCGATCAATGCCATGAGCGCCGCTGTGCAAAGCTTTGCCCTGGATCACCAACAGTCGGCCATTCCGGCCCTAGGGCGCGACGATGAGTTCGGCGTGCTGGCACGCAGCTTCAAGCAAATGCAGGACAAAATCCACCAGCAGTTGGAGGCCTTGGAAGAAAACCGCGAAGAACTGGCACACATGGCGCGACACGACGTGTTAACCGGATTGCCTAACCGCAGGGCCTTCCAGGAGCGGCTGGATCACGCGCTGTCGCGCGCGCAACGTAGCGGCGAACAATTTGCCTTATTTTTTATTGACGTGGACGATTTCAAGAGCATCAACGACCGCTTTGGCCACCCTGGGGGAGACGCGGTGCTGAAGATCATGGCGCTGCGCCTGGTGGCCACGACCCGCAAGGCCGATGCCATTGCACGCTTGGGCGGCGACGAGTTTGTGGTGTTACTAGACAACCCAACCCACCGGGAAGACGTCGTCCAAATTGCAGAGAAACTTCTGGAGAGCGTGCGCTCGCCCATACTTCACCGGGGAGTCGAGTTGCAAGTCGGCTTTAGCATAGGCATCAGCCTGTATCCGGATGACGGACGCACGGCGGCCGAATTGATGGCCCGCGCCGACCGCGCCATGTACGAAGCCAAAGAAGCCGGACGCAACGGCTTTCGCTTCTCTAACGGCAAAACACACCCAACAGCCCCCACGCCACTGTGAGCATTTGCCCCCATGGTCGCGCACTCCGTGTCGCTTCCTGCACCCCGAGGGGGGCTGCTTTTTGCCTAAGGGCGGCCCGGCGGCAAAAAAGGCCTCCTCCACCGGGCTACAATGAAGGCTGACGGGCCTTCCCGCATGGTGAAGCGGCCAACCGGGTCAGGTGGGGAACCAAGCAGCCCTAACTGTGGAGCCAGTGCCGGGGTCAGGCTCGTCAACCCCATTTTTAGCATTTAACGCTACTGTATTTGTAGCGTAGTTTGCAGCAGTCACGGGGGCTACAGCCCTATTTCCCTTTAAGGTACGCCACCACACCCTGCCCTGCACGCTGGCCGCTGGCAAAGCAAGCCTGCAGCAGGTAGCCACCGGTGGGGGCTTCCCAGTCCAGCATTTCACCGGCGCAAAAAACGCCCGGTACCGCTTCCAACATCAGTCCGTCGGTCAGCGCTTCAAACAACACGCCCCCGGCAGTGCTGATGGCTTCGTCCAGTGGCCGGGCGGCTGTGAGCGTGATGGGCACGGCCTTGATGGCGGCAGCCAGTTGGACTGGGTCCGCCATCGCCTCTTTGGATAACACCTCGTACAAGATGCCGGCCTTGATGCCGTCAATATGCAGGCGGCTCTTCAAATGGCTGGACAGCGAGCGTGTGCCGCGCGGGTGGCGCACCTCGGCCAGCACCTTGTCGGCGCTCATGTCTGGTAACAGGTCTAAATGGAACGTGGCGCTACCGGTGCGGATGATCTCGTCGCGCAGCAGGCTGGACGCTGCATAGACCAGGCTGCCCTCCACACCCGTGGTGGTGGCAACGAACTCGCCCTTGCGCACAAACTCCACGCCCTGCGACGTCGTGACCGCAATCCTGACTGTCTTGAAGGCTTGGCCGGCAAAGCGGCTGGAGAAATGCTCGCTCCAGCCACCCTGAACATCAAAGCCGCAGTTGGCAGGCAGCAGTGGTGCTACCGCCACACCGCGCGCAGCCAGCAGCGGCACCCAAGCGCCGTTAGAGCCCAGCCGGGCCCAGCTTCCGCCACCCAAAGCCAGCACGACGGCAGCCGCCTGCACGGTGACCTGGCCTTGCGGCGTGTCGAACTGCAAGCCTGCGTCTTGCGACCAACCGGTCCAGCGGTGGCGCATATGGAACTGCACGCCCACACCGTTGCCTGAAACTTTTGGCGCACCCTTTTCCGAGCCAGCGTCGGCACCATCCCTCGGGTTGCGCAAACGCTGCAACCAGGCCCGCAGCAAAGGGGCCGCCTTCATGTCTTTGGGGAACACCCGGCCTGACGAACCCACAAAGGTCTCAATACCCAGCCCCTGCGCCCATGCGCATACCGCCGTGGCGTTCATATCTTGCAACAAGCCTGCGATGACTTCACGGCGGGCTCCGTAACGGCCTGAAAAAGTGTCGGCACCTTCGGAGTGGGTCAAATTCAGGCCCCCTTTGCCGGCCAGCAAAAACTTGCGGCCAATCGAGGGCATGGCGTCATACAGGTGCACGGCCACACCCGCGTCGCTGAGTACTTGGGCAGCCATCAGGCCTGCAGGGCCACCCCCGATCACAACAACGGGTAGGGATGATATGGGCGACGGCATAGGCGACAGCATGGGGGTATCAGCATTCATGGGGTTGGTATTTCAATCAAAGTGCCAAAGGCAGTCAAAAAAGCGGCGCGGACCGTTTGTCCGGCTTGGGCCTTGGCAACCGCAGCCTGGTATTCCAGAAGTTGTGCGCACAGCTCGGGCTGCAACTGCGGCTGGGCGCTGGATTTGTAGTCCAGCACCCACCATTGTCCGTCATTGGTTCCACTCGGCCCAGGCACTCCATCGCTTCGGCGCTGCACCAGG
>JBKJJC010000045.1:0-5345 GCA_046598245.1 Rhodoferax sp.
TGCGAAGCTTCGGTCTGGTGCGTGGGGTAGTCTGGCGAGCTGATCCAGCCGATGCCTTCGGGTGTGACGTATTGCAGTGCCTTGAGGTGACGGCTTTGCCCGATGTCATGGCTGGCAACAATGTCGCGGATCAGAGTGGGAGAATCGAACTGGTCGCTGGCACGTACGGCGCGGGCCACCCGGTCTAGGGAGTGTTCTGCGTCCTGCAAGGTCTGGCTGGCGTGTTCTTCCAGCAAACGCACGGCCACCAGGCCGTTATTTGTCTCGGATGCTAGGGTCTGCTGCTTGTCCTGCGCAATGGCCCACCAGGTTTGGGCTGCAATGGTCAGTGTGGTGGCCAGCGCAAACAGCAACAAGGCTATGTGGGTGCGCGCCAGCGCGCGCTCGGACAAGTTTTGCCGTGTCATTGCACGCGGCCCTCTTTCCAAGCCTGCAACAGCCGTTCGTAGGCGATGGTCTCTCCCTTGGGCTTCTCTTCTGCCAACTTTTGCCAGGGCGCGCCCTTGGTAGATAGGCGCTGCGCGGCGTCTCGCCGAGGGTTGAGCTTGGGGGTGCAATGCTGCATGCCGGTTTTTTGTAAATCCGCCAGCACGTCGTCCATGGCCAGGGCTAAGCTGTCCATGGCGGCCTGTGGGGTTTTCTCGCCATTGATGGCGGTGGCCACATTGGCCCACCACAGCCGGGCTATACGGGGGTAATCGGGCACATTGGTGCCGGTGGGCGTCCAGGCCACGCGGGCCGGGCTGCGGTAGAACTCCACCAGCCCACCATAACGGCTGGCATTGCGTGTGAAGTAGTCGTGCTTGATGTCGGACTGTCGAATAAAGGTCAGCCCGACGATGGATTTGCGCAGGGACACAGTCTTGGATGTGACGAACTGTGCGTACAACCAGGCAGCGGTCATATTCGGCAGCGGTGTTGACTTCAGAAACGTCCAGGCGCCGACGTCTTGGTAGCCGTTTTGCATACCCGTTTTCCAGTAAGGGCCGTGGGGCGAGGGCGCCATGCGCCATTTGGGACTGCCGTCCGGGTTGACGGCCGCTGTACCCGGTTGGGTCAGCGAGGCGGTGAAGGCGGTGTACCAAAAAATCTGCTGCGCGATCTGCCCCTGCGCTGGCACGGGGCCGGCATCGCTAAAGGTCATATTGACGGCATCGGCTGGCGCATACTGTTTGAGCCACTGCACATATTTGGTTAGTGCGAACACGGCGGCTGGGGAGTTGGTGGCACCACCGCGTTCGACCGACGCACCCACCGGCGTGCACTGGTCGGTGGCCACGCGTATGCCCCATTCATCTACCGGCAGGCCGTTGGGGATGCCCTTGTCGGCAGCACCGGCCATGGACAACCAGGCGTCGGTAAAGCGCCAGCCTAGCGATGGATCGCGCTTACCGTAGTCCATGTGGCCGTACACCTTCTTGCCATCCAGCTCCTTGACATCGTTGCTGAAGAAATTGGCAATGTCTTCGTATGCCGACCAGTTCAAGGGCACACCCAGCTCGTAGCCGTATTTGGCGCGGAAACGGTCTTTCAAATCCGTACGGGCAAACCAGTCCGCACGAAACCAGTACAGGTTGGCAAACTGCTGGTCGGGCAATTGGTAGATCTTGCCGTCTGGCGCGGTGGTGAACGATGTGCCGATGAAATCGGCCAGGTCCAGGCCTGGGTTGGTGAATTCTTTGCCAGCGCCCAACATGAAGTCGGACAGAGGTACGACCGAGCCATAACGGTAGTGGGTGCCGATCAGGTCCGAGTCCGAGATCCAACCGTCGTATTCGGAGTTGCCACTCTTGATGGCCGCATACAGCTTATCGACCAGGTCCCCCTCAGGCATGGTGTCGTGCTGCACGGCAATACCGGTGATCTCTTCAAAGGCTTTGGTCAGTGTGCGCGATTCGTACTCGTGGGTGTCGATTTTTTCCGACACCACACGGATGGACGTGATGCCCTGGCGCTTGAGGCGATTGGCCGCTTGCATAAACCATTGCAACTCTTGCTGCTGCTGTTCGCGCGTCAGAGTGGATGGTTTGAACTCCTGGTCAAGCCAGCGGTTGACAGCAATGCCATCTGCATGACCCGCCAAGGGAGCCAGCAGCGCCAGGGAAGCTATCCAGCGAGAAATGTGCATGTGCAATGCCTTCGATGTTCATCAGCCTGCGTAGACCGCACAGGCGTTCACGCCACAGTATGCGCGAGTTTGCACCAAATTCAGGCGTGGCAATGCACCTTATACCGTCAATTTTTTGGCCCAGAGGGCTTTGGCGGATGGCGATGTCCTGGGTACTATCGCCAAGGCCTTCACTTGCGGCTGAAGCGCACCAACCCGGTCGACAGGCTGGTGCCCACCACAATCACCACGCCGCAGACCAGCATCCACGAAGTCACCACTTCGCCCAACAGCAGCACGCCATAAAGCAGCGCAAACACCGGGATACCAAAAGTGACCGATAGCGCCCGCGCTGGGCCGGCACGCGCTATCAGGCGGAAGTACAGGATGTAGGCCACTCCGGTGCACAACACGCCCAGTGCCACTACGGACAACCAAGCATCCAGCGATACCGCGTGGTCGGGCCAGAACCACCAGGCCAGTGGCACCAGCCCTATGGCCGCACCCAGTTGGCTGCCGGTGGCCGACACCAGGGAAGGCAGGCCCGACATATACCGCTTGGTAAAGCTGGCCGCAATGCCGTAACACAGTGTGGCCAGCAAGCATGCCAGCACGGCCCAGCCGGTGGCATGGCCACTCGCATCGGGTGTGAAGCTGGCCTTGTTCCATGCCAGCAAGGCCACACCGGCAAAACCAATCAGCAAGCCCACCGTGCGTGACCCGGTGGGCCGGTCCTTAAGCCATAGCCAAGCGATGACGGCACCGAACAGCGGCGTGGTCGCATTCAATATGGACGACAGGCCCGTGCTGATGGACAGCAATGCAAAGCTAAAGCAGGCAAACGGGATGGCCGAATTCAGAATGCCCACAACAAAGGTCAGCTTCCAATGTTGGCGCAAGCTGGCCCCGTGGCCGCGCAGCAACACGAAGGGCAGCAAAAACAGCGCAGCAATGCCAACCCGCAGGCCCGAGGTGGCAAACACCCCCAGCTCCTTGGCGCCCACGCGCATGAACAAGAATGACGCGCCCCATATAGCGGCCAACAGCACAAACTCCAGCGCCCAGGTTTTGGCGGGCGCGACTAGCTGCACTGGGTTGGCGATGGGTGGCGCAGTGGTTGGTGTTGAGGTTGTTGTAGTCACAGTCGGCTCTCCAGTTGCAACAGCGCGACTTTGCGCGGCAGGCCACCGGCATAACCGGTCATTGCACCATTGGCACCGACCACACGGTGGCAGGGCACGATGATGGTAATGGGGTTGCGACCGACGGCACCACCCACGGCACGCACGGCGCTGGGCTTGCCAATGGACTGGCTGATGGCGCCATAGCTGGTGGTCGCGCCCGGTGCAATCTCTTTTAACGCGGTCCATACACTTTGCTGGAAAGTGGTTCCGCCGCTCAGGTCCACCGGCACGTCGAACTGACTGCGCTCACCTGCAAAGTATTGCCGCAGTTCCCCGCAGGCCAGGCGCAGCAACGGGTGGTCCGGCGACTCGGACCACTGGCTGAAGTCGGGTGCATGTTTTTGGCCGTCGAAGCCGACCCAGACCAGGGCCTCCTCGTGGGCAACAAGGGTCATAGGACCCCAAGGACTGGCGAGTGCGCAGCGCACGGTTGTATGGAGTGGTTTCATGTTAAATTGGGCTCTAGCCCCCGTGAAATATGCTTCATGTGCTATTAAATTAGTAGTATTTTGGGATTGGATGCGATAGGTGTAGCGCCTACGTTGGCGCTATCCGGTGCTATCCGGCGTTTTGGCCAGGCTGGCCCAAGCGCGCACGACCGCATAACTACGCCAGGGCTTCCAGCGTTGCGACGCCGCCTCGGCCGCCTGCTGCGGGTTGGCCGCTACGCGCACACCTAAGGCGTTTTGCAGCGCGACGTCACCCGCCACAAAGGCGTCGGGCCAGCGCAGCGCACGCATCGCAATATAGTTCGCCGTCCACGGCCCAATGCCCGGCAGGGACTGCAGCGCGACCAGCGTGGCGGGCACATCCACGCCGGGCTGCAGCACCACATCGCCATTGATCACCGCTTGCGCCAGCGCCTGGATGGCGCGTTGGCGTTGGCGGACGATGCCCATCTGCCCCAGCTCATCGCCACTGGCCTGCGCCAGCACTTGTGGCGTGGGGAAAAGCCGGTTCACACCCGGTGGGGCTTTGGGCACCTCGGCGCCCCAGCGTTCCACCAAGCGCGTGCCCAGCGTGCGGGCCGCTTGCACGGTGACTTGCTGGCCCAAGATGGCGCGCACGCCCAGCTCAAAACCGTCCGCGCAGCCCGGCACGCGCAGGCCATCCGCACCGGGGAAGTCGTCCGCCATGCAGGGGTTGATCGCCCAGGGCTCGGCGTCCAGGTCCAGCAGGGCGCGCAGCCGTGCCAACACCTGGGGCAGGGCGTCGCCCAGGCTGTTGCAAATATCAAAGACAACCGTGCAACGATCCGGCACAAAACGCGCCTGCACCCAGCCGCTGTAGGTTTGTTTGCCCACCGTTAGCGACAGCGTGCGCGCCAGCGTCAGCCGCGCGGGGTCTACCCGCTCCATACCGACAATCTGGCGCGTCGCAAAAAATCCCAGCATGGCTGCCACGTCATACGGCGGGCGGTAGGCGCTCTTGAGCACAAATCCGGTGGACTCGGGTGCGGCCCCGTCCAGTGGCCCGCGGTCTTTGCGCAGTTGGCGGGGTTGCAGGCGGTAGTGCTCCACAAAGCTGGCATTGAAGCGGCGCAGGCTGCCAAAGCCGCTGAGTACCGCCACCTGGGTCACCGGCAGTTGAGTATCGGTCAACAGGCGCTTGGCCATCAGCAGACGGCGGGTTTGCAGGTATTGCAGCGGTGACACACCCCAATGCGTCTCAAAAATGCGGCGCACATGGCGTTCGCTGACGCCAAGGCGTGTGGCCAGGTCGGCCATGGACGGCGTGCCGTCGCTCCACAACGCGGGCTCGTCCAACAGCCGGGCGGCTTGCTGGGCCAGGATGGCGGAGGCGTCTTGTGTGGACCAGTTTTGCAAGCTGCCTAGCGGTGCACCGTTGAGGGGTGTGGCGCCCGGTGCCAACTCTGGGCGGCACCGCATGCAGGGGCGGTAGCCAGCGGACTCGGCCTGCGCCGCCAGCGCAAAGAAACGGCAGTTTTCGCGTTTGGGCGTGCGCACGCGGCAGACGGGTCGGCAGTACACGCCGGTGGAACTGACGGCGGTGAAGAAGCGGCCGTCAAACCGTGCGTCACGCGCCTTCAACGC
>JBKJJC010000272.1:0-17408 GCA_046598245.1 Rhodoferax sp.
TACTGCGGCTTTCACGCTGCCGCAATGGCGAGCCACCATGCAGCGGCCCACACAACTGACAAGAACGCCAGTACAGACGCCTGCCAAGCCCGCAAGCGCAACGTCGACGCCGACGCCGATCGCAACAGCGTCTGCCCCAGCCGCCCTAGAGATAACCCCAGCGATGGCGGCCTCGGCCAGTGCAGCGTCCGCACCCACGCCCGCCATCACATCGCTGGGCTCTGTATTACCCCAACTGCCGGTGGACATCGCACAAGCCTGGGCCACCTTGTCACCCAGTTGGCAATTGCCTGCAAGCAGCGCGGACCCCTGCGCTGCAGCGCTTGCGCAGCAGCTGCAGTGCTACCGCACGACCAAGCTGAACCTGCCGCTGCTGCGCCAACTGGCGCGCCCCGGCATCTTGACGCTGCAGCCGGACGACGACTCCGCCTCCACTCTGTATGCGGTGTTGGTAGACATGGGCGAACACACCGCCATCCTGCAAGTCGGGGCGCAGCGACACACCATCAGCCTCAGCACCCTGGCGCGGCGCTGGAAGGGTGAATTCGCAACCCTATGGCGCGCGCCAGAGGGCTATAGCCCGGCGGCCCGCGGCGGCGCGACGGGTCCTGCAATCACCCTGCTGGCGCAGCAACTGGACCAGTTGGACGGCATCCCCCCGCAATCTCGGCCAGCCAACACGCAACAGCTGGATGCGGCGCTCAAACAGCGCTTGCGCGATTTCCAGCGCGCGCACGGTCTGGTCGCAGACGGCCAGCCTGGCCCCATGACCTATATGCAGCTTGAAAGCGCCCTGGGCAGCAACACCCCCCGGCTGCCAGGCGCCGCGCGCTAACCCATCTATAGCCACCATGTCCTACATACTCGACGCACTCCAACGGGCCGAAGCCGAACGCGCGCGCGGTGGCGTGCCCACGCTGCATGCCCGCCCCCTTGCGGGACCGCCACTGCCCGACCGACTCGGTAGGCCGCAACGATTGGGGCTGACGCTTGCAGTGGTTGTGGCGGTGCTGGGTGTTGCAGCGGCTGGCTGGTGGATGTGGCAACCAGCTGCACTCCCAACCGCAAAACCCATTGCTCCGCCCCCTGCCGTGGTAGCCACCCCGGAACCTACTCGCCCAGCGGTAGCGGTGCCCACCCCGCCACCTTCCAAACTAAAACCTGCGGTATCGGTATCGGCGGCTCAGCCAGAGGTGCCCGTGCCATCCAGAGCCAAAACAACTGCGGTTGCCAAAGCGGCAGAGCCAGCAGCACCGGCCGCTGGGCTGGCCCCACTATTATCTGAACTGCCCGAGGCCACGCGCCGCCAGATTCCGGCCATGGCCATCTCGGGTGCGGTTTACTCGAACAACCCTGCCCAGCGCTTGCTACTGGTCAACGGCCTGGTGTTGAACCAGGGCAGCCAGGTCGCGCCGGACCTGGAGGTGGTGGACATTCGTTCCAACAGTTCGGAGTTCAACTTCAGAGGCACGCGCTTCAGGATGGCGCACTGAGTGCCGCCGGGCCGTCCCAAGGCACGAAAGTCCCCTCGGGGGGCAGCGACCCACACGCAGTGGGGGAGCGTGGGGCTAAGCACTCGCCCTTTGCAACCGGTCGCGCACGCCTTCCCACTCCAAGGTGTCGGGCGGTGTTTCCACCCAAATCAGCTTGACGCCGCGGTCGTCAAAACTGCGCAGCGTGGCGAATAACTGGTGTGCGGCAGCAGTTGCGTCGTCCGGCATGCGGCGCAGCAAGATGGACAGGGGCACCTTCTTCAGCGGCGAGCGGGCATACACGGCGATGCTGGGTTGGGTGTTGGAGCCCGCTGTGTACATGACATCACCCAGCATGGCTACAGCGGCCTGCAAGGCAGTGGCATCCATCAGCCGCAGTGTGGCGTTGGGCGCGTAGTGCGACTCCAACGTTCCCGAGGCCTTCGGAGCAATTTCGGCCTCTAGCCCCCGTGTTTGCTGATCCATTAGCTCTTCATTTGATAGCACTTTTTGCCCACAGGCCTGTTCGATCTGCAGGCGGCTGATGGAGCCTGGGCGCAACAGCACCGGCGCGCCGCGTGTGCAATCGATGATGGTGGACTCGATGCCCAGATTGCACGGGCCGCCGTCCAAGATCAACAGATCCGGCCCCAGTTCACTGTCCACATGGGCAGCGGTGGTGGGGCTGACGCGGCCAAAGCGGTTGGCGCTGGGCGCGGCAATGCCCCACACCGGTTTTTGACCGGCAGGCGCGTCGTGCAGCGCGCGCAGCACGGCCTGGGCTGCGGGGTGGGCCGGGCAGCGCAAACCAATGGAGTCTTGCCCACCTGCTGCCGCCGTGCCTACACCGGCGCGGCGCGGCAGTATGAGGGTGAGGGCGCCGGGCCAAAAGGCTGACATCAGCTGCTGCGCAAACGGTGGCACCTGGGCTGCAAAATGCTTCACGGCGGGTAGGCCGCCACCCTGTGCCGACACATGCACGATCAGCGGGTGGTCGGCCGGGCGGCCCTTGGCCACAAATATTTGCGCCACTGCAGCATCGCTGCTGGCGTCTGCGCCCAGGCCATAGACGGTCTCGGTGGGCAGGCCCACCAGGCGGCCGGCGCGGATGGCGTCGGCACAAGCGGTGATGGACGCCGGGTCGGATGCGGGACGGATCATGGAAAAGGATTAAAACGCCGCTATGCCCAAAATGGCAGCGGCCTGCAGGGCCGTGGCGCGCGCTTGGTCAATCGCAGCGCCGGTGATGGTCAGGTGCCCCATCTTGCGGCCCTTGGCGGCGCGTGCTTTGCCATACAGATGCAAATGCGTGCCGGGTAAGGCAAGCACCTGTGCCCATGGTGGCGTGCCACCACCCTCAGGCCAGATGTCCCCCAGCAGGTTCAACATGATGGACGGGCTGTGCTGGCGCGGTTGTGTCAGCGGCAAGCCCGCCAGCGTGCGCACCTGCAATTCGAACTGCGACACGTCACAGGCGTCCATGCTGTAGTGGCCGCTGTTGTGCGGGCGCGGCGCCATCTCATTGACAACCAAGCCGCCCAGCTGCTGTGCAGCGGGTGAGGCCGGGTCCAGAACGAAGAACTCGACACACAACACGCCGACATAATTCAAGCCGTTTGCTATGGATTTTGCAGCAGAAACTGCACGTTCCACGAGGGCTAGAGGCAGATTCCCTTCATACACCTCGGTCACGGCCAGGATGCCGTCGCGGTGTAGGTTGCGCTGCACCGGCAGGTTGACGCAGGTGCCGTCGGCACCGCGCGCGACGATGACCGAGCATTCCAGCTGTAGCGGCAGCATTTTTTCCAATACGCAGGGCACGCCGTTCAATGCGGCCCAGGCAGCGGCCAGCGCAACGCGGTCAGCCACGCGCGCTTGTCCCTTGCCGTCATAGCCCATGCTGGCAGTCTTCAAGATCCCTGGCAGCAAGTCATCGGAAACCGCATCCAGTTGCGCGGCCGTTTCAATGACGGCATACGGAGCGACCGGTACGCCGCAGTTTGCAAAATACGACTTCTCGCGCGCCCGGTCCTGGGAGATCGCCACGCAGTCGGCAGCGGGGGATACCGTCACGGTCTGTGCCAATGCTGCTAGTGACTGGGCCGGTACATTTTCAAATTCGGTAGTCACCGCCACGCAGCGCTGCGCCAACTGTTGCAAACCATCAGCGTCGGTGTAGGCGGTCTGGATATGGTGGTGGCTGACACGACCGGCCGGGCTTAGCGGGTCCGGGTCTAACACGGCAGTGAAAAAACCCATCTGCTGGGCGGCCTGCACAAACATGCGGCCCAACTGCCCGCCGCCCATGACGCCCAGCGTCATCTCATCACTACCGCCGAGCGCGAGGTTGCTCAGACGACCTGCCGCCGGGCCGCCCCCAGGCAGGTCAGCCCCCCGCCCCGGTAAATCCGGGGCCCCTTCCCCGGATGGGGGCAGCGACCCGTGCAACGGTGAAGCGTGGGGGCTCATAACACGGGAGGGACTGTCATGCCCCGCGCCACCTCAGTCTGGTGGGCGCGGTAGGCTTCCAACTGCTTGCGCAGCGACGGGTGGTCACCGGCCAGCATGGACACAGCAAACAGCGCCGCGTTGGCCGCACCAGCTGCGCCAATCGCAAAAGTGGCCACCGGTATCCCCTTGGGCATCTGCACAATGCTGTGCAGAGAATCGACGCCCGACAAATGCTTGCTGGCCACCGGCACACCCAAAATCGGCACCGTGGTCTTGGCTGCCAACATGCCCGGCAGGTGGGCCGCCCCACCAGCCCCGGCGATGATGGCGCGCATCCCGCGCCCGGCCGCGGCCTCGGCGTAAGCAAACATATCGTCCGGCATGCGGTGGGCCGATACCACCCTTGCTTCGTGGGTGATGCCAAACTGTTGGAGAATCTGCACTGCATGCTGCATGGTGTCCCAGTCGGAGCTGGAACCCATGACGACGCCGATTTGAATATTGGTCATGCTTCTAAAATATTGAGGACAGAGCACAAGGTCTGTTCCACCCTGTTCCCGGATTTTACTTTTTCGCCCCGAGCGCCTTCACATGATCAACGTCACCATTGAAAACTTCGAAACCGAAGTTGTAGCCGCATCGGCGCAAGTCCCCGTCCTTGTCGATTTCTGGGCACCCTGGTGCGGCCCCTGCAAGGTCATTGGCCCGGTACTGGAAAAGATCGAGCTGGAATACGAGGGCCGCTTCAAGCTGGTCAAAATCGACTCCGACGCCCAGCAAGAGCTGAGCCAAGCCTTTGGCATCCGCAGCATCCCGACCTGCGTGCTGATGGTGGGCGGCAAGCCGGTGGACGGCTTCATGGGCGCGAAACCCGAGAGCGAAATCAAAGCCTTTCTCGACAAACACGTCCCTTCGGCAGAGGCGCTGGAAGCGGAAGAAGAAGCGGAAGATGCGCAAGCCTTGATCGCCGCCGGTGACCCCCAGGCCGCGCTACACAAGCTACATTCGGCGCTCACCGTCAACCCAGGCAACGACGACGCCCGCTACGACTATGTGCGGCTGCTGATCGAGAACGACATGCTCGAAGACGCCGAGGCCGCGCTGGCACCGGCGCTGGCCGAGATACCCCGCCAGTTGCGCTTTGAAGCACTGCACCAGTTCTTGTCATCCATCCAGTTTGTGATGGTGGACGAACGCGGCACCTGGACCATGGAACAGTTTGACGCGTTGATCGCCGCTAACAAGCGCGACTTCGACACCCGCTTGGCCAAGGCCCGCGTGCTGATGGTGGGCGGCAACTGGACCCAGTCCATGGACGAGTTGCTGGAAATCATCATGCGCGACAAGGCCTGGAATGATGCCCTGCCGCGCAAGACTTTTGTTGCCATTTTGGAACTGTTAAGCCCGCCCAAGCCCAAGGTTGATCCGCTGGCCAGTGGCAAGACCGCCGGTGGGATTGAGATTGCCGGCAAGGCCGTTGCTGCGCTGGACCCACAGGCGCAGCTGGTGGCGACCTATCGGCGCAAACTCAGCATGGCGTTGAACTAGGGCGACAACGACTTGTAAGGGTACTGTTGCGTTGGTGCAGTCCAACTGCCCCTTCTTGACCATGTGTATGGTCTCGATTCCAGCGATCGACTTCTGCGCGCGCCAAAATGACTTGCATCCCAGCATCGGATCGTTGACTCTCTTCACCGCCGGGTGTCTTGCTCAGCGATGTTGTTGAGGTGTTTTTACTGGCGCAATTCGATGTCAATGCAAGTGTCTGCCTTATCCACTGCGTGGTGCAAATACGTCCAATGGTCAGCGACCTTGATATCGGTCTCATCCATTCGCCAGCTCGTATCCACAGGACGCTTGCGAAAGACTGCAGTCCTCACTGGCAGAATTTTGATTGCCCAGCGGCATCCCGTTACGTGATCCACGAAAACACCGTGCTCCTGCAGCATCTTCTCGATATGGCGCAAGCTCCGCGGGTAAGCCACATACCAGCGCACGCAGGTCAACCTCACCTCAAACCGCTATAAGGCCGGCTCGAACATGGTTGCCACCGTGCGAGCAAGTAGACGCGCATTGGATGGATTGGCGTTGGTCAGCACTACCACGCTCAGCTTGTCGTCCGGGTAGCGCATGAAGTCGCTCACAAAGCCAGGTACCGCGCCGGAGTGGTACACCCAGCGATGTCCGCCCACGGTGCGCAGAGACCAGCCCAGGCCATAATGAATGTCCACCGGCGAATTGGCGTCAGCCGCCTGCACCAGCGCGCTGACCGTCCACATCTGGTCCAGGCTAGATTTCTTGAGGATTTTCTCGCCGTAAAGGGCAGCGTCTCATTTACCCATGTCGAGCGCGCTCATTTCGATGCCGCCCGCCGCCATTGAATAATATTGGCGAGTGGCGCTGTTGAGTTCCTCCCGCGTGGCGCGTCCATTCTCCACCCTGTACCCTAGGGCGCTGCCAGCCATGGGATGGGCTGCGTTCACGATGCGCGCGCTGCCCATTCCGAGCGGGGTAAAGATGCGCTCTTGCAGGAACTGGCCGTAGTGCTTGCCCGTGATCCGTTGCAACATGATGCCCAGGATGCCGTAGGCGACGTTGCTATAGCCGTAGCTCGAACCCGGTGCGGCCAGCGGCGCGTAGGTCTTGAAGCGCGCCAGCATCTCGTCTTCCGAGAACGACTGGTTATTGTTCAAGGCCGTAAAGAAGGCCGGGTCCGGATCGCGCTGCAGGCCGGATGTATGGCTCAGCAAGTGGCGCAGCGTGATTGCGCTCCAACTGGCCGGCAACGGGCCCAGATGCTTTTCAAGCTTGTCGTCGAGCGACAGCTTGCCTTCCTCGACCAACAGCATCACGGCCGATGCCGTGAACGACTTGGTTATCGAACCGATATCGAAACGGTCTTCCGACCTGGCGGGCTGAGACGTCGCCACGCTGTAGCCGTAAGCCTTGGCATACACCACCCGTCCTTCGCGCAGCACTGCCAGCGATACGGCCGGAATTGCCCGCTTGATCATTTCGGCTTGCAGATACTGGTCGACCTGGGCATTGGCCGCCTGCGTCACGCCGGCCGGTCCATTGCTGACCTGCGTGAGCGGCACGTCGAGCTGGTGTATCGTTTCGCCACCGCCGCCGCATCCAGCAAGAACCGCCATCCCACAGGTGGCCACGAGGAAATTTCGGCGCATCTGCGCACTACGAGCTGCTGGCATGTCGACGGGGCCTTCAATTGTGGAAGTCGAATCATAGCTGAGGCGCGTGGCTCGTCAAAGCGCTACCAGGCTGCTGAAATACCTCCCCCATAAGTCCGCATTGCGTATACCCAAACGTTAGAAATGCTGCAACTATCCAGACACAAAAGTGTGCGGAACCGGCACCTTCACCAAGGGCCTATTCACGCTGCCTCACCTGAATGGCTTCGTGCCCGCCAATCACCCGCTGCGCCCCATCCGCGTCATGGTCAATGCAGCCTTGGGTCTTGATGGATACCTTGCTCAGCGGAATGTACGAGCGCCGGTTGAAGGTGATCAAGCGGCAATCGAGATCACCCTTCTCGTCACGCAGGGATTCACGACGCAGTTCCAGGGTTTCGAGTTGGAAGCGGAGAAGGGCACTATCAGCAAACCCCGTCACAACCAGAGCGGTTACCTTGCGCAAGTAGGCGTTGCTCGGGGGGTATCTGGGTTATTTCTTCGTAGCCGGTTCCAACCCGGGTACATGTTCAGCCCCCGCTACTACTTGGGCAGTCGACTGGCGAACGGTCTCACCCAGCGCCTCAACACGACCTCCAAGGCACTGTCCTAAAAACGACTCAACGACCGCGTTAAACGCGATGCGGTTGTTCGGCTTCGCAAAGCCATGACCTTCATCGGGGTAGAGGACGTAAGTAACAGGTATCTTTTTGGCCTGCATTGCCTGAAGCGTGTCTCCCGCAAGCGGTACTCGATGGTCGGTAAGGACAAGATGCCCGTTTCGATACAGGCGCGTATCCACTCCCGGTCTTTGGGTTCCGAACGCGCGTACTTGGAGATTGCGCAATCGTTGGGCTCTACATACTTCACCTTGACCCCGCACGGCAGCACCTGCCGCAGCATGCGTTGCTCCCAACCTGCGGACAGGGTAGGCAGGTCGGGGCACATGGATTCGGCTTATTTGTCGCAAAAACACACAACACAACTGTTGATAATTTAGTATACGAACTCGCTCCGATCAAGCGCCAGCTTGGATTGAAATAGGGAATGATCATGTTTGACTACCCCGTAACCTTGACGCCTGACGGCGACACCATTCTGGTGACCTTTGCCGATGTGCCCGAGGCCATCACCTTCGGAGCCGATGAAGACGAGGCGCTGCTGCAGGCGGTCGACGCGCTGGAGACCGGGCTTTCGTTTTATGTAGAGACGCGCAAGGCCCTGCCCTTGCCAAGCAAACCAAAGCGTGGGCAGAAAACCGTGCGCCCTGGTGCTCTGGAAGGCGCGAAGCTTGGCTTGTACCAGGCTATGACCGAACAAGGCATCCGCAAGGCTGAGCTGGCGCGGCACCTGGGCTGGCATGTGCCGCAGGTAGACCGGCTTTTTGACTTGCGCCACGCGAGCAAACTCGACCAGATCGAAACTGCTGCGCGGTCACTGGGGCGCACGGTTGAAGTACGGGTTGCATAGGCGTATCGAGCAACACCTCTGCAATCGGCACCTCAAGGCGCGCCCTACAACGTAAACGTAAAGTTGTCGATCAGCGCCCCCGGGGTACGTGAGCCACCCAGCGCGCGGTGGTAATAGGTTTCCACCGCCGGGTCAATGGCAGTGTGGGTGGTCAGGGCCAGCAGCTTGTCGCCCAGGGCGTCATAGAGGCTCTCGTCCCAGCGCATGTCTTTGATGGGGCCAACAATCTCGCCGTTTTCCACCCAAAAACAGGCATACCGTGTCATACCCGTTACGCGAGCCGACACGGGGTCGCTCCAGTTCAAGTAATGCAGGTTGGACAAGTACAAGCCAGTGCCCAGTTGCTGCAAAACGTCTTTTTCATCCAGAGAACCTGGTGCCATGTCCAGCGCGCGCGGTGCTTCGGATTCATCGGCGCCGTTGGCAAGCAAACCAAATTCCTTGCTGGTGCGCGAACTGACCAGCAGCGTGGACAGTTCGCCCGCTGTTATCAGCGGCAGTGCTGGCGCGGACACTTCGCCCAACGCATTGAAGCGCGGGGTCAGGCCCAGGCCAAAGTTCTCGGTGATGTGCAATTGTCTCGACAGGCGGGATTCTTTGTCGGCCAGCTTTTTGAAGGGGCTGCGGCCCTGTTTCCAGGCTGAGGCCGACAAGGCATTCCAGCCCATCATGCCGACCAGGTCGGCCACCGCACGCGGGGCCAGATAGGTGCGGTACTGGCCGGGCTGAACGGTCTGCAAGGGCTTGTCCATCAATGCCAGTAGGTGCTTGCTGTGGGCCAAATTGGCCTCCCACTGCGCGGGCTCCCAGTGGGTACCGGCGTAGCTACCCTTGACGGCACGGGAGCCGTTGTAAAGCGAATAGTCCATGAAAAAGGTTTGCGTGGCAAACCAGTGGCGCTGGCCCTTGGAATTGCGGTTGGCGCGCACGATGGAGCCTGCAGCATAAAAACCGGCCATGTCGCAGCCTTGTGCCGGGCCCACCACGGCGTCGACCACCGCATCGGCTGCTAGCAATTGGCCACTGAAGGTTTCGTCGCTGCTGCCATGGTTTTCTACGGGCACCTGGTGCGGGTCTGGCGGCAGCACGGCGAGTTCTTCGCGGCACTGGTTCAGCATCTGCAGCATGGCGGCGCTATCGGCTTCCAGCTTGCCCGATAACGTGCGGCTCATCTCGGTCGTACGACCCGCGCCCTGCAGTTGCAGGCCGATGGAAATTTGCTCCACATTGGTGTTCTGACGGACCCGGTTGTTGTTGAAGCGGACGAACAGGGTTTCTTCGGCATTGAGGTTCAGCGTGGCGGCCTCATCGGCCTGCAAACTCAGCAACACGCAGTCGGCCACAGCATCGAAGTGTTGGCGCACGGTAGTAACAAATTGGCTCATGACTGGCCTCCAAACACTTCCACGCCGCGGAACAAACAGGCCGGTGACGAATGCCCCACCCGGATGACCTGGCTGGGTTCTCCTTTGCCGCAGAACAGCGTGCCGAAGGTCCCTTCGTCTTTGCCGACCGCGCCCAGGCGGTTCCAAAAATCGACGGTAACGCCGCGGTAGTTGGGGTTGCGCACCACGCCGGCCAGTTTGCCGTTTTTGATCAGGCGGCCGTGTTCGCAGCCAAACTGGAATTTGTTGCGGTAGTCGTCTATGGACCAGGATCGGTTGGTGGACATCAGAATGCCGTCCTCTACCGAGGCGATCATGTCTTCTAACGCAGAGGTGCCGGGCTCCAGGTTCACATTGGCCATGCGGTCAATCGGTGCGCGGTTCCAGGAGGACGAGCGGAAGTTGGCCACACCCGGCAAGCCTGTGCGCTCTTGCGATTCCACCGAGCCCAGGCCACGCTTGAGCACACCGCCTTCAATCAAAAATTCGCGGCGAGCGGGGCTGCCACCGTCGTCAAAGGCGTAACTGGCCATGGCGTTTTGCTTGGTGGGGTCAAACGTAACATGCATCAGCGGCGAGCCATAGCGCAAGCTGCCAAAGTCGCTGGGCTGCACAAAGCTCCAACCCGCGTAGTTGCGTTCATCGCCCAGAATGCGGTCCAGCTCCAGCGGGTGGCCAATGGATTCGTGGATCTGCAGCATCATCTGGTCGGGCATCAGGATCAGGTCCATGGTGCCGGATGGGCAGTTGGGTGCCGCCAGCAACTCCAGTGCCTCGGTGGCCACGCGCAAACCCTGTTGCGCAAACACGGCCAAGTCAAAGACCTCACCCCCGAACTGTCCGGTGTGCGTCCAGGTGCGGGTTTGGCTTTGCATGCCTTCTGCAGCCGTGGCCGCCACCGTAATGTCCACCATGTCAAAACGCTGCGTGGTGTGGGTGCCGTTGGTCGAGTAGTAGTCGATATGGGTCTGGATCACCGTGGCTTGGGCACTGCGGTTCACCAGCTTCGCATCAATAGCCATGGCATTGGACGCAGCCAACAGGCAGTCGGTGATCAGCACCAGTGGGGTGGTGGCCAAAGGCGTTTGCGCAGGGCTCTGGTAGGTGCCTTGCACGGCGGCGCGGTGTGCATCTGTGAAAGGGTGCACCTTGTGGCCAGCGGTAGCCAGGGTGGTCGCAATGGCCTGATCAAAGGCGCGCTGCAGACCGCCAGGGCTGAGGTCCGCGGTAGCGGCATACCCAAAGTGCCCGTCGATCAGCACCTCACACATGGCGCCTTCTTCCAGCGTGGTGTCGTTTTTGTCAGGGGCGTCGTTGCGCACCGCGCGCATCTGGGTGCTTTCGCGCGAGTAGCGCAGGCCGGCCCACTGTGCAGCCTGGAGGGCATGGCGTAGGGCCGATTGGGGATCAAAATTTGGCATGGTGGGGCGGCTATTGCCGCAGCTTTTCAGGGATAAAGCGGACTAGTCTAACGCCTCGCGCTGCGGCACGGTTCACCCGAAACCCGAATCCGCTGCGCAGGGATAGACCATGCCAATTACTACATATTTGATAGCATCATAGCCATATTTAACGGGGGCTAGCGGCCAGTTTTTCATAAATTACTGGCTGAGCACCCTAAACACAGGATCTGCTGCGCACCCTTCACACTGAACGGCGGTCTGACTTCAAAGTTTCACACAAGGCCTGCACAGTAGGGCCCTTTTGTGTATTGGAACTGGACCTATGAAACTTCTCTTTGCTTTGACCTGTGCAGCTGCGGCAACCCTGGTCGCCTGCGGCGGCAGCGGCCCCGCTCCCTTTTTGACACTGGATGGCACGCAACCCCTGGTGCTGGGCCACCGCGGCTCCGCCGGGTATCTGCCAGACCACACGCTAGAGGGCTACCGGCTGGCGATCCAATACGGCGCTGACTTCATCGAGCCCGATCTGGTGGCCACCAAGGACGGCGAGCTGATCGCCCGCCACGAACCCAATATCACCGGCACCACCGATGTGGCCACCCGCCCCGAGTTCGCATCACGCAAGACCACCCGTATGGTCGACGGTGTGGCAGAGACCGGCTGGTTTGCTGGCGACTTCACGCTGGCAGAAATCAAGACCCTGCGCGCCCTGCAGCCCTTGAGTGACCGCGACCAGTCCCACAACGGCAAGTACTTGGTCCCCACCCTGCGCGAGGTACTGGACCTGGCCAAGAGCGAGGGCACCAAAGTAGGCCGTGTGGTCGGCGTTTACCCCGAGACCAAACACCCGACCTACCATGTGGATGCCAACCTGAAGCTGGAAGACCGCCTGTTGGCCATCCTCGGCGAATACGGCTACACCAAGAAGGAATCGCCGGTCATCGTGCAGTCGTTTGAAGTCTCTAACTTGCAATACCTGCGCAGCAAAACCCAGGTCCGCCTGGTGCAATTGATTGACGGTGATGACTACGACTTCAAGACCGGAGCCGTCACGCTGGCGCCGCCCTATGACCGCCCTTACGACTGGGCCCGCACGGGCAAGACCGGAACCTTTGCCACCATGTTGACCCCAGCCGGGCTGGCCGCCATCAAAACCTATGCCGACGGCATCGGCCCTTGGAAGCCCTACCTGGTGCCTGTCAAAGGCACTTTCGATGCCAATGGCAAGATGCTGGACCTCAACGGTGATGGCGCGGTGAATTACGGTGACACCACATCGCAAGCTGCGACCAGCGTGGTGGCGGACGCACACAAAGCAGGTTTGGTGGTGCACGCCTACACCTTCCGCAACGAAGCCAAGCGCCTCGCGTTTGACTACAAAGGCGATCCCAAGAACGAGTACCTGCAGCTCTACCGCCTAGGGATAGACGGCTTGTTCACCGACTTCACCGACACCGCGGTGGCAGCGCGCGCGATCTATCTGAAAGAGCTGGGACGCTAGATTCCACGCTACTCCCATATCTGGTAGTAGCGCATTGTTTACATCTACTTACAATCGGGCCTTTTGATCTGGCCGCTGTCCGCGGTTCGACTCCATGGACCCCGACACATCCCAGTTATCAACCGCGCTCAAGCGCCGGCTGGCCAGCATCCGCGGCGAGTTGGCCAACCGGCTGGTGCGGGGTGTTTTCTGGATCGGCATGCTGGTGGTGCCACTGTCGCTGTCCCGCGCGCCTGCCACCGGCTGGTTGCCGATTTACAACCTGCACCTGGCCGTGGGCGCGCTGTACCTGGCACTCACCGTGTTCCGCCGCTGGTTGCCCACCTGGCTGAAGGCGGGCGCGGTGGTGGCGACCCTTTACATAGTGGGTGTGGCAGGCGTGTTGAGCCTGGGGCTGGCGGCACCGTCGCTGTGGTGGTTGATGGGCAGCCTCATCGTGGCCAATGTGCTGCTCCCCGCACGGGGCGCGCTGGGCATGATGCTCGCGGCTGTCGTGGCCATGGCCGGCGCGGCCGTGGGCTTCACCACGGGATGGCTGAACCTCAGCGTAGATCTCAATGCCTATATGCGCGAACCCACGGCCTGGGCCACTCTGCTGGTAGGCACGGGGGGGTTTGTGGTCGTCGTGTTCCAGGCCCTGGCCGTTTACAACCGGTCGGTGTCGCTGGCGGTGGAGCACGCCATGCTGCAATGGGTGGATGGCTTGCCGCTGGGCGTGTTGGTGCTGGATGGTGACGGCCAGGTGCACTACGGCAACCGGCGTCTGGAAGAGGCGCTAGGCGTTGACTTGGTGGACCTGGGCCAACGGCTCTCCATCCACGCGCCGGTCAATGTGTTCGACACCATTGGGGGCCGTGTGGCGGGCACCGGCAAGCGTTTCCCCGCGGGCCTGCACCCACTGTTTCGGGCCATGCACGGTGAAGAAAGCAATGTCGAAGACCTGGAAATCATGGTACGCGGTGAGCCGCGGCGCTTCCGCGTCACCGGGCGCCCGGTGCGCAATGCGGACGCTGAACTGGTCTACAGCGTGGGCACCTTTGAAGACATCACCGAGCGCAAACGCGCTGAACTAGATCTGCAGCGCAGCCGTGAGCGGGCCGATTCGGCCAGCCGCGCCAAGGGCCAGCTGCTGGCCCATATGAGTCGGGAAATGCGCATACCCATTGACAGCCAGCTAGGCCTGCTGCAAATGTTGCGCCAAAGCGGGCTGAACGACCGCCAGCAGGAGTATGTGACCCGCATGGATGCCATGTCCCGCAACCTGCTGGCCACCGTCAACGACGTGTTGGACTATTCCGAAAGCGCCTCGGGCAAGTTGGTGCTGGTGCCCCGCCTGTTCCACATCGACCTGGTGCTGGCCGAGCTTCAGCAGCGCCTGCTGGACCAAATCGGCGACAAGCCCATCACCATCAGCATGGTCTGCGACCCGCAAATCCCCACAAGCTTGTATGGCGACGATGCGCGCCTGCTGCAGGTGCTGGGCAATCTGGGCGACAACGCGGTCAAGTTCACGGATGCAGGCACGGTGAAGGTAGAGGTGCAGTTGAAAGAGTCAGATGTGGATTCGGTGCTTCTGGAGTTTGCCGTGCGCGACACCGGCATGGGCATCGCCCCGCGTGATCGGCACCGGGTGTTCTCTGGCTTTTTCCAGGCCGATACACCGCAGGTGCAAGCCCTGGGTGGCGCGGGTGTGGGGCTGGCGGTTGCCGACCGTTTGGTCCGGCTGATGGGCAGCTCGATTGCGGTCAGCAGTACGCTGAGCCAGGGCAGTGTGTTCAGCTTTCTGCTGCGGGTGCAGTTGACGGCGCAAGAGCAGGACCGGCCGCTGTACCCGGACATGCCGGATGAAACCTAGCCCCATCTACCTCACGCAATTTACTATCGAATTGATAGCTAACTAGTTATATTTCACGGGGGCTAGAGGCCGATTTGGCTTAAGTTGTCAGGCGCTCCAAGGCTTCCTGGTATTTGGCGGCCGTCTTGGCAATCACGTCGTTGGGTACACGCGGCGCGGGGGGTGTCTTGCTCCAGGGCTTGCCGTCCACCACGGCCTCCTCCAGCCAATCGCGCACAAACTGCTTGTCGTAGCTGGGCGGGTTGGTACCCACTTGGTAGCTCTCCACCGGCCAGTAGCGCGATGAATCGGGCGTCAACACCTCGTCCATCAGCGTCAGCGTGCCATCGGAGTCCAAACCAAATTCGAACTTGGTGTCGGCAATGATGATGCCCTTGGTCAGCGCGAATTCGGCTGCGGCCTTGTAGATGGCGATGCTGATGTCGCGCACGCGGGTGGCCAGGTCCAGGCCAATGGTTTCCACGGTTTGCTCGAACGTAATGTTCTCGTCATGGTCGCCCACTGCCGCCTTGGCTGCCGGGGTGTAAATCGGCTCGGGCAGCTTAGATGCGTTTTGCAGGCCAGCGGGCAACTTAACGCCGCAGACCGCGCTGTTCTCTTGGTATTCCTTCCAACCGCTGCCCGCCAGGTAGCCACGCACCACGGCCTCAATCGGCAAGGGCTTCAAGCGTTTGACCAGCATGGAGCGGCCTTCGACCTGGGGCACTTCATCCGGTTGCACCGCGCTCTCGGGTGCCTCACCGGTCAGGTGGATGGGGCAAATATTCAGGCCCTTGGGACCCAATTTTTCGAACCAGAACAGCGCCATTTGTGTCAGCAACTTGCCCTTGCCAGGGATCGGCTCGCCCATGATGACGTCAAAGGCGCTCAATCGGTCGCTGGCCACC
Organism: Rhodoferax sp.; assembly: GCA_046598245.1. GTDB lineage: Bacteria > Pseudomonadota > Gammaproteobacteria > Burkholderiales > Burkholderiaceae_C > Allorhodoferax. The sequence continues at coordinate 15,613 of JBKJJC010000272.1, forward strand.
ATCAGGATGCGGTCGTCACCGACGGCGTAGTTGTCGCGCACCTTGCCACGGGCAAGCAGGGGCAAGGAGTGCAGGGCGGAGGTGTGTACGGTGCTGGTGGAGGTCATGATCGGGAACGCAGGACGGGATGGGCTTCACACGTGAAAAAGGCCCGCTGAACAGTCAACGGGCCTCCTCAAACTATTCCTGGCGATTATCGCGCGCTTATTGCACGACTTGCGCCAGCTCACCCTTGGCGTAGCGTGTGGCCATGATCGACAGGCTGTCGCCCTTGATCTTGGCACCCTGGCCTTCGCAGCCGAACTCCATGTAGCGCTGCTTGGCGACGGCCTTGGCGGCTTCGCGGGCGGGCTTGAGCCACTCGCGGGCATCGAATTTGTCGGGGTTCTCAAACAGGAACTTGCGCACCGCGCCGGTCATGGCCAGGCGGATGTCGGTGTCGATGTTGATCTTGCGCACGCCATGTTTGATGGCTTCCTGCACCTCTTCCACCGGCACGCCGTAGGTTTCTTTCATCTTGCCACCGTACTGGTTGATGATGGCCAGCAACTCTGCCGGCACGGCGGAGGAGCCGTGCATCACCAGGTGGGTGTTGGGAATGCGGGCATGGATTTCTTTGACACGGCTGATGGCCAGGATGTCGCCCGTGGGCTTGCGGCTGAACTTGTAGGCGCCGTGGCTGGTTCCAATGGCAATGGCCAAGGCGTCGAGCTGCGTGGCCTTGACAAAGGTAGCGGCCTCTTCGGGGTCGGTCAGCATCTGGCTGTGGTCCAGCTTGCCGACGGCACCGATGCCGTCTTCCTCACCCGCTTCCCCGGTTTCCAGGTTGCCCAGGCAACCGAGCTCGCCTTCGACTGTCACGCCCGTACGGTGCGCCATTTCCACAACCTTGCGGGTCACTTCCATGTTGTATTCAAAGCTGGCAGGTGTCTTGCCGTCTTCCATCAAGGAGCCGTCCATCATGACCGAGCCGAAGCCCAGGCCAATGGCGCCTTCGCAGATTTTGACGCTGGTGCCGTGGTCCTGGTGCATGACCAGCGGGATGTGGGGGTAGGCTTCGCAAGCGGCCAGGATCAGGTGCTTGATGAAAGGCTCACCCGCGTACTTGCGGGCGCCGGCGCTGGCCTGCAGGATGACCGGTGCACCGACCTCGTCGGCAGCGGACATGATGGCCTGGACCTGTTCCAGGTTGTTGACGTTGAAGGCTGGAATGCCGTAGCCGTTGGCGGCTGCGTGGTCCAGCAGTTCGCGCATTGAGACGAGTGCCATAGTGAAATCCCCTGGGAAGTTGGTAACCGCTTGGTAACTTGTACCGATCGGCCGATTTTAACTGGCTAGGGTTTTTGCGGTTTTGTGCGCGCCGGATCTGTGCTCGCTGGATCGGATGGCCAGCGCATTCCACTCCGTTCGTGTCCCCCGCAGAGGGCAAGCCCTCTGCTCCTCCTTTACCTCACTGCGCGAAACGCACTGCCCATCCGATCCGGGTGTAGGCACACCAAGATTCCAAGGCACTTAAGCACACACTTTCCGACGTAGCCCTGTGCATGGGGTGGGTACCAGAGTGAGGTAAAGGAGGAGCCCGCGCAGTGGGCGGGGGACACGAACGGCGGTATTCACCCCGCGTCCTGGGCGGGCTCAGGAAACTGGATCGAACCCAGAAAATTCACCCCACCTTGCAAATCTTCAGCATATTCGTACCGCCCGGAGACCCCATAGGCTCACCACAGGTAATGGCATAGACATCACCCGTCTGCACAATGCCACGGGATTTCAAATGGTTCTCTGCCTGCACCAAT
>JBKJJC010000175.1:0-4097 GCA_046598245.1 Rhodoferax sp.
ACTGTGCAGACCCTAAAATGGCGCACGTCGTAGTGGAGGTTTCCACCGACTTTTTTGTTAGCGCCCATGTCTGCCGCAAGTTTTCTGATTTCCGACCCCAGCCCCGCGCTGCAAACCTTTACCCAGCAGTTACTTTGCGGCTACGGTTTCGATGCCGCAGCGATCAAAACCGCTTCCAACCCGCACGCGGCGGCTGAAATTGCGGCATCCCACAAACCCGATTTTTTGATCTCCGACTGGTTTGAGAAAGAGTCGTTGACGGGTATTGCGCTGCACCAAGCCCTACGCAAAGACAATCCCAACTGCCAATTCGCGCTGTTGTCCCAGAGCACCAGCCCCACGCACCAACAAGAGGCCGACGATGCGGGTGCGCTGTTTTTGTTGGCCAAACCGTTTACCGCCGATGCCATGCGAACTGCGGTACGCACCGCGTTGGAACACCTGGCCGCACTGCACCCCGGCATTGCAAGCACGCCCAAACCAACTGCCAACAACCAGCAGCGACCCTCTCTCAGAACGGTTTACGTGCCGCCCCCCGCGTTGCCCCAGCTCAAAGCGGGGGACCGGGTGGTGTATGCGAACCGAACGGAGTCCGTCAAACACGTGATCTTGCGCCGCGGCGAGCTGGTATTGCAACTTGACGGCGTGCCGGGAATGGTTGAGGCCAGCAAAGTCAAGCGGCTCTAACGACTCTAGCGCGCACCGGACCGTCGCCCATATATGCGCCAATCGCATACCTGGGTGACAAACAATCGTTTGTCGTCACCTGCATTCGGCACTACGATGCAGGCTAGACCAACGCTCATCCGAAAGACCCCCATGGCCCACGCATCCTTCAATTGGCAAGACCCTTTTTTGCTGGACAGCCAGCTCAGTGACGACGAACGCATGGTGCGCGACGCCGCAGCGGCCTACTGCCAAGACAAACTGCTGCCCCGTGTAACGCAGGCATTTCGCGAGGGCACTACCGACCCCGCCATCTTCCGTGAAATGGGTGATTTGGGCCTGCTCGGCCCCACCATCCCCGAGCAATACGGCGGCCCGGGCCTCAACTATGTGTCTTATGGCCTGATTGCCCGTGAGGTGGAACGCGTGGACAGCGGCTACCGCTCCATGATGAGTGTGCAAAGCAGCCTGGTGATGGTGCCGATTTTTGAATTTGGCACCGAAGCACAGCGCCAGAAATATTTGCCCAAGCTGGCCACTGGCGAGTGGATTGGCTGCTTTGGCCTGACCGAGCCCGACCACGGCTCTGACCCTGGCTCCATGGCGACCCGCGCCCACAAAGTGGCGGGCGGCTACAAGCTGTCAGGTAGCAAGATGTGGATCTCCAACAGCCCGATTGCCGACGTCTTTGTGGTTTGGGCAAAAGAGGTGAGTGAGGGCGGCCAGGTCGGACCGATCCGCGGCTTTGTGCTGGAAAAAGGCATGACCGGACTCACCGCTCCCACGATCCACGGCAAGGTGGGCTTGCGTGCCAGCATCACCGGCGAAATCGTCATGGACGGCGTGTTCTGCCCCGAAGAAAACGCGTTCCCCGAAGTGCAGGGCCTCAAGGGTCCGTTCACCTGCCTGAACAGCGCGCGTTACGGCATTGCCTGGGGCGCTTTGGGCGCAGCAGAAGACTGCTGGCTGCGCGCCCGCCAGTACACGATGGATCGCAAACAGTTTGGCAAGCCCTTGGCGGCCAACCAGTTGATCCAGAAGAAGCTGGCCGATATGCAAACCGAAATTGCGCTGGGGCTGCAGGGTTGTCTGCGCTTGGGGCGCATGAAGGATGAGGGAACTGCTTCGGTGGAGATCACGTCTATTTTGAAGCGCAATTCGTGTGGCAAGTCACTGGACATTGCGCGCTTGGCGCGGGACATGATGGGGGGCAATGGGATTTCGGATGAGTTTGGGGTTGCGCGGCATTTGGTGAATTTGGAGGTGGTGAATACGTATGAGGGGACGCATGATATTCATGCTTTGATTTTGGGGCGGGCGATGACTGGGATTGCTGCTTTCTGATTTTTTAACACACCCCCTATCCCCCCCGCCCCTTTCCACCCTCGCTAGGGCGGAAAGGGGAGCCTTAACAGCCGATTTGGTTGCTTCGCGCCGAATAGGGAATTACGGGGGTGGCGCTGTCGGCGTGTAGGAGGTACACAGGGTTTTTGACTGCGGTCGTAGAGACCTCGGTTAGTGGGCACGCGCAGCGGTCCGCCGGGGGCGCACAGACCCCGAGCCGTTCACTACGACCGCATCCCAAAAAAACCCGAGCAAACCAGCACGTACCGCAACCCACCCCAAGTAGCCCGCAGCCGACGCGAGCAAATTAAATATGGCTGTTAAAGCCCCCCTTTCGCCCGGCGGGGCGAGAGGGGTTGGGGGAGAGTGGGGACCACAAAAGCTGCGCAGCAAAAAACACAACTCAGAACACACAAATCAGAGGAAATAAAGAAATGACAGTAGAAAAACCCTCCGCCCTCCCCCACATCAAGGTCCTGGACCTTTCTAGGGTTCTAGCCGGCCCCTGGTGTACCCAAATGCTCGCCGATATGGGCGCAGACGTCGTCAAAGTAGAACGCCCCAACGAAGGCGACGACACCCGCCACTGGGGGCCCCCTTTCCTGCAAGACGCACAAGGCAAAGATACCGAACACGCCACCTACTTCACCGCCTGCAACCGCAACAAACGCTCGGTCACCATCGACATGGCCAAACCCGAAGGCCAGGCTCTGATCCGCCAGATGGCAGCAGACAGCGACATCCTGGTAGAAAACTTCAAGGTCGGCGGGCTGGCCAAGTATGGGCTGGATTACGACAGCCTCAAAGCACTCAACCCCCGCCTGATCTACTGCTCCATCACCGGCTTTGGCCAGGACGGCCCCTATGCCGAGCGCGCTGGTTATGACCTGATGATCCAAGCCATGAGCGGCATGATGAGCATCACCGGCAACCCGGATGGCACGCCGGGCGGTGGGCCGCTGCGGGTGGGCGTGGCGCTGACCGATTTGTTCACCGGGGTCTACGCCTGCAGCGCAATCCTGGCCGCCATTGAAGTACGCCACCGCACCGGCCAGGGCCAGTACATCGATATGGCGCTGCTCGATGTAGGCATGGCCATCTTGGCCAACCAGGCGGCGGGTTTTTTGAACACCGGCAAGGTGCCCCAGCGCCAAGGAAACAGCCACCCTAGCCTGGTGCCCTACCAGTCGCTGGTCACCGCAGACGGCGCGATGCTGCTGGCCGTGGGCAACGAGGGTCAGTTCGCGCGCTTTTGTGAAGCCGCGGGCCAGCCGCAATGGGCGCAGGATGCGCGCTACGCCACCAACACGCTGCGGGTAACAAACCGCGACACGTTGATCCCCCAAATCGAAGCAGTCACGCGGACCAGGACAACCGCACAATGGGTGGCCCTGCTGGAGCACAAGGCCGTGCCCTGTGGACCCATCAAAGCGGTGGACGACGCCTTTGCCGATGACCAGGTTGTAGCCCGAGGTCTTAAGGTAAATCAGCCCCTAGCCCCCGCAATCATTGATCATACAGCTATTAAATCAATAGCATCTGTCGCCAGCCCCCTGCGCATGGTGGATACGCCGCCCGTGCTGCACCGGCCGCCACCGGCGCTGGGTGAACACACGGCGGAGGTGCTGCAAAGCCTGGGGCTTGATGAATTGGCGATTGCTGCATTGCGGGAGCGCGGCGTCGTCTAGAACGAGACGGGGGTGCCCAACCCACCCTGCGGAAGCCATTGGACAAAGCAAAAGCATCTGCTATTGTGAGGCACCGTCACCTGTTGCGTGACCCAGCCATCCACCGCATGAAGCACTCTTCAAATCCGGTTCGCCTTGTTGCAGAAGTCGTTGCCATCTTCGCCATCGCGCAGTCCCTGGTCATGTTGGTGCTGCCGGTGCTGGTTCCGAACCGGGATGGCCTGGCCGGTGGGCTGGTAGCCGTTGTATTGTTGGTGCTGCTGTCTGCGCCCACGGTGTATTGGCGCTGCATGGCCGCACTGCGCCGCAAGGCTATCCCCCACACCAGCGGCCTAAGCCAAACCCAGAAACTGAGCATGGCCGCCGCCATAGGTATGACGGCGGCTGCACAACTGGTTG
>JBKJJC010000371.1:0-3987 GCA_046598245.1 Rhodoferax sp.
CGCCAAGGCCACCAGCAACCAGCCCACCGAAAGCGATTCCCACGCCGCTGCCAACCGCGCTGCTTCTCCCGCGTTGAACAGCCTGTGTTGCACCCAAGCACCCGCCATAGCCAACGCGACAAGCACATGCAGCGCCAGCCATACGCTGGGCCACTGGGAGCGGCCAAAAAGGTTCACACTGATGGGTGCAATGGCCAATCCGACCAGAACAGCGGCACCGGACCCCATCAGGACGCGCAACCAGGGTTTGGGAACCGCCCAAACCACCAGGAGCACCAAGGCAGCGGCCACGGCGGCAGCAAATCGGTTTGGCAGATCACGAAACAGCGCATACCCCAGCAGGCTGCCCCCAACCATCAAGGCCGGTACCGCCAGTTGCTCCACAAACAAAGGGAGGGTTCGCGCACGCAACATCGCCACAGCACCCGCCAGTACCAAGCCCCCAATGGCGTAAGGGCCAATTCCTCGCAGCGCCGCATCGCCCACCAGCAAGCCGACCACGATCAGCAGCGGCACCGCGGCCAGCCACGCACCCAGGGCGGTCAACAACACCACCGGCCACGGCCGGTCGTCCTGTTCGGGTCGGCTGGCATCGCCTGGCAAGACACCAGCGGCGATGGCAGCCTGCACGGTTACGTCAAGGCGGTCGGCGGTCATACAGCCTCACCTTGCACGGCATAGCGGCGTGATAAGCGCAGTAACACACTCACCGTACCCGCCAGCAAGCCCGCAGCGGCCAGGCCCAGCATCAGCATGGCGCCAATCCAGTTGTCACCCCGTGTGTCATGGAACAACCATTTACCCAGGCCAAAAATCAGCAAAATGTTGAGCCCCAGGCTCACCGCGCTGAGTCCAAAGATCTCGAACAGTTGCCGGCTGGCTAGGGCGATACCGGCTACCGCCAACAGGCACAGACCCAGGCCGTACAGCAGTGCCATCTCGCGGTCCAACAGTGCCCCCAAAGCGGTCGTCGTGATCATGGTAGTGGCCAGTGTCACGGCCGTGCGCATGGCCCAGGGCCCACTGCCACTCCAGCGCTTGAAGACCGGGCTCAGAGCCAGCGCCAGCACCAACGCTGCACTCCAGGCGATGGCATAGACGCGCAGGTCTTGCGGCTCCACGCGCCAGCGGTGGGAGGTATGTGCAAACACCCAGAGTGAAATACCGGTGGACACCATCAGCGCCCAGGGTGTCCACAACACGTCGCTGCGCACACTCAGGGCCATTGGCAGGGCCAGCAGCGCCCACACAGCAAACAGTTGCCATGGGTCTGCGCCGGTTTGGTAGGTCTGGCCAAAGTAGGCGAACAGCCCGCCAATGGTGAGCAGCGCCAGCAAGCCCAAAGGTGCACGCGCATGTGGCTTTACCAAGGCACCCACACACACTACCAAGAACAGGGCTTGCAACAGTGCAAAACGTCCGAAGCGCCCCAGTGTCTCCCAGTTGGCGGCTATCCACAGGATGACCCCAAAGCCACCCAGCGCAGCTGCCAGTATGGCTACGCCGCGCGGCAACCAAACGGCCAGTTGCGCGGGTTCGCGGTTGACGCCCGCTAGTTGGGCCAGCCTCTGCGCACCCGCAGCATCCAGTTTGTGTTGGGCCGTGAGTTCATACAGTGCAAGGCGAAGATCCATGGTGGGCCTTTGGTGGTTGTGGCTTCGTCAACCCTGCGACCATGCGGCGGGGGGAGTCCGTTGGTTCAGGGCGCATCCAGCGACTTGACCGCCGCCAGACGCCGCAGCAATTGCTGCAGGATGTCGTTCTGCATGTCGCGGAACAGAAGCACCTCTTCGGCCTCTTTGGCCAACACGGTAGATTCGTTGAAACTGATGTCGCGTTGCAGAGAAATCTCGGTCGGGCCAATCAGTTCACGTCCGTCGGGCAGGCGCATACGAAAAAGCAGGCGCAGCCGGAGCTGGAATTCACGCACCTGGCCCGAAGCGTTGACACCCACCACATTCTTGTCGCGCACCTCTTGCAAGATATCAACGATAACCTGCGGCGGCTCCGAGCCGCGAACCGGCACCAGGGGCACGATGGCGTTTCCAAAGTAACGGATCAAATCGGCCGCTACCAGGCCGTTGCGCTCGGGCGTGACTGCCAGGGTCTGGAAGGCAAAGGTCTGGCTGCCGCGCAGTTTGAAACCGCAACCCGCCAATACCGCCGCAGCGAAAGCGGAGGTGATGGCGGCGCGGCGATGCAGCATGGCGTGAGATTTAGATAACCACATTGACCAAGCGCCCCGGCACGATGATGACGCGCTTGATGGGCGCACCGGCTGCAAAATTGACAAAGGTTTCATTGGCCAGCGCCAGCGCTTCGATCTCGTCCTTGGACGCGCCCGAGGGCACCATCACCGAACCGCGCAGCTTGCCGTTGACCTGCAGCATCAGCTCGATCTCGTCTTGCAGCAGCGCCGCAGGGTCCACTTGCGGCCAAGGCGCATCCAGTAGGTCGCCGCTGTCTTTGGCATAACCGAGTTCACTCCACAGCGCGTGGGCGATATGGGGCGTGGCCGGGTACAGCACCCGCAACAACAGCGAGAAACCTTCCAACACGGCCACCAGGCCACCTTCGGATTCCACTGCCTTGAAGTCTTCCAGGGCATTGATCATCTTCATGGCGCCCGACACCACGGTGTTGTACTGCATGCGCTGGTAGTCGTAGTCCACCTGCTTGAGCACGGTGTGCATCTCGCGCCGCAAAACCTTGGCTTCCTTGCTGAAGTTTATGGAATTTATGCCGTTAGCCCCCGTCAATTGGACTTGAGTAGCTACTATATTCATAGCAGACAACTTGAAGCCAAAATTCCACACCCGGCGCAAAAAGCGGTAGCTGCCCTCCACCGCCGCGTCGTTCCACTCCAACGTGGCCTCGGGTGGTGCGGTGAACATGGTGTACAGGCGGGCTGTGTCGGCACCGTATTTCCCGATCAGCTCTTGCGGGTCCACGCCATTGTTTTTGGATTTGGACATGGTGCCCACACCCTCGTAATCGATGAGGGTGCCAACCGGCAGCGGACCGTCCGCACTGTCGACGGCCTTGGTCAGCTTGGCGCCGATGATTTTGCCCGCGTCGTCAAATACATGCTCCACATCTTGCGGCCAGAAGTACTCCTTGCCGCCCTTGTCGGTGCGACGCGAGTAAATGTGGTTTAACACCATGCCCTGACACAGCAGCTTGGTAAAAGGTTCGTCCACAGTCACCAAGCCCAGATCACGCATGACCTTGGTCCAGAAACGCGCATACAGCAGGTGCAGGATGGCATGTTCGATGCCACCGATGTACTGGTCCATGCCGCTGCCGCCGGTGGCCTGCTGCTGGTCCCGCATCCAGTAGGCTGCGCCACCGCTCACCATAGCGTCGATGTTCTGGGGATCGCAATAACGCATGTAGTACCAGGAGCTATCGACAAAGGTGTCCATGGTGTCGGTCTCGCGCCGCGCGGCCTTGCCACACACGGGGCAGACCACACCCGCGTGGAAACCTTCGTGTTTGTGCAGCGGATTGCCGGAACCATCGGGCACGCAATCTTGCGGCAGCACGACCGGCAGGTCTTTCTCGGGTACCGGCACAGCGCCGTGTTCGCTGCAGTGGATGATGGGTATGGGTGTACCCCAGTAGCGCTGGCGGCTCACACCCCAGTCGCGCAGGCGCCAGGTCGTTTTTTTCTCGCCCAAACTTTTGGCCAGCAATGCGGCGGCAACAGCATCTACCGCATCGGCGCAAGACATGCCGCTGAACACGTCAGAGTTGACGGTCACACCGCGTTGCTTGTCTGCATACCAGTCTTGCCATTGGTCATGGTCATAGCTCAGGCCGTCGATGTGCACCACATCGTCGATGCGCAGGCCGTATTTCTTGGCGAATGCGAAGTCGCGTTCGTCGTGCGCGGGTACCCCCATGACGGCACCATCGCCGTAACCCATGAGCACATAGTTGCCAACCCAAACGTCCACTGCACTACCGGTCAATGGGTGTGTGACC
>JBKJJC010000028.1:0-9010 GCA_046598245.1 Rhodoferax sp.
AGGCACACACACTGTAACGGTGGTACCCCGCCCCGGCTCACCCTGAAACGCAACGCTCCCGTCAAAGGCCAACACGCGTTCACGCATGCCAACCAGCCCGATTGAACGCACATCCACTTTTTGTTCCGGCGTGATGCCAATCCCATCGTCCCTGATCGTCAGCATGAGTGTCTGCGTATCCAGCGTCAGCCGCACATCGATGGCGGTAGCCTTGGCATGGCGCGCCACGTTGGTCAAACTCTGTTGCAGGATGCGAAACAAAGCGATGGAACGGTCCCGGTCTGGCAGCGACGCTGCATCGCCTTCCATATCCGGCACGGTCACCTTCCAGACCAGATCCATCCGACGGGCAAACTCTTCTACCAGCCACTCGACTGCGGCAAAGAGGCCCAGGCTGTCCAGAATGACGGGGCGCAGTTCCGTAGCGATTTTTTGCACCGACGTGATGGCCGTATCCGCCTGCGCAGTGGCATCCACAATACGCGCCGCCAGTGCGGCGCGCAGCGTTTCGGTCATTGGCTCATGTAGGGGTGAAGACAGGCGCTTGTTCAGCCAGACCAAATCAATCTTGAGTCGGGTCAGTTCTTGCGCCAGCACGTCATGTATTTCGCGGGCAATCTGGGCACTTTGCTCCTCACGGACGGTTTGCAGCCGCGCTGCCAAGGCGCGCAGTTGGTCGTGCGAATCTTGCAGTTCTTGTGCCGAGCGTTTTTGTGCCGTGATGTCCCGCGTCACTGAATACATTTGCCGCATCAAGGGTACTGCATGCGCGTTCCACGAAAGCCAGCGGTAAGACCCGTCTTTGCACAGGTAGCGGTTTTCAAATTCACGCACTTCGCGACCCTGCAGCAAATCGCTACCCGCCTCGATGGTGGTCGCCAGGTCATCAGGATGCACAAAGCTGAGCCACGGACGCGACGTCATCTCTTGGGCACTCCAGCCCAGGCACCGGGTCCAGGCCGGGTTGACGCGCACCAAATAGCCGTCAAAACTGGCGATCGCCAACAAATCCAGTGAGAGACTGAACAGGTGATCACGTTCCTGCTCCAACCGCTTGCGCTCGGTGATGTCGGTAAAAACGGCGACAAAATAGCCCTCTTGCGGGCAGAACAGATACACCGAGTACCAGCGATTCTCGGACTTGAAGTACTCCTCCGACTGGCTCTCTAGCCCGGACAGTGCGACACGGGCCCGCTCTGCGATAAGGTCGGATGAATTCCAATCGGCGCCGGGGTGAACATCCAAAAACAGCTTGCCCTCCACGTTGCCACGGCTGAGTCCGGTGACGCGTTGGTGGGCGTCGTTGACTTCCAGGTAACGTATGTCAACGGGTTCGTTTTGCGCGTCCAGTACGACCTGGCAATAGGCCACTGCGTGGGTCTGGCCTTCAAAGAATTGGTGGTACTTGCAGTAGGTTTTGGGGCTGCTGCCAAGGTCATGCAGCACAGTGGTCGTCGGTTCCATCCCATATCCATTTCAGAAAACGCTACATAAACTATAGCTGAAAAGGCATTAACCACGGGGGCTAGAGCACGATTTAGTTAAAAATCATATTTTAGAAAAGATCTTGGCTTCGTCGACTAGATCGGTCAGGTCCCCCAGCGAGGCCATGACTTCATCCAGCGTACCGCCTAGCCGCAAGGCCATGGCGGGCGGCAGTTCATCCACGTGGGCGTTGCCGGCAAATCCAAATTTGCACTTCTTACTGATCTGGTTGGCGGCAAAGACACAGGCAATCATGTCGGAGTCTTTTAACTCGGGGCCAAACTGGTTGCTTATCGTCTCTACAAAATGGGGTGGAAAGCGCCATTTCTCGACCAGCATGGCGCCCACCACGGCATGGTCTATGCCAATAACCTCGCGCAAAGCCAGGTGCAGCGATGTCTCATGCCACTGGCTGGTCTCCAGCGCCCGCCGAAATTCCATGGGCATGAACTGCGCCAGCACCACTTTTCCAAAATCATGCAGCAGACCTGCAATAAAACAACCCATGGGGTCCGCTGCAGGCAGACGCGACGCCAATTGCTTGGCGATGCCTGCAGTTGCCAGCGAGTGCAATAAATACTGCTGGCCATCAAACCCGGCATCGTTTCTTTTGGGCAGTATGCCTATGGCGGCTATGCTCAGCGCCAGGTTTTTGATGGTGTTGAAGCCCAAGTACACCACCGCATGGCCCACCGAAGTGATTCGCTTGGGCAGGCTGTAGTGGGCCGAGTTGACCACCTTCAGAATTTTGACGGTGAGTACCGGGTCTTTGTCAATCACCTCTACCAGCGCCTTGGGGGTGCTATTGACGTCACGCGTCAACTCCAAAACCCGCTGCACGCTCCTGGGAAACGCGGGCATGCCGTCAACGGCTGCCGCCAGGCGCTTGGATAGTTCGGGGCTCATTTCCATCGCCGTACTTTGCGCTACAACGGTTGGAGCGTCAATCGTCCTCAGCCGCCGCCACGCCCGGAAACAACACGTCGGTGTAGCCAAACTGGGAGAAATCCTGCATGCGCATGGGGTAAAGCTTGCCCCACAGGTGGTCACACTCATGCTGTACCACGCGCGCGTGGAAGCCGTCCACCGTGCGATCGATCGGGTCGCCGTACTGGTCAAAGCCGGTGTAGCGTATGCGTGACCAACGGGGCACCAGCCCGCGCAGGCCGGGCACCGACAAACAGCCCTCCCAATCGTCGTCCTGCTCCATACCACCCGTGGCGCTGCCATCTGCCGACAACGGCGTGATGACTGGGTTGACCAATACCGTGGGCGGCACGATGGGTCTATCGGGGTAGCGCGGGTTGGTGTCGCGGCTGCCGAAGATGACAACCTGCAGATCCACACCAATCTGCGGCGCGGCCAGACCGGCGCCGCTGGCGGCTTTCATCGTGTCCAACAGGTCGGTGATGAGCAGGTGCAGGGCGTCGGAGTCAAAGTCGCTCTCTGGCACGGCTTGCGCCATGCGCAACAGGCGCGGGTCGCCCATTTTGAGGATTTCACGGACGGTCATTATTCTCTCCAGTAAGCAAGGCGGTCATCGCCGCCTCGTCAATGACGGTCACGCCCAAAGCCAGCGCTTTTTCCAGCTTACTGCCCGCCTCAGTGCCCGCCACCACATAGTCGGTCTTTTTGCTAACGGACCCCGCCACCTTGGCACCGGCGGCTTCCAGCAGATCCTTGGCTTCGTCCCGGCTCAGGGTCGGGAAGGTGCCGGTCAGCACAAACGTCTTGCCAGCAAGCGGCTTGGGGGTTTGCACTGCCGGTTCACCTTCTTCCCAGCGCAAGCCGCAGGCACGCAATTGCTCCACCACTTCGCGGTTGTGGGCTTGCTCAAAGAAGGTGCGGATGCTCTGGGCCACGATGGGGCCAACATCTGCAACCTCCAGCAACTGCGCTTCACTGGCGTCCATGATGCTGTCGAGCTGGCCAAAATGCCGGGCCAGCGCCTTGGCGGTGGACTCCCCCACATGGCGAATGCCCAGGCCAAACAGGAAGCGCTGCAAGGTCGTTTGCTTAGACTTTTCGAGGGCATCCACAATGTTCTGGGCGGATTTTTCGGCCATGCGGTCCAGTGCGGACAGCGCCGTCAGGCCCAGGCGGTACAAATCAGGCAGGGTTTTGACAATACCAGCGTCCACCATTTGCTCCACCAGTTTGTCCCCCAGCCCCTCGACCTCGACCGCACGGCGCTGGGCAAAATGCAGAATGGCCTGCTTGCGCTGGGCGCTGCAAAACAGGCCACCCGTGCAGCGGTAGTCGGCCTCGCCCTCCTCTCGCACGGCCGCTGAGCCGCAGACGGGGCAGACGCGTGGCATCGTGAACTCCGCCCCCCGCTCCACGGATTCGGCGGGCAACACCACACTGACCACCTCGGGAATGACATCACCCGCACGGCGCACCACCACCGTGTCGCCTATGCGGACATCCTTGCGGCGCGCCTCGTCCTCGTTGTGCAGCGTGGCGTTGGTGACGGTCACACCGCCGACAAACACCGGCGCCAGCTTGGCCACCGGCGTGAGCTTGCCGGTACGGCCCACTTGTATGTCTATGCCCAACACGGTGGTCATCTGCTCTTGCGCCGGGTACTTGTGGGCCACAGCCCACCGTGGCTCGCGGCTGACAAAGCCCATCCGCTGTTGCAAGGCCAAGCTGTTCACTTTGTAGACGACGCCATCGATATCGAACGGAAGCTGGTCCCGCGTTTGACCGATGTGTTGGTGATATGCTATTAATTCAGTAGCGCCATGTGCAGTCTGCGCGAGGGCTGCAACCGGAAAACCCCACTGCCTTAGGGTCTGGAGCATGTCGTAATGGGTGCCAAATGCGGGGCCACCCTGCTCCACGGGAGTGACCTCGCCCAGGCCATAGGCAAAGAAGCTCAACGGGCGCTGGGCGGCAATGCCAGGGTCCAACTGGCGCACAGCACCGGCTGCGGCGTTGCGCGGGTTTACAAAGGTTTTTTCACCTTTTTCACCAGCGGCAATGCGCTGGCGCTGGCGTGCATTCAGGGCTTCAAAATCGTCTCGGCGCATATACACCTCACCCCGCACCTCCAACACCGCCGGAGCCTCTGAGGAGAGCCGCAAAGGAATCTGCTTGATGGTGCGGATGTTCTGTGTGACGTCTTCACCAGTCTCGCCGTCCCCGCGCGTGGCGGCCTGCACCAACACGCCCTGCTCGTAGCGCAGGTTCATGGCCAGGCCGTCGAACTTGAGTTCGGCCACGTACTCCACCGCCGAGTCGGTTTCGGTCAGGCCCAGCTCCTTGCGGACACGGGCGTCAAAATTTTGTGCGCCGCTGGCCTCGGTATCGGTATCGGTGCGGATGCTGAGCATGGGCACAGCGTGGCGCACCGACGCAAACTGGTCCAGTGGCTTGCCGCCCACGCGCTGGGTCGGTGAGTCGGGAGTTACCCACTCGGGGTGCGTCGCTTCTAGAGCCTGCAATTCTTGGAATAGCCGGTCGTACTCCGCATCGGGCACCTGCGGCGCATCCAGCACGTAGTACTGGTGGGCATAACGGTGCAAGATGATGTGCAGGGCCTGGACGCGTGACCGGTCGGAGTGGGTATTGGGCTCAGTGCCAGCAAACAAATCCAGGTTGGCCATGGCCTCAACCTCTCTGTGAAAATCAGGCAAACAAGCGGCGTGCCAACAAGGATCCTGCTGCCAGGTCACGCTGCTCCAGCGTGTCGTACAGGCTTTGCAATTCGGCACCAATCACGTCCATGGTGTCGGCGGTCAGCAGTTGGCCGTTGTCGTCGGTCACCACACCGTCCATGGTTTGGGCCAGTGCGGCGGCCACTTCGCGCATGCGGTCAAATGGTTGCGCATTGCGGTCGACCTGAGCCACATCCAGGTGCAGCGCTATGTCGCGGATGGCGGACTGCGCAGGGTCTTCTGCCAGGGCGGCCTGTGAATCAAAGCTCAGGACCAGCAGCGGCGCCAGGCCCTCGGTAATGGCGGGCAGCACCATGCGCCCGGGTATGACTCCGGCCACAAAACCCAGGTGGGCCGCGTTCTGTTGCACATAACCGGGGCTCCAAGAGGCGTCGCGCGCCCGGATGGTGAAACCCAACTGGGCGTCGTGGGCACTGGCAAACTGGTCCAGCTCGCGGGCGCGGGCCACCTCTTCCAGCATTTCCGGAAACTCGGGCGTGGCGTTGATGGCGTCGGCAAAGGCCTGGGTCTTGACCACGTATTCGGAGTATTCGATTTCGTTCAGCGCGCCAGAGCGGTTGGCCAGTTGCACACCGGCCTGAAAGCCGCCATAACGTTGACCCGGCGCGGGTACTTCCCAGTTGAGCGTGCTCAGGTTGTAGCCTTCGATGGCAAAGGGCTTGGTGCCCGCGCGGCGCGTGGTGGGCATGGCGGCTATGGCGGCTTCACCCGAGACCACCAAGTTGGGGCCATCCAGCGCGATGGTTGCGATGACGTCGATCAGCGAATCCATAGCCGAGCGCCGCGCCACGGGCGTCAAAGACATCGGCTGTGTATCCTGCTCAATCTCCCCATCCAGAACAGGCTCGCGCTGCGGTGTTTGCGATGTCGCGCCCTGGGGCTCGGGCTTCGCTTGGCGCGGGGCGTTGCGGCGCGAATTCCAGGCACTATGGGCGACCACGGCGGCCAGGATCACGCCGCCTGCAATCGCCAAACCAATCTGTAAATTGCTCATCGTGTATTCGGCAAGTGGCATTAGGCCATCTCAGCCAAGGTCAGGGCGGACTCCATGTCGACTGCAACAATGCGCGAGACGCCTTGTTCCTGCATGGTCACGCCAATGAGTTGTTCGGCCATTTCCATCGCAATCTTGTTGTGGCTGATGAAAAGGAATTGTGTTTCTTTGCTCATGCTACGCACGAGTTTGGCATACCGCTCGGTGTTGGCGTCGTCCAAAGGGGCATCGACCTCGTCCAGCAAGCAAAATGGCGCCGGGTTCAGCTGGAAAATGGCAAACACCAGCGCAATGGCGGTCAGGGCCTTCTCGCCACCCGACAGCAGGTGGATCGTCTGATTCTTTTTACCCGGCGGTTGCGCAATAACCTGCACACCGGAGTCCAAAATCTCGTCACCGGTGATGACCAACCGCGCATTGCCACCGCCAAACAACTCGGGGAACATGCGGCCAAAGTGTTGGTTGACCTGTTCAAACGTGCCCGACAGCATCTCGCGCGTTTCAGCGTCGATCTTGCGGATGGCGTCTTCCAGGGTCTGCATGGCCTGGGCCAGGTCGGTATTTTGCGAATCCAGAAACTGCTTGCGCTCGCGTGCGACGGCCAACTCATCCAGCGCGGCCAGGTTGACGGCACCTAAGGCGGCGATTTCGCGGTGCAGGCGGTCGATCTCGCTCTGCATACCGGTCAGGCGCACATTGCCTTCTTTGATGGACAGCTCCACCGCTTCCAGATCGGCCTGGGCGTCCAGCAATTGCTGCTCATACTGCTCAAAGCCCAGGCGCGCGGCCTGCTCCTTGAGCTGGAATTCTGTGATGCGCTGGCGCAGCGGGTCCAGTTCGCGCTCCAGTTGCAGGCGGCGTTCGTCGCTGGCGCGCAGCTTGGCAGTCAGGTCGTCGTATTCGCTGCGCTTGGCGCCCAGCGCCTGCTCGCGCTCCAGCTTCAGCGCCAGCGCGCTTTGCAGCCCCGCCTGGGCAGCCGCATCACTGAGGCGGGTCAGCTCCTCGCGGGCCCGTTGCGCCTCGGAGAGGACCGATTCAGTTTGCTGGGTGGCAGTATCAATGGTGCGGGCCAGTTCGGCATTGCGTGCTTGCAGGCTGCGTTGTGCAAACTGTGCCTCCTGCGCCTGGCGCTCGAGGCTGCGCTGTTGTTCGCGGCATTGCGTCAGCTTGCGTTGCACGTCGATCACCCGCTCGTCCAGTTGGGCATGGCGCTCCTGGCTGTCGGCCAGTTGCATGTCCAGCGATTCAAAACGGCCTTCGGCGGTTTCGCGGCGCTCTTGCAGGTCGTCGAGTTGGCCTTGCACTTCGGCAATATCGGCGTCGATTTGTGCACTGCGGGTGCGGGCCTGTTCGGCCAACTGCGACAGGCGCAGGGTTTCCACCTGCAGACTGTGGGACTGGGTTTGCGCCTCGGTGGCCTCGCGCCGTACGCTGACCAGGCGCTGCGAGGCCTCGGCATAGGCGGCCTCGGCACGCACCAGCGCGGCGCGGGCCTCTTCGGCAATCATGACCTGGGCACGCAAATCTTTTTCCAGGTTTTCGATCTCCTGGGCGCGGGCCAGCAAGCCCGCCTGTTCGGAATCCTGTGCGTAGAAGCTGACGCTGTGCGCGGTGACCACATGGCCGGATTTGAGGTAAATGCTTTCGCCGGGCTGCAGTTTGTCGCGCTGGGCCAGCGCATCTTCAAAGCTGCTAGCCGTGTAACAACCATGCAGCCATTCGCTGAACACGGCCTTTTGGCCCGCGTCGTTGATGCGCAGCAAGTCTGATAGACGAGGCATGAAGGATGCAGACTCAGGAACCGCCGCCAGTGGCGGGCTGAAAAATGCGAGCTTGGCTGGCGGTGCGTCATTGGCAAAAGCCTTGACCAGTTCCAAGCGCGAGACCTCCAGCGCACCCAGCCGCTCACGCAAGGCGCCTTCTAGCGCGTTTTCCCAGCCTTGCTCGATATGGATACGCGTCCACAGGCCCTGCAAATGGTCCAAACCGTGTTTGGCCAACCAGGGTTGCAACTTGCCGTCGGTCTTGACCTTTTCTTGCAGGGTTTTGAGCGCCTCCAGCCGGGCCGACAGGTCGGCCTGACGGGACGACTCGGCATTGACCGTCTGCTGCTGGTTGCGCCGCGCCTCGTCGCGCAGTGGCAGCATGTCTTGCAGCTCTTGCAGACGGGCATCGGCCACCGCAGCAGCCTCTTGGGCTTCTTCCAACTGGACTTGCAACTCCTGCAACTTGCCTTCATCGGGTGCAGCGAGTCCGCTGCGGTCTACGGCCAAACGTTCGCGCCTGGCAGTGACTTGGCGAAACTGCTCTTCAATGCCGCGCTGCTCGGCTGCTAGCACCTGGATCTGCTGCTGCACCTGCATGACACTGCCACGCTGTTCGTTGGCGGCCGATTGTGCGGCGGTCAATGCGTCCTCTAGATCGGGCAGTTGCTGGGCTTGTTCTTCGACCTGGGCGGACAACAACTCGGTTTGCTCATCACCCAACAAGGCCAGTTCAGCCAGGCGTTCAATCTCGGCGGCGGCATCTTCCTTGCGCGCGGCCCACTGGCCGATTTGTTCTTGCAGCGTAGCCAAACGTTGCTCGGCACGCTGGCGCCCTTCGACCACGAAACGGATCTCAGCTTCCAGTCGGCCCACATCGGTGCTGGCCTCGTACAACAAGCCTTGGGCCTGGTTAACCTGGTCACCTGCCGCGTAGTGCGCCTGGCGCACGGTCTCCAGTTCAGATTCGATGCGGCGCAGGTCGGCCATGCGGCTTTCCAGTGCGTTGACCGCGCCTTCGGCCTCGGCCTTGACCTTGGACTGGTCGCCCAACGCTTCGGCGCGCTTCAAAAACCACTGCTGGT
>JBKJJC010000210.1:0-5675 GCA_046598245.1 Rhodoferax sp.
GTCGCACGGTGGAGTCTTGCACGCACAGGATGCAGCGGGGGGTGGCGCCTGCTTCAGTTTTTCACTGCCACCCGATAAAACAATAAATGAGGCGATACACCATGACGAAACCCACCATTTACCTGTGCGATGACGATGAAGGCGTGCGCACATCACTCGCCTTTTTGCTGCGCCAGCACGATCTGGAGGTCATCGCCTACGCCAACGGCCCGGAATTGCTTGCAGCGGTAGATGCTGCGTCAACACCTTTGCGTGGTGTTTTTGTATTGGATGTACGCATGGAGCCCCTGTCGGGCCTGCAAGTGCATGAAGCACTGATCAGCCGGGGCCTGGACAAACGCATGCCTGTGTTGTTTCTCAGCGGCCATGGCGATATTCCGATGGCAGTGGGCGCCATGGCCAAAGGTGCCTTCAGCTTTGCCGAAAAGCCCTATGCCGATGACGCGCTGGTGCAGTTGATACACCAGGCGCTGGAGCTAGAAGTGCAGTGGCATGGGCGCATGGCGCGCGTGGACGCGCTGCGCCAACTCATGGAGGGTTTGTCACGCCAGCAGCTGCGGCTGATGCCGTTGGTGGCCGCAGGTGAGTTGAACAAGACCATAGCCTGGAAGATGGAACTCAGCGTGCGCACGGTAGAAGAGCACCGGCGCAAGATTTTTGAACGATTGAACGTGCACTCCGCCGCCGAGCTGGCCACACTGTTAGCCGAAACGCGCACCGCCGGTATCGCCATCCCTACCGGAGAGATGTAGCCCCTGGCCTAGGCCAGCCAGGCCTTCAGGTCCGTTTTCAACTTCTTCAGATCGTCGGTACGGGTGTACATCATGTGGCCAGCGTCATAGTAGTGGTGGGTAATGCGTGCCATGACATCGGGCGACAGATCCATGCGTGCCAGCGAATAGTCGGTGGCGGAGTAGGGTGTCCCCAGGTCGTAATAACCGCTGGCCACCAGCACGCGAAGATGCGGGTTGCGGCGCATGGCACGCGCCAGGGCGCCACTGGTGCTGGTGTAGCTGTTGCCGGTGGACTCGCCTTGCAGCCAGTTCCAGGACTTGTTGACGTCCAGGTTCAGGACTTCGTAGCGCTGGTCAGTGGCCACGCCCAGTTGCTCACGCATATAGGCGTTACTGGCCATGGTGTAGGGACCCATGATGGCCTCGATGCCGGGGTCAAACTCCCACGCACGAGATTTGCGTGCACCCATGGGCCCGGTCACCCGCGCCTCCAGCCGCCCGACCATACGCCCCTGGTCGCGCAGCAGTTCGCTGAAGAACAGTTGATCGGAAATACGAAGGTCGTTGTCCTCTATGACCTCGGTACGCAAGCCGGTCAACTCTGACAGGCGTTTGGCAATGCGGCTGCGCTGGGTCGGGGCCAATCGCGCACCCTGGTGCAGCGCGCCCAAGTAGTCGGTCTGTACAAAGGCCTCGGCAGCGGCACGGGCCTGGGCGCCAGAATCACCCAGCGGGCCTTTGAGCTTGCCGTGGTACTGCGCGGCGGCGGCAAAACCAGGCACAAACAGCGCATAGGCCAGGTCGTTTTTTCCGTCAAATTCCAGTGTCTGGATGTCCATCGCGCAGCTCACCAAAATGACGCCAGCTAGTGCAATGCCCATGTCTTGCAGCTTGTCGGCCAAGGCGGCACCGCGCGTGGTGCCATAACTTTCTCCCGCCAGATAGACCGGTGAGCCCCAGCGCTGGGTGCGGGTCAGGTGTAGGCGAATGCACTCGGCCAACGCCTCTACGTCGCCATCCACACTGAGCATCTTTTTGCGGGCTGCCTCGCTGGCGGTCAGCGAGTATCCGGTGTGGGGCGGGTCCACAAACACCAGGTCAAAGTGTTCGAACCAGGAGTGGGGGTTGTCCTCCACGGCATAGGGCGGGGGCGGCATGCTGCCGTCGTCATGGATGGCCACGCGCTTGGGCCCAAGCGCACCCAGGTGTAACCAGACCGATGCTGAACCCGGACCACCGTTGAACGCAAGCAGAATCGGGCGATCGGCCGGTTTGGGCGCTACACCCTTGCGTTGCAGCGTATAGCTGGTCAAAAACAGGGCAGCGTCGGGCTCGCCCTTGTGGCTGTCCGACAGATTGGCGACGATGGGCACAAAACCCGCGCTGGCGGAGTACTGCAAGGTCTTGCCGCCCAGCGCGACGCTGCCAGTGCTGGTGTGTGGGGCCTGCAGCAGCAGGCGCTCCACGCGTTCGCGTTGGCGTTTTTTTTCGTCGTCGGTAGTGGTTTTGTTGTCGCTACTGGTGTCGGCCATGGTGGTCTGCGCTATTCGTTTTTGGAAGTAGCGCAGTCTAAGGGACATTGGTTGCCCTCATAGGGGCCCTAGTGCGCGTGCGGCCAGTTGCCTAGCCGGGGGGTGGGGTGACAGTCGACACTTCGGCGACCACCACCGTCCCAGCTCAGTGGCTCGTCGACACCGGCATGAGATAGGGGCTGGATTCCTCGGGCACCAGAATCCACATCAATATGTAGAGCAGCAGTCCTGTTCCGGCCAATATCAGCATCAGGGCGAACAGCAGGCGCCACAACCAGGCGTCTAGTCCCGTAAATTGGGCGAGTCCGCCGCAGACGCCACCAATCCACCGGTCGGAATGGGAGCGGCGCAGGCCATTGAGCGCCGTTGCGTTGAGGCGGGTCGGCGGAATTGCTGGGGCTAATAAGCGCGCCTTGGCCTGCGCAAACTCGGCCTCGGTCAGGGCCCCGCGGTTGCGCAGTTGTTCCAGGTTTTCCAGTTCTTGGGCCAAAGTCATGGTGATTGCCTCTTCTTTCACAGTGTCTACACCACAGGGCACAGGCGAGGGCCCATGGTCAAGACTGGGGTGGGATACAGATCTTGATGCCCCAAGAATAGGCTTCAGGCTAAAGCAATACCAGCCCGATGTGACCAATCGCAGATTGCTGGGCATAGAACGGTGTATTGATTACTGCTCCCTAAAAGCGCCCGGAAGTGCCTGTCGAAAACACAGCGGGCGACAAAAAGCCTGGGGCTTGCATCCCTGCATGCGCGGCCTGCCATGCGAATTCGGCAGCCCTTCGCGCCATTACGCATTACGTCGCAAGTCGCTGGCTTGAGGCAAGTGCCCAACCTACAGTTCGGTCATCGGGTCCCAACGACCAGCAACCAACCGGAGCGACACCATGACCTTCTCGACCAAAACAAGTCCATTCAACACCACCGCCTTCGCCATCGGTACGATGGCTTTCATCGCGCTGCATGCCAGCATGTTGATGGGGTTTGACAAGCTTGCCAGCAACGGCCACCACGGCATGAATGCCAGCACCCAGGTGGCCAAGACCCAAACTGCACCCCGCACGGTGGCCCTGGATCGGGTCGTTATTTCCTCCCGCCGCGCTTAAGTTTACTGTGTAGACACACCAGAGCAACGCAATGGAGTAAGCCTTGAAAAACCTCATGAAACAGAACCGCGGCTTCATCGCCTTCCTGATTTGCTTTGGCTTCTTCCGGCTGGCGATAGCGGACTGGAATCCCATACCGACAGGCTCCATGCGCCCCACTATTCTGGAGGGCGATGTGGTGCTGGTGAATCGGCTGGCTTACGACTTCAAACTGCCGCTCAGTAACGTGGCTTTACTGCGCACCGGAGACCCCGAACGCGGAGATGTCATTACCTTCACCTCGCCGACAGATGGCATACGCTTGATCAAGCGCCTGGTTGCTTTGCCAGGCGATGTGGTGGAAATGCGAAACGAGGTGCTCACCATCAATGGAATGGTGGCAGAATACTCGGGTCCTGGTTCCATCGCCGAGCCACTGGACAATGGTGGCACCACACCGGCGCTGCAAATACGAGAACGCGTGGCAGGCAATGAACGCACCGTGCAGTTCTTGCCAGAGGTAGGTGCCAAGCGCAACTTCGGTCCGCTGGTGGTTCCACAGGACAGCTATTTTTTTCTGGGTGACAACCGCGACAACAGCGCCGATTCACGCTACATCGGCTTTGTGCCGCGCAACTTGTTGATCGGCAAGGCAGACCACATCGTGGTGTCGGCCGCGATAAAAGGTGATTGGCTGCCGCGCTTGGAGCGCACCGGACAGCGCATCGATTAGATTCAAATTGGGGCATCGGCGCGCCCCTAAGTTGGTATGCATCCATGCCAATTCTGCATTGCAGTGTGGCAATTACGGGTAGACGCAATGCGTGACGGGCCATGCCCAGGTCTACAATGCAAAGCCCATAACAGGGCACCGGGCCATGCGCCTTCTTCGCATCGGACAGGCGCCGCAGAGGATGCAAGATGCCAATTCAGACGCCGATTTCCCCTAAGCCACCGGTCGCTAATTCTGCGGAGAAGGGCGCCCAGTTGCGCCAGGCTGCGCTGGAGTACCACGAGTTTCCAACCCCGGGGAAAGTCGCAATCAGCGCCACCAAGCAATTGCTCAACCAGCACGATTTGGCTCTGGCCTACTCCCCCGGCGTAGCCGCCCCCTGCGAAGAGATTGTCAAAGACCCGAACAACGCCTACAAGTACACCAGCCGTGGCAACTTGGTTGCAGTCATCACCAACGGCACGGCCGTGTTGGGCCTGGGCGACATCGGCCCACTGGCCTCCAAGCCGGTCATGGAAGGCAAGGGCGTGCTGTTCAAGAAGTTCGCCGGCATTGATGTGTTCGACCTGGAGATCGACGAGAAGCACGACTTGGACAAGCTGGTGGACATCATCGCTTCTTTGGAGCCGACCTTTGGCGGCATCAACCTGGAAGACATCAAAGCGCCCGACTGCTTTTATGTCGAGCGCAAGTTGCGTGAGCGCATGAAGATACCGGTTTTCCACGACGACCAGCATGGCACCGCGATTTGCGTGGGCGCGGCCATTTTGAATGGTCTCAAGGTCGTTGGCAAAGCCCCCAAACAGGTCAAGCTGGTCACCTCGGGCGCCGGTGCTGCGGCACTGGCCTGCCTGGGTCTGCTGGTCAAGTTGGGGATTGCGCGCGAGAACATCTGGGTGACTGATCTGGCGGGCTTGGTCTACGAGGGCCGTGTCGAACTAATGGACGATGACAAAGCAGTCTTCTCGCAGAAGACCAGCCAGCGTACGTTGCGCGAAGCCATCGTCGAAGCTGACATCTTTCTGGGCCTGTCCGCCGGTGGTGTGCTCAAGGCCGATATGGTCAAGTCCATGGCGGCCAAGCCGCTGATTTTTGCGCTGGCCAACCCGACACCCGAGATCCTGCCGGAAGAGGTCAAGGCCGTGCGAGACGATGCCATTATGGCGACCGGCCGCACGGATTACCCCAACCAGGTGAACAACGTTCTGTGCTTCCCCTACATCTTCCGGGGTGCGCTGGATGCGGGTGCATCCACCATCACACTGGAGATGGAAATTGCTGCGGTGCACGCCATAGCTGAGTTGGCCCAGGCGGAACAAAGTGAAGTGGTGGCCATGGCCTATGCCGGCGAGCAATTGGCCTTTGGCCCCGAGTACCTGATTCCCAAGCCGTTTGACCCGCGCCTGATGATGAAAATTGCGCCAGCCGTAGCGCAGGCCGCAGCCGACAGCGGCGTGGCCCTGCGCCCCATTGCGGATATGGATGCCTACCGCGAACGTTTGCAAAGCTTTGTTTACGCATCCGGCACCATGATGAAGCCGATCTTTACGGCCGCCAAGAAAGCACTCAAGAAGCGTGTCGCCTACGCTGAGGG
>JBKJJC010000375.1:0-8577 GCA_046598245.1 Rhodoferax sp.
TCACCATCCCTGGGATGATCAAGCCCACAGCAGGAAACCCTCACATTCAGCCCTTCAGGCTCATTCCTCGTTGGAAATACGCGCGCCGCTCAGGCCCATACCTCGTTGGACAAGGCTCCAGGTTGACCACCACGCCCCACTGGCGTATGCTGAGACCGGTTTCCTAAATTGCCTCGAATGCGGCATCTTTGCCCACTGCCTTTGCTCCGGCAGGGGTGCCCATGCGGCCCACTAAAATTGCCTCCATGAATAATTTCTATCCACTCTCCCAATCCTCTCTACTTCCTCGACAATTTCGCAAGTTGGCCATTGCCACGGCCGTAGTTGCCATTTTCGGCACACCCTTGGCCGCGCAGGCCCAGATGGCGTTCCCGATCGTGAACCCTTCAGGGGCGAGTCGACCTGATATTCCGGCGGAATCCAGTGCGCTGGCACTGAGCTTCGCGGGCAATCTGTCGCAGATTGGGTTTGGCATTGACACGGACGGTCGTTTGAGCGGCCAACTCACCCATGTGCTGCAGGAAAGCGCCTTGTCGGCTACGGTGGCGCAAGCTTGGGTTGGTGTAAACGGTGGGGGCGGATTGCGTTTGGATTACAACTGGATGACTTCCGCAGACGGCAAGGCGCAAGCTGACTCCAGCGTCAAGAAGATTTTTGCAGCAGTGGACCGCAACAGTGATGGTGACAGCAAGGCTACCTTCGGCATCGGCCTAGAGCGAGAGAACTGGTTTGGCGCGTTCAGCCTAAGCCGTGGACTAAGCGACCGCCGTTGGAGCGGCCCGGCTGCTCTCACGCAAACCACCGAGCAAATCAATGGCAGTGATGCGGGGCGCCCCTATATCGACACCCTGCGAACCGACATTGCAACCCGTTATTTCCAAAAGGGTTACGAGCAGGGCTTGGGTCTGCGCCTAGGTTACTTCTACCCCACTTCACAAGTCCGCGTAAGTGTCGGTCTAGACCATGAAACTGGTGATTTTTCGGCCCGCCAAGACACTCTTTCAATCGGCTTAGAAAAGTTTTTTGGCGGCTCACCCCACAGCCTTGGCGTGACCTTTGAGCAATACAAGAAGTCCGGTGACTTTGAGGCGGGCAGTGATGGTTCGCGCCTGCAATTCATGTACCGCTATAGTTTTGGTGGCAGTGCCATGGCCAGCAGTGCCGGCTGGCGCAGCGCCGCTATAACCCGTGAGGCTCTAGTGCCCGCTAGCCCTATTCGCGTGGAGGAAGCGCGCCCGGTCATACTGCCCATCGTCACGGCCCGCACGGACTTCAAAATCGTCAAAACCACCGCCAGCATGACCAGCGACGCCTTCTTTGGGCTGGACAATGCGGATCTAACCGTAACCGCAAAGTCCGAGTTGGACCGGGTTGCCGATTTGCTCAAGACGTCGCAACATAGCGGCAACATCAAAATTGCCGGTCACACCTGTGACCTCGGGTCCTTCGCCTACAACCTAAAACTATCGCAACGCCGGGCCGACGCTGTGCGCGATTACTTGGTTCAACACAGTGGAATAGCCGCCGACGTGTTTGTGACCGAGGGCATGGGCGAGAGCCAGCCCAAGTTTCCTAACACCAAAGAGTCCCGCCAGAAGAATCGGCGCGTCGACCTCGAGTATGTCCAGTATCGTGAGCACAAAGAAGAGGTGCAAGTACCTGCGGAAGTCGTCACCGTTGAAACAACCCCTGCCGTTTCCGAAAAGGTGCAATGGAAGACCGAGGTGATCGAGCAAGAACCCACGTGGGTGCGCCGCGCGCTGCGCCACGCAATACCGCACAAGCAAAGCGTGGACAGCTACCGAGGTGCCGAGATCACCCGCACAACCACCACCAGCCGCGCCTACCTAAACCGCGCACCCATTGCCCAGGATGACGTGGCGACGGTCCCATCAAGCGTGACCACCACCATCAACGTGTTGGCCAACGACTCCGACCCGGATGGCGACAAATTGACCATTGTGTCGGTCACAACGCCGGCCAACGGCAGCGCGGTGGTGGTCGGCAATGCGGTGGTCTACACCTCGGGAGCACGGTTTGGTGGAACGGACAGCTTTAGCTATACCGTGGATGACGGTGCGGGCGGACGCACCACGGCACGTGTGAATGTCACCGTGCAGCGCAGCAACCAGCTTCCGGTTGCCAACATGGACAAGTACACCGGTAGCGGCTTTGGCACATGGCGTCTGACGGTACTGGCCAATGACACCGACCCCGATGGGGATCCACTGACCATCGTGTCCTTTACCCAGCCAAGTGTGGGCGTGGTAGCCAAAGTTGGCAATGAGCTGACCTTTACTCCCTTTGGCCCTTTCCTGACGGATACCTTTACCTACACGATTCAGGACCCATTTGGTGGCTCCAGTACCGCCACAGTGTTGCTGATTGACCCCTGATGCGCTACCAGCGCCCGCCTAGGGCGCGTAGCAGCACCACGCGGTTGGACTGCTCGGTCTGGCGCAGGGTCACCATGCCCTGTTGCGCCGCAGCCTGTTGGCGCTGGGCGTCCAACAGTTCGAGCTGGCTGGAAGAACCCAGACGATAGCTCTGCTCAGCGATGTCAAGACTGCGCGTGGCGGCTTCCACCTGCGCCTGCTGCGCGGCTAGGCGCTCGGCCAGGCTGTCGCGCACGGCCAGGGCATCGGCCACTTCGCGGAAGGCCGTCAGCAATGCCGCTTCGTAATTGGCCAGAAGCTCGCGGCGCGTGGCTTCGGTCACGTCCACCTGCGCCCGGCGCGCACCGGCGTCAAAGAGTGCCAAGTCCAGGCTGGGCAGCAGGCTCCAGAAGCTGTTGCCGTTGTGAAGCAGGGTGTCGAGTTCGGGGCTGCGCAGGCCGGCACTGGCCGTCAGTGTCAAGCGCGGAAAGCGCGCCGCGCGCGCCGCACCCACGTCGAAGGCAGCAGCTTGCAGCAGCTGCTCGGTCGCGCGCAGGTCGGGACGCTGCAACAGCACCGTGGCGGGCAGGCCGCCCGGTAGTTCCGGCAGGGCCGTAGCCGGGCCACTTTGGCTGGGCGGTAGCAGTGCATCGGGCAGCGGCTGGCCAGCCAGCAGTTCCACCGCCAGGCGCGCCTGGCGCACCACTGCGGCGGTACGTGCGGCTTCGCCGCGCGCTGCTTCAAAGGCGGTTTGTGCACGCGCACGCAGCAGGCCCGATACAGCCCCTAGCTGGTACTGGCGCTCGGTCAGGTCCAGGCTGCGTTGCTGGCTGTCGCGCAGCGCTTCGGCCAGGCGCTGGCGCTGGCCTTCTGCGGCCAATGTGATCCAGGCGTCCGCCACCTGAGCGACCAGACTCAGGCGCGCGCTACGCTGTGTTTCCTGTTGGGCCATGTAGCGTGCCAGTGCCGCGCCCTGCAGGCTACCCAGGCGGTTGAAGAGGTCGATCTCCCAGGCCGTCACGCCCAAACTCACGGTGAAGTTGTTGCTCGTGGGGGTGGCGTTGCCACCTTGGCGACTGGCTGCAGCCGTGCCGCGCAGCTCAGGCAAGCGGTTGGCTTCGGTGATTCCGTACTGTGCACGCACGCGCTCCACCGCAGCCACGCTGGCGCGTAGGCTGCGATTGCCGTCAAGGGCCAGGCCAACCACGCGCCGCAAGCGATCGTCGGTGAAAAAGCCATCCCATTCGGTGACAGCGCCAGCATCGGCTAGCGGGGCCTCTGCTGCAACGCTTTCAACACGGAAGCTCTCGCGCAGGCGCGCGCGTTGAGTGTCCACTGGTGGCACCAGGCTGCCACAGCCAGTCAGGGCCAGGGCCAAGACGGCCAGTGCGGTGGGTTTCAAGGTGATGGGCTTCATGCTGCCACCTCGGTTACCGGCGCAGCGGGTTTGGCTGAATTGCGCAAAAACAAAGATTGCACCCACAAATAGAACAGCGGCACAAAGAGGACACCCAGCACCGTAGCGCTGATCATGCCGCCCAGCACGCCGAAGCCAATGGCCTTTTGAGAACCCGAGCCCGCACCGCTAGCCAGTGCCAGCGGCAGCACACCCATGCCGAATGCCAGCGATGTCATCAGAATGGGCCGCAGGCGTTGGCGACAGGCCTTTAGCACAGCATCCATCAAGCCCATACCCTGCTTCCGCAAGGTCTCGGCGAACTCAACAATCAAGATGGCGTTCTTTGCGCTCAGCCCCACGGTCGTCAGCAGCCCAACCTGGAAGAAGACATCATTGTTCTGCCCGCCCAGGTGGCTGGCAATCAGCGCGCCCAGAATGCCCAGCGGCACCACCAGCATCACGCTAAAGGGCACCGACCAACTCTCATACAGCGCCGCGAGGCACAGGAAAATGAACAGTACCGATACGGCGTAAAGTAGCGGCGCCTGGGAACCCGACAAACGCTCCTGGTAACTGCGGCCGGCCCATTCGTAGCCGATACCCGCGGGCATCTCGCGCAGTGACGCTTCCATCGCCGCCATCGCCGCGCCCGAACTCACACCCGGTGGCACGTCGGCCTGGATCTCGTAGGCCGGGCTGCCGTTGTAACGCACCAACTGGCGCGGTGCGGTGGACCAGCTGCTGCTGGAAAAGGCCGCCATCGACACCATTTGCCCGCTGCTGCTGCGCACGTACCAGTGCTTCAGGTTGTCCGGGCTGGCGCGGTAAGCGGCCTCGCCCTGCACCAGCACGCGCTTCACACGGCCGCGGTCAATGAAGTCGTTGACGTAGCTGCTGCCCAACGCGATGGACAGGGTGTCGTTGATGACGTTGGGTTGCACGCCTAACACGCCTGCCTTTTGGTCGTCGATGGTGATCTTGAGTTGCGGCGTTTCGGCCAGGCTCTGCGTGCGGGTGCGCGCGAGTTCAGGCCGCTGGTTGCCCAGGCTGATGAGCTGTTCACGCGCAGCAATCAATTGTTCTTGCCCTAGTCCGCCCAGGTCTTGCAGAAAGAGCTGGATACCCGCACCACCACCCAAGCCACGCACGGTAGGCGGTTGCACGACAAAGGCCTGTGCGTCGCGCACACCGCGGCCGAGCTCGCGGCTGAAGCGCTCCGCCAAGGCACCCGCGCCCTGGTTCTTGTTGGGCCGCAGCGACCAGTCGGTCAGGCGGATGAAGCCTTGCGCCGAACCCTGGTCGCCGCCAGCGCCGCGCACCACGTTGTAGTACAGCACCTCGGGTTGGTCGGCCAGGTAAGCCTCGACCTGCGCCGCCACCGTCTCCATGCGTTCGGCAGTGGCGCCCGGCCCCATGCGCACCTGCATCTGCAGGCCACCCTGGTCTTCGTCCGGCAGGAATGACGTCGGCAGGCTGGTGTACAGCCAGGCCGTAGCACCCACCAAGAGCAGGAAGACGACGAAGCTGCGCAGCGTGCGCTGGACCAGCCAGCCGACACCGCCGACATAACGTTCGGTAAATCGGTCGAAGCCACGGTTGAAGCCGCCGAAGAACCAGTTCAGCTGCTTGCCAAACGGACCACCGTGGCTGGCGTGTTCACCCTGGTGTACGGGTTTGAGCAAAGTGGCACACAGGGCGGGCGACAGGCTCATCGCCACCAACACCGACAGCACCATGGCACTGACCACAGTGATGCTGAACTGCCGGTAGATGACGCCGGTACTTCCGCCGAAAAAAGCCATGGGAATGAAGACTGCGCTCAACACCACGGCAATGCCGACCAGCGCGCCGCTGATCTCCCGCATGCTTCGCTTTGTGGCGTCACGCGGGCTCAGGCCTTCCTCGCGCATCATGCGTTCGACGTTTTCCACGACCACGATCGCATCGTCAACCAGCAGTCCGATCGCCAGCACCAGACCGAACAATGTCAGCGTGTTGATCGAGAAGCCCGCCACTGCGAGCACACCCATCGTCCCAAGCATCACCACCGGCACGGCAATGGCCGGTATCAGTGTGGCACGCAGGTTCTGCATGAACAAGTACATGATGACCACCACCAGCGCCATGGCCTCAAGCAAGGTTTTGACCACGCCCTCAATGGACACGCGCACAAAGGGCGTGGTGTCGTAAGTGACGGTGGCCTTGTAGCCTGGCGGAAAAAACGGTTCAAGCTCTTTCAGCTTGGCCTTGATGGCGTCTCCCGTGGTCAGTGCATTGGCGCCGCTTGCCGGGAAGATGGCCAGGCCTGCGGCCGAACGGCCACTGCTGCGCACGTTGGTGGTGTAGTTGTCGCGGCCCAGCTCAACGCGGGCGACGTCGCCCAGACGCAGGGCTGAACCGTCGGGCTGCACGCGCAGCACTACATCACGGAACTGCTCGACGGTGGTGAGCTTGGAGCGCGCGGTGATGATGGCCGACAGGCGCTGGCCTTGGGGCGCAGGCAGTGCTCCAATCTGACCGGCCGAAACCTCGGTGTTTTGCTGCAGCAAGGCCGTGCGAATATCCGCCGGCACCATGCTGAAACGCTGTAGTTTGACTGGGTCGAGCCAGATGCGCATGGCATAACCCGAGCCGAAAACGTTGACATCACCCACACCTTCGACTCGGCTGATGATGTCTACCAAGGTGCTGCTCAGGTAGTCCCCCAGGTCGCTGGAGCTGACATTGGGGTCGTCGCTGGTCAGCATCGCCACCATCAGGAATTCGGTACTGGCCTTGGTCACGCGCACACCCTGTGCCTGCACTGCCTGTGGCAATCGGCTGATAACCCCCTGAACCTTGTTTTGCACTTGCACTTGGGCCGTGTCGGGGTTGGTGCCAGCCTCGAAGGTGAGCTGGGTGCTGGCATTGCCCGCCGCGCTGCTGGTGCTCTCGATGGACAGCAGACCGTCAATACCCTTCAGGCTCTGCTCAATGATTTGTGTCACCGAATCTTCAATGGTTTGCGCCGTGGCGCCAGGGTAGCCAGTGTTGATGCTGACCCGTGTGGGTGCGATGTCTGGGTAACGCTCCAGCGGCAGCAGCAGCGTGGCAGCGCCACCGGCCAGCATGATGACGATGGCCAGCACCCAGGCAAAGATCGGACGGTCGATGAAAAATGAGGCCATGTCGTGGGGACCCTGTTGCTGCTCAGCGCGGTGAACTGGCGGCTGGGGCACTAGCACCACCCTTGCCGCCGGTGCCGGCCTTGCCCCCGGTGCCTGACTTGTCTCCTGCTGGTTTGGAGCCCGCGGCCACAGGCTTCACCACCATGTCCGGGCGTGCCCGCTGCAGGCCCTCGACGATCAGACGGTCACCCGCCTTCAGGCCGCTGGTCACCAGCCACTGGTTGCCCACGGCACGGGACAGTGTCAGCCGTCGACGTTCCACCTTGTCGCCTTCGCCCACCACCAGTGCAGTGGCGTCTCCGGTCGCCGTACGGCTTACGCCCTGTTGCGGCACCAGCAGCACACCGCGGTCCACACCGGCGACCAAACGCGCCTGCACCACCATGCCGGGCAACAGCGTGCCCTGGGGGTTGGGCACTACAGCACGCAAGGTCACGCTCCCGGTGCCGGGGTCCACCGTTACGCCGCTGAACTGCAACGAGGCCGGTAGCGGGTGAACGCTGCCGTCTTCCAGTACCAACTGCACCTGGCGGCTGGCGTTCTGGCCTTCGAGCTGGCGGCGCAGCAAGAGCATCTCGGCGCTGCTCTGGACGATGTCTACATGCATGGGGTCGAGCTGTTGGATGGTCGTGAGCGCCTGCGTTTGGTTGGCCGTCACCAGTGCCCCCGGCGTGACGGTGGACACCTCGATACGCCCGCTGATGGGCGCCACGATGCGCGCGCGCTGCAGTTGCACCATTGCGGCATCCTGCGCGGCTTTTGCCACAGCCACATCGGCCTCGGCCAATCGCTGCGCGGCAGCACTGTCGTCAGCTCCCTGGCGGCTGATGGCATCGGCCTTCAACAACTCGGTGTCGCGTGCAGCGCGCGCGCGCGCGGCCGTCAGCTGGGCGTCAGCCTTCTGCAATGCGGCGGCGGCGCGCGCCCGCTCGGCTTCGAAACTGGCGGCGTCGAGCTGGTACAGCGGCTGGCCGACGGTGACACGGCCGCCTTCGGTGAAAAGGCGCTTCTGGACCAGGCCGCCCACCTGCGGGCGGATTTCGGCCCGCTGGCTGGCGCTTAGGCGACCAGGCAATTCCAGCAGTAGTGGTGCGTCTTGTGTGCTTACGGTGACCACGCCTACCTCTGGCGCGGCCCGGGCTGGCGGGGCTTCCGCCGGCTTACCTTGGCAAGCGGCGAGAAGCCCTGCCGCCAACACCGCGAAGGCTGGGGCAAAGAAGGGAAGACGGGTAGGGGTGGGGTGGGGGGCGAAATGTTGCACCCATTTATTGTGACCGCTCCATGGGACGTGACTCTGAAAGTCCCATGGGCTTTAAGGCCTCCCGTTAGCCCGGCTGCACGCCAACCAAGACATCGTGTAGAAACTCCCAACCTGATCGACCTGAAGGTAGAGAGGTTGGGTATGGTAAGAGAGTGCTATAAATTATATAGCATTTAGACCATATTCTACGGGGGCTACAGCCTCTTTTTGCTTAAAGATGTCCGAGCTACGCTATTCGGCCAAGGCTCAGGCCTTGGCAACCTCTGGACCCAGCGCAATGTTGGACAGCAGTGCGGTGACTTCGGCCTGGCGCGTGCAGCCCATTTTCTCCAACACTTGCTGTAACTGCGAGCGCACCGTGTTGCGGGTGACGCC
>JBKJJC010000291.1:0-11369 GCA_046598245.1 Rhodoferax sp.
CCGGGGCGCCACCATGCAACTGGACCTGCTGGAGCGCAAGGGCAAGTACCAAAACGGCTTCTGCCATGGCCCTATCCCCTCCTATTACGATGCACAAAACCGCTGGGTTGCGGGACACATCAACTTCACGGCAGATGCCAAGCCCGACCAGATTGGCAGTGGGGCACGCGCCATCAACACACTATTTCACGAGGGCGGTCACGCGGCGCACTTTGCCAACGTGACGCAGAACTCGCCCTGCTTCTCGCAAGAGTTTGCCCCCACGTCGATGGCTTATGCCGAGACCCAATCCATGTTTTGTGACAGCCTGTTGGACGACGCCGACTGGCTCAAGCGCTACGCGCACAACGCCAAGGGCGAGCCCATTCCCGATGCGCTGATCCACGCGCGCATCAAGACCACGCAGCCGTTTGCCGCGTTCGGAGAACGCGGCATTCTGGTAGTGCCTTACTTTGAGCGTGCGCTGTACCGCCTGAGCGACGACGAACTGACACCCGAAGGTGTGCTGGCACTGGCCCGTGCGACCGAACTGCGAATCCTGGGTGTGGCGGTTGGGCCGCGTCCGCTGCTGGCGATTCCGCATTTGTTGAACCAGGAATCCGCCGCCGCCTACCACGGCTATTTGCTGGCCAATATGGCGGTGTACCAAACACGCGCCTACTTTGAGCGTACCTACGGCTACCTGACCGACAATCCGGCCATCGGGCCTGCGCTGTCCCAACACTATTGGGCGCGGGGCAACAGCATCAGCCACAACGACACCTTGCTGAGCCTGACCGGCGAGCCTTTCAATGCCAAGTACCTGGCCGATAGCTGCAACCAGACCGTGGAAGAAGCATGGGCCGAGGCACAGGCCAAGATGGCTGCCGCCAGCTCACGCAGCTACCCGCCAGCGCCTGCGCCCAATCTGGATGCCACCATCCGAATCGTGCACGGCGCCGAGCTGATTGCTGACAACAGCGAATCAGACCAGGCTATGTGCCAAAAATTTGAGTTTTGGGTGGGTCAGCGTTACCCGGCCAATGCACAATGAAGTGCTTAAAGTCTGGTACGCCACTGCCGTGAAGTCATTCACATAACAAAGTCACTTAACCACGCCAAACTCGCGCCAGGACTTCAAGGCTGCCATTGTGTTGGCAACATGCTTGGCCGGGTTGAGGCTGTTGTATTGGTAAATGATCTTGCCAGCTGGTGAGATCACAAAGGACACGCGGTTAGCGTAGTCGCTGCGAAACAGTAGCACCGCATCATAAGATTTCATGATGCTCTGATCGACATCGGCCCCCACCGCAAACTTGCCGCGACACTCGGATACCGAGAACTTCGTTTGCGTCTCAATATCGTCGCGTGAGACGCCAATCACTGTTGCACCCAATGCACTAAATTGATCAATGGCTTCGGCGAAGTTACGGGCTTCGATTGAACAGCCTTCGGAAAACGCCTGCGGAAAAAAGTACAAAATTACTGGACCTTTTTTTAGCTCATCCGCCAGAGAATATTTGAAGACCTTGCCTGCAATCGCAGCTTGTGTCGTAAACTTTGGAGCCTGTTCACCGACATCCAGAGCCGCGTGTACGCAGACGCTGCTAGCCGCCAAAGCCAAAACCGCCAACACCTTTGAGCATGCACCCATATAGCAACCTCACATCCTTAAAATTTCAAAACCAGTATAGCGGCCCGGGCTTTTTTGTCGCCTTACTGCTTGGAGTAAGAAGCAGCTTTAGATTGAAGGTTCCCCAATCCGACGCAATCTCACGCCGGCTGGTCTTGCTGATTGCCATGCTGAGCCTTAGTGCAATACTGGGCGGCTGTGCTGTGGCCCTGCCTAACGTAAACCGTGAGGCGATAGCTAGCGAGGCCCTGGGAGCATCAACCAAGACCACATTAGGGCGTATCGCACTGGAGTCTCAGCCCGAGAAAGGCCTGTCCGGCTTTCGATTAATGCCGTTAGGAACGTTTTCACTGGACACGCGTGTGCAGTTGGTTCAACGCGCGGAAGAGTCACTGGACGTGCAGTACTACCACCTTGCAAACGATGAAAGCGGGCGTTGGTTGTTGCGTGCGTTGGGTGATGCTGCAAACCGCGGAGTTCGGGTCCGACTGCTGATTGACGACCTTTATACCGGTGGCCTGGACCCCTTGTTCCTGGCTGTCGCGGCACACAAAAACATCCAGGTGCGGCTCTTCAATCCGTTCTGTTGCGCGCGCCAACAGGGGCAGGCCGGGCGTTTCCTCGCCTCTCTGGGCGATCTATCGCGGGTCAACCACCGTATGCACAACAAAATGTTGATTGCAGATGGTGCAATGGCGGTTATCGGCGGCCGAAACGTGGCGAACGAGTACTACTTGCGCGGCACTTCAGAAAACTTTATTGACTTGGATGCCTTTGTGGTCGGCGATGTGCTTCCCGCCATGGGAGCCCTGTTTGACCGTTATTGGAACAGTCGGGCTGTTTATCCACTGGAAGCTCTAGCCCAGAGCGAATGGAGCAAGGAACAACTTCTGGAGTTCTTCGAAAGCGAAACTGGCCCCATCAAGACACCGGCGCCACAGCCCCTGGCCACCACCGATGTGTTGGGCTATGCCCCCATTTCCGATGACCTGGACGGTGGACGCTTGGGCCTGCATTGGGGCACGGCCTACGTGTTTGCGGACCATCCCGACAAACCGTTTGAGAGTTCAGCTGGCAGTGATTTGCTGGAGACCAGCGTGACCTACAACGTTCTCGAGGCGGTTAGCATGGCGCAACGCGAAGTAGTAGCGTCCTCACCCTACTTTGTGCCCGGGATCAAGGGCATGCAGTTTCTCAAGGCGTTGCGGCAACGCGGCGTTAAGGTCACGATCATGACCAATTCGCTAGGATCAACCGATGAACCTATTGTGCATACCGGTTACAGCCGCTACCGCGAGGAAATGTTGGCCGAGGGTGTCGAGTTGTATGAACTTAGCACCTCGCGCGTGAAGGACAACAAGCGCCCCTTCCTCTTTGGCTCGTCATTGGGAAGGCTGCACGCCAAGCTATTCGTCATTGACCGCAAGACATCGTTCGTTGGCTCTATGAACTTGGATCCGCGGTCTGCCTCGGTCAACACCGAATTTGGCGCCGTCATCGATAGCCCCGAGATTGCCCGCGAGATTATTCGAATCATAGATATAGACCGGCTGCAAAGCGCCTACCGGTTGCGCCTGAACAAGACTGGCTCCGGCATCGAATGGTTGGGCATGGATGACGACCAAGAAATGGTCTTGACGACAGAACCCGATACGTCTTTTTGGTTGCGCTTCAAGGCTTGGGTCCTGAGCCCACTGGTCCCCGAAGAACAGCTCTAAATGCAAAAAGGGCCACAACGGACCCTTTCTTCTTTCAAACAAGCACCTCGCATTACCGCGAGGTCAGGTTGAATTATTTTTCGCCCATCTTGACGGTGCCCTTTTTAACCGCGTCAGCGGCTTCAGCCTTCACCTTGGCGCGCAAAGCAGTCATCTCTTCTTTAGACAATTTAGCTGCAACTTTTGCCAACTTAGGATCTTCTTCTCCCATGGCAATGTCGCCTTTCTTGTTTGCAGCTTTGGCTTCCGCCTTGACGCTGGCGCGAAGAGCGACCATGTCTTCCTTAGACAACTTAGCTTCAGCAGCAGCGACCATAGCGTTCTCTTCTCCGCCAGCAATCTCACCCTTTTTGCCGGCTTCTTTGGCTTCAGTTTTCACTTCAGCGCGTGTCTTTTTTACATCGTCAGCAGCATACACACCAGTGGCGACCAAACCTGCGACTATGGCGATCAAAGCTTTATTCATATGAGAACTCCAAAATGTGAAAATAAATTGCATAAAAAAACACAGCGACTATCCGAAAACCTACTTAATCAGTATACCAAGGAACTTGGGGACTCGTTAGCATCGAAACACTGCTGTGTCTAACTCTAGCAACGCCCAACTTGGAACAACCGTTGACGCCAGCCAAGAGAAACAAACGGACCAAGAATCTGTCAGACACTGTTAACACTGCGGGTTACTGTGTGTACTGTTTCTACGCGCGGACCACAGCACCCTCTATAACGCTGGCGCGAATCGTCGCGTAGGTAAACTAGCATCGAGACACGCCGCACGGAGGACGCATGCAAGCACAAGACATCCCGGACTTTTGGTTTGATGAACTCGGTGCCCACCTGCGGTTTGCCAAAGACACCGCTTTGGACGACCTGTTGCGTGCGCGTTTTGCGACTCCTGGGCCGTGTACCAACGCCGCAAGAGCTGGAATTTCTGAATGAACCCGGCTCGGCCTTTTAGCAGCAGCAAGAAACTATTGAATTCTTACAGCCAACTGACAGGCCTCTGCGCTGTGGATAACATTTCGACCCATTTTCACCCGGCAACCGCTAGATTTCACCCCCAGACCTTCAGAACACCGTTTCAATCTAGGGTTAACCCGGAAGCAAATTGGGCATATTTACCAATGAAAACCACACCTGTGATAGCCAAAATTATCGACCAATCCAAGCCTGCGCTGCAGCACCCTTACACCATCAGTTACCCCCGATTTCTGTGGGTCACTTTGTGGATAACTATGTTTACAACCTGCCCAGGCCGCGCCAACACTGGGTTTGGGTGGGGTGCCTACTAAATGACCGCACCCTTCAACAAAGTGTGTGTAGTGGGCTGCGGTGCCATCGGCGGCTGGCTGGGGGCGGGCTTGGCCCGCGCGGGCTGCCAGGTGAGTGTGTTTGCGCGTGGCGCCACACTGGCGGCGCTGCAGTCCAACGGCCTGCGCATAGGAGTGGAGCAGCATGCGGTCAGGGCCAGCGCCGATGCCGCCGCTTTGGGTATTCAAGATTTGGTGGTGGTGGCAGTCAAGGCCCCCGCACTGCGGGACGTAGTGCGCCAGATCGGCGCCCTTATCGGCCCCCAAACGGTCGTACTGACCGCGATGAATGGCGTGCCCTGGTGGTTCTTTCAGGGCTTTGGTGGCGCACTGGCCGGCACCCAATTGCAGGCGGTCGATGCAAGCGGCGAGATTGCGACTGCCATTCCCGCGGCCCATGTGATCGGCTGCGTGGTGCACGCGAGTTGCTCGGTGAATGCGCCCGGGGTCATTCACCACCACTTTGGCAATGGCCTGATTCTTGGTGAACCCTCGGGTCAAATGAGTGCGCGTGTACAGGCCTTGGCCGCCTTGCTTACCAAATCAGGGTTTGCAGCCAGCGTGTCGCCACAGGTGCAGAAAGATATTTGGTACAAACTATGGGGCAATATGACAGTGAACCCCATCAGCGC
The DNA here is from genome assembly GCA_046598245.1 of Rhodoferax sp. Classification (GTDB taxonomy): domain Bacteria; phylum Pseudomonadota; class Gammaproteobacteria; order Burkholderiales; family Burkholderiaceae_C; genus Allorhodoferax. The sequence goes on from JBKJJC010000291.1 coordinate 5,273, forward strand.
GCTGACGGGCGCCACCACCGATTTGATTTTGGGCGACGAGTTGGTGCGCAATTTCGTCTCTACCGTGATGCTGGAGGCCAAAGAAATTGGCGCGCGCATTGGCATCCCGATTGAACAACAACCCTCTGATCGGCACCAGGTCACGCTCAAGCTGGGGGCTTTTAAAACTTCCATGCTGCAAGATGTGGAAGCAGGCAAGGCTGTAGAACTGGATGCCCTGGTTACTGTGGTGAAAGAGCTTGGTAGCCTGACCGGCGTACCCACACCCTTCACCGACGCACTGCTGGGCCTGAGCCGTTTGCACGCGCGTGTGCGTGGACTCTACTGAATCAAATTACAACGTTATCCAACTATCGGAGACACCTATGGCAACCTACCTCATCGTTGACACCCTGCTCGACAAACCCGAACTGTACGAGGCCTACAAACTCCAAGCCAAGCCCCTGGTCGAACAATTTGGTGGTGAATACCTGGCGCGCGGCGGCAAGCTGACGCTGAAGGAAACCGACCTGTGGTCACCGACCCGCATGGTGCTGGTACGCTTTCCGGATGCGGACTCTGCGAATCGCTTCTACGACTCTCCCGAGTACCAAGCCATACTGCCGATCAGCGGGGAATCGGCCCGCCGGACCATGGTCATGCTAGAGGGCGTGTAGAACGCAGCTCACCAATCTGCCGGGTCTACCTTGTAGTACCCGCTGAGCTCTCGGTATAGCGCGGGGTATTCAGCACACAACTCGCGGGGTTGTTCAAAAAACACCTCGGACACCACCGCAAAAAACTCGGCCGGGTCTTGCGCGCCATAGTGGTTGAGCAAACCCTGCACGCCGTTTTGCATTTCGGATTGCAGTTGGGCATAGGCCGCGTGGAACACTTGCGACCAACGCTGTGCGTCGTAATGCACATCACCCAATGTGGGCGGCGGCGCGCCGCGGGCGGCTCCGTTTTCTTGGTCCAGCTGGTGGGCAAACTCGTGTATCACCACGTTGCGACCATCATCCGGCACGGCAGCACCTTCCACGGTGTCTTGCCAAGACAAAATAATCTGCCCCTGTGACCAAGACTCACCCGACAAGGCCTGCCGGTTTTCCCGCTGCACACCTGCGTGATCCAACGACGTGCGGTTGACAAAAAACGCACCAGGGTAGACCAGAATCTGGCGCACGTTGGAGTAGTAGTCGGTGGCGCGGTTCAGGATCAACAGGCAGGCTTGGGCGGCGATCACCACGCGCATTTCTTCGGTGATGCGCAGACCGGCACAGCCCAAAAACGACTTTTCGGCAATGAAAACCTGCATATGCTTTTTGAGCTGCATCTGCAGATGCGCTGGTAACCTGCGTACCATCGGCACCCGGCGTTGCAGGATCTTGCGCCAAGCCGCAGGAAATGCCGTTGCCCGCACGCGGCTGCGCCTGTAAGACAACCAATAGGGCTGACCCAAAAGGCCCGCGACCAAGAGCAATGCCAGGCCACACAACAGAAAAAAAGCCACGGATCACGCTCCAGTCAATACGTTGTCAAGTACTGTAGCTGGGCGCTAAGCCACCGATTTCAAGTAGCCGCGCCAGACTAACGCGTTACCAACACAGGCACTTTGGATTCCGCGACCACCTTGGTAGACACACTGCCCAGCATCAGGCGCGCTAGGCCACTGCGTCCGTGCGAGCCCAGCACGATCAAATCTGAGCCAATCGCCGCGGCGGTTTGAACGATGCCACTGGCCGCACCAACCTCCTCTACCAAACGCACTTCCAAGGCTATCGGTTGGTCACCTTGCTTGCACAATGTTTCAACATAGGCATGGGCCTGGGCAGCCTGCGCCTGCGCGGCCGACATATAGGCCTGGAAACCCTGGGGATTGATTTCGCCCACCCCCAAGTACGGGTACGGATCAACCACGTAAACCGCGGTGAGTTTGGCCCCGTGGGTACGTGCCAGCCCTACCGCCAATTGGGCCGCGTGCTCCGAGGCGGGAGAACCATCGGTTGCGATAACAATGTGCTTGAACATATGAATGTCTCCTAAGGAAATGGTGAACACCCTTGCAGTTTGCACCGCCCCAAAAGCGGTCTGTTTGAGGCATGTCAAATTGGAGGCACAAAAAGCGCTATCGGTTCCCGACTGCAGCTCTCAGGCCACGCCGCGTGCCTGTTGGCTGACGAAATACACCACTTTGCGCGCACGCATTACGTCACCCAGCGGCCGGTGGGCGGCCAGGGCCTGCCAGGGGTCAAATATGGCCAACTCGACCTTTTGGGCCAGGGCTTGCCCCTGCGAAGAGTTGGTGTCTTGCTTGGGCAGGGTCAACCGTGCAACCGTGGTGTAAGGGCTGGGCCAGTTCACCGACGCGTCTTCAATAGGGGTGCGCTCAGCATCCACAAAGGGCTGCAATTGCAGGTCCCATTGCAGACTTTTCTTACGCAACTTGGCGCTGAAGTCTGCACCCCAGTCCCGCTTGGCGCCCGCGCTGGCCGGGCCATTGCTGGCAGCCGGTACCAAGCGCACCCGCACGGCATAGGGGCCGCAGGCAATGGGTGCGGCGCTGAACACACTTTCGGTCGCAAAACCGCCAAATGACTTACCCACCGTCTTGACCATGCTCAACAGGCGGGCGGGCGCGCCAAACACACCATAACGCGTGAACAAGTGTTTGAGTAACGCGCCACCACCATGCGATGCAGCCACTACAAACTGCACAAAATCATCTGCACTGGAAAAGCCAAACACTTCCTGGTTGATCAGCGTAAAGTCTTGGCTCACCGCTGGGCCGTTGCCCAATGCAGAATCGCCTTTAACACCCAATACCCGCAGCGAGAAGCCGCGGATATCCGGCGTCTTGTCAGAAGCCTTGTCCAGCCCGCCATTGGACAGACGCACCCACGTTTGAAACTTACCCGGCTTGGCAAACAAACCATAACGCGCAAACTCTGGCAGGTTGGCCAATACTTCGAGTGAGCCCTTGGCGGCCGTCAACTGCTTGCGGTGCAGAGCCCGGCCGATACCATATTTTTTGGACTTTCTGGTCTGTATTGCGGCGAACTGCTGCCCATAACTCGCGAAGCGCTCGGCCTCATCTGGAGCTATTTTTTCTTTCCACTGGGTGCTGGGTATCAGATCGTTGGCCATGGCAGAGGGACCGGTTGTGAGCGTGGTGTGCATGGTAGACCCAAGCACGTTACCCAACAAGCTGTGGCTTGCCCAATATTGGTCCGTTTCTGCCGTAATATCCAACCATCGAACCCCATGTCGGGGTTGACTTAGGAGGACTTATGGCTAAAGGTGATCAGCGCAAAGAGAAAATGGCAAAAAAACCTAAGAAAGACACATCCGAGCCCAAAAACTCGACGTCCGACCGCCCTATGGCGCCGATGACCGCGGTGATACCGCGCGGCAAGATCAAGACGAAGTAAGGACGCCGTTTAGCAGTTCGGGCAAGCGCTCCTTGCCCATCTTGAATCCACAGGCCTGGGCGTGGCCTCCGCCACCCATACTGCGCGCCAGCGCAATGCAGTCATAGTTGCGCTGAGAGCGCAGCCCGGCCTTTACCACCCCCTCTTTCGACACGCACCACATCAACGCAAAGGTGCCATTTTTGCGTGACAGCATGTCACCCACTACGCTGTGAAAGGCGCCCGGCGCATTGACCATCAGGCCAGTTTCGCCATTGAAGCAAACTGGTTGAGCACCTTCGGCGATATCAGAAGCCAGCTTGTTGAATTTTTCATCCATGGCCTCGCCCCGCGCCATGAAGTTCGCCACCTGACCGGCATCAAAAGCGGCTATGGCGGCCCAATGCGGGAAGTCAAACGGCTCCATATCCAGTGCGGCCAAAAAGCCCGCACTCTCGGGGTATTGCCAGGTCCAGATGTCGCGGTCTTCTATAAAGCGCACCAGGTCCGGCAGCGGTTTGCCAGGCTGAAAAAACTCCCAGGCCAGGCGCGAGCCAGACTTGTTCATGTCAAAGTGCACCACGCCGCAGCGGCAGGCAAACCCTGTCAGCTGCTCGGCCGCACTCTTGTGGTGGTCCAACAGCACCAGCTTGGCAGCGCGCTGTTCGATGCCGCGCATGATGTCGGCCGAGAACGAAAAATCGAGAATATAGACGGCACGGCCATCCAGCGGGGGTAGGTCGGCCACCGAGCGCACGTTGCCATGGTCCAGCCCCAAAAACTCCGCCTTGCCTTCATAAAACAACCAAGCGGCCAAGGCGGAGGCAAACCCATCGGGACAACTGTGTCCGTGGTAAATGATTAGCGGGTCGGGGTCGTTGGTTTGGGGCGCAAACAGCAGTTGCAGTGGCAATAGGGTTTTCATGGGCGGTGGATTGTCGCCCATTCATTGAGTGTCAGGCCTCTCAGGGCGCATGTTTGCTGACCTTGGAAAAGGGGTCCGCATCGGAGTTGGGTTCGGCGTCCCGCTCGATAAGGAATTCGCTGGGCACAGTGTCGTGGTTTTGCGAGTGCATCTGGCTGTCTTGCTCCAGCACGGAGTCTTTCCACATTTCCCAATCGGAGTCGTCGTTGCCTTCAATGACCTGCGGCAAAGGCAAAGGCTCTCGCGCATCCAGCGCAAGGCTATTGGATGACCGCTTGACCTGGGATCGTGACCGGTCGGCCATAGCCTCGGGCTCTTTGGCGGAACGCTTGAAGAAGCTGAACATGCAGAAAACCTCCGTGGAAGTGCCAAGGGACACCGCTGTGCGAACTGGGTTGATTTTGCGCGCTTTGGCCGAAAAATCAATGCCCCACTGGGCCCAGGCTCCGTCTGCATGCTTTTCCAGCACAAAGTACCAGCTTTAGGACACATAAGCCCCACACAATTGCTACTATTTATATAGCAATATGTTTATATTTGACGGAGGCTAGAGTCCAATTTAGTCAGAAACGTCCTCGTCAGACTTGTCCTTGTGCGCAGGCCGCGGCACTTTCTTGAAGCGCACTGCCCGGTCCAGATCTATGGCGTCTTTCTTGACCTGGCGTTCGGCATCCAGCTTCTGCCCGTGTGCCAGCCATTGCGCAAATTCTGCGGGCGTCTCCAGGGTGATACGCCCCATCACGGCGGATCGGAAATCGTGGATGACCAGATCCGCCGCCTTTTGCAAATTGATACGCCCACCGGGCAGCAGCGCACCGCGCTTGCGGCCCACAGCTTCGAGGATTTGCTCATCGGCCTGGTCTGCCACGCCGCTGATCTTGTAGCGTACCTCGACCAGCGGGGCGTAGTGCTGGCGCAGGTAGTCCAGCAGTTCCAGCGCCACCTCTTCCTCATCAAATGCATTGCGGCCAATGGCACCGCTGGCCGCCAAGTTGTAGCCGCTGTTGGCAACAATGATGCGCGGCCACAACACGCCGGGGGTGTCAAACAGATAAAAGCCGTCTTGCAGCACGATACGCTGCTCCAGCTTGGTGACACCGGCCTCGTCACCCGTCAACGTGGCACGCTTGCCCTTGAGGGTGTTGATCAGCGTGGACTTGCCCACGTTGGGAATGCCGCAAATCAGCACCCGCATGGGCTTGACCATGGTGCCACGGTTGGGTGCCAGCGCGAAGCAGGCCTGTACCAGCACCTTGGCCGGGGTCGTCATGCTGGCGTCCAGCCCCAGGGCACGGGTGCCGGGCAAGGCGTTGAAATGGTCTAACCACTGCTGCGTGCGCGCTGGGTCGGCCAGATCCTGCTTGTTCAGCACCTTGAGTGCGGGCTTGCCGGCGGTGAGTTGGGCCAGCATAGGATTTGCGCTGGAACCGGGCAGCCGCGCATCCAGCAACTCGATAACCACATCAATCTCCTTGATGCGCTCCTCGATCGCCTTGCGCGTCAGGTGCATGTGACCTGGAAACCATTGAATCGCCATGAACCTGGAACCTCTCTGTCAAATGCCTGTTAGGCAAAGCCTTGATTGTCGGGCAGTTTGCAAGTGGTCGATCACGAGCGCGGGGGGCTGCAAATCCGCGCCGGGCCGCCCCAAGCGGATTTAGCCCCCTCGGGGGGCAGCGACCCGCGCAGCGGTGGAGCGTGGGGGCAACAATTTCCCGCCGGGCCGTCCCAAGGGAAATTAGCCCCCTCGGGGGGCAGCGACCCGCGCAGCGGTGGAGCGTGG
>JBKJJC010000117.1:0-13638 GCA_046598245.1 Rhodoferax sp.
CTGCTGCGCCAGCAATTTGGTAATGGACAGACCCAAACCGGTGCCCCCGTATTTGCGCGTGGTGGACACATCTGCCTGCTGGAAGCTGTGGAACAGGTGGCCGATTTGCTCCTGCGACAGACCAATACCCGTATCACGCACCTCAAAACGCAAGACCACACGCTGGTTGGTCCGTTCATGCAAACGCACCAAAATATCGATCTCGCCCGCATCCGTGAACTTGAGCGCGTTGCTGGCGTAATTGATCAGCATTTGGCTCAGGCGCAAGGCATCACCCTTCAGCGCGTCCGGCACATCATGGGAGACGTCAAACAACAACTCCAGGCCCTTGCTCTCGGCCTTGTCACCCAGCAGGTCGGCCACCTTGATCAACATGCGCTCCAGGCTGAATTCGCCAACCTCTAACTCCAGCTTGCCGGCCTCAACCTTGGACAGCTCGAGGATGTCATTGATGATAGCCAGCAGGTGCTGGCTGGATTGTTGGGCCTTGTGCAGGTAGTCGCGCTGGCGGGGTGTCAGATCCGTATTGAGTGCCAGATGGCACATGCCGATGATGGCGTTCATCGGGGTGCGAATCTCGTGGCTCATATTCGCCAAAAACGCCGATTTGGTGGCCGTGGCCGCCTCTGCTTTCTGGCGGGCTTGGGCCGTATCGCGCAAGGCCGTTTGCAGCTCCACGTTCTTGGTTTCCACATCACCTATGGCACAGTTCTTTTGGATATCAAAAATGCGGGTGTGGATCAACAGCACGAACACCAGACCAATCTGGCAGGCCGTATGAAAGAAAGCAGAATACTCTTTATTGAACTCCATAGGCAAGGCAACACCCATCATGCCCGCAGCGCCAAAGGCCAGCACACAAACCGAGTTGACGAACAACCACCACAAGGTGTTGCGGTTGAACCCCAGCATCAAGGTTGCGGTCATAGGCCCAAACACAAACCACGGGATTACTGGTGAATACAGGCCGCCTGAAAAATAGGTACAACCGGCCACTGCCACCAACGAATTGGTGAACAAGTACACATTGGCCGCCACCGTGTAGTTGCCGCCTTTGGCGATGTAAAGGAGGTTGGCCAGCAACAGCAGACCATTGAGGGACATGATGTACATGCCCGGACGAAAGTTTATGGCCCAGCTGACGAACACATAAAAGACCGAAAAAAATACTACCGCCCAGTTGAACTGGACCAGCAGCGCGACCTTTTTACCCGCCGCCAGCAAACGCTGCGCTTGCGAGTCGGTCCTGGGTGTGCCACGCCGCTCGGGCACACTGGGTTGAGCAATCATGGTGGTGAACTCCCTTGCACATTCGTTTCTAAATCTGTATTTTTCTATCGCGTGCAGCTGCCATCTTTACCACTTGCGGGCACCGCATTGCCGTCTGCGCAGCAATGAGCGCCATCATCGCCAAATTTGCAAGATTCGGCAATGCGTTTTGTCCGCGAAGTCAGGTCGCTTGGCGGTCGACGGCTGATGATGGCGGGAACTCGTTTTGTACAGGTTAGAATCAGTGCCTCTGGAAGCTTGGCCGAGCGGTTTAAGGCACCGGTCTTGAAAACCGGCGAGGATGTGAGTCCTCCGTGAGTTCGAATCTCACAGCTTCCGCCAGAACCCCAGTATCCATGCGGGTTTCCGGCCTGTTTTCAGACCCAACGCGCCAATTAACCCACCAATTCGCAAACTGGTTGCTTGGTCTGGTTGAGCACAATCCCCACATCGACAAAAAAACCCAGCAGGTAAGGCTGGGTTCGTAGAGGTGTGCGCGGCAAACCGCAGCGCTTGAGCGCGTCCTTCTGTTTGCACGCGTCCAGACTGTGGTGGCGGTGAAGCTGTAGCGGCCCTGGCTCGGGCGTACGGCATCAGCCGTCAATCGAATGGGCGGGTGAGGGCTGAAGCCGTCGCCAACGCAGTAGTTCCCAGCAGCAACTGGTTAAAGACGTCGGGTTTCTTTCAGGATCAAGCGAACGTATTGACGCGAGTGCCAACTGACCCTTGGGTCGCCAGAGCCGGGGTGGGCAAGGCTTGCAGCAGCGTCATTGCTGAGGTTTCTTGTTGGTCCAGCGCCTTTTTTAGTACGAGAATCTTCACGCTGTCGGCGGTATCGCTTTGAGCGGAGGCGGTTGCCGCTTGAACTGCTGGTGTACTTGAGATATTCATAGAAATCCTTTCAACGAGAAAAGGCAGATATCTGATTGTCGACACGTATAAAAATACCGTTGGTCATCTGGACGCATGCCGGACAACACCAGTTTACAAGGTTTATATCTCAGTGTGACAAGCTTGAATGGCCCCAACGGTGCACTTGGCACGTCTCGTCTGCTTGGTGCAACGGGATCGGTGTAGGGCCGTTGGGGTGCGCATAATGGCGAGTCTCTGATCAGATGCCAATGTAGAGGCACCTCCTACATCTCAGCGCCGCGTCGCGTTGTTTTTCATACTCGCCAGGGTAATCGCCAGAGCAGCGCCACCCAGCGTCTTTATTAACCCGGAATGTTCTGCATAAAATCGGCTGACCGCGTCAATCACACCTGGTTGCGCCTGCTCCGCCTGGGCGGCCAATTCGGTAACCTGAGCAGGGGTGATTTGCGAAGCCTGCTCGCTGGTGACTGGCCCATTCGCCGGATCCAAGATGCGGCCGAGCACCCCACCGGCAGCGCCAGATAACAGGGTGGGCCCCAAAGAGGCCAAAATTTGATTCAACAAGCCCGCTTGCTGGGATGCATTGGAGTTCCCGAATAGTTGTCCCACCATGGAACCAAACGGCTCCGTCTGATCGGACCGCATGGCAGCCGCCAGACCGGAGCCCAGTTCGTCAGTGTTTGCCTGCTCGGCAACGCGGTCGAAATGTTCCTCGGCATTATTTTTGCCATTGAAACTGTTGAGTATGTCGATGAGGCTCACAGCAATTCCTTTTTGTGTTTCAACTCTTGCGCACGACCAGGCCGTAGACCGCCAGCAAAATAATTGCCCCGACCACGGAAGCGGCAAATCCCGCACTGGCGCCAGCCTGGTACCACCCCATAGCCTGGCCCAAATAGGTCGCAACGAACGATCCGACGATCCCGAGAATCGCGGTAATAAAGAAGCCCATCGTCTGCGTGCCGGGCAATAGAGCCCTGGCAATAAGGCCAGCAACGAAACCAATCAAAATGGTCCAGATAATTCCCATGGAATACAGTCCTTAAAATCGGGCGGCACTTTGCCACCATTGGATGCAAGTTTGTAGGTGACCCGGCGATGCAGCCAGATGTTCATCGCGGGTGGCGAGCGGACCGTCTAGGCCCGATCGCCTCATCATGTCTTTAACGACGTCCGAAAAGCATGCCGAGCAAAAATCCGATGCCCACCGCGATGCCAAGTGCGGTGACCGGCTTTTCGCGCACATAACTTCCGCAACTTTCCATCAACTTAGCTTGCTTGAACTTGAACTGCTCGGCAGCTGTTTCGAGTGATGTACTAGCCTGATTGGCTGCCAGGGCAAGCCTATCTGCAGCTTGGTGCGCACCCGCCGCAAACTGGTCGATTGCTGGTCCCGCAGCGCTAGATGCGCGGTCGATCGCGTGGTGCACTGTCGTTTTGGCATCGTCAACTTTGCGTGACAAGCCTCCGCTGGTATCGCCGAATGTATTCACTTCGTTTACTTGCATGTTGCTTCCTTGGTTTATTGATACGACCCCCCAATGGGTGCCCAAATATATTGCTTGCGCCGGAACACGTTTGTGTGGCAGCGCACACAAATGCTTCGTATATGTTGCCGAAGGATGCGCTTCACAACCGAACCGTAAAGCAGCTTCCTTTGCCGATCTCACTGGCGACTTCTATCGTGCCCTGATGCAGAGACACGGAGCTTTTCACGATCGCTAGGCCGAGCCCAGTGCCATGGATAGCACCCACATTGCCAGCCCGGTGAAAGGACTCAAACAAGTGGGCAAGGTCTGCAGGCGGGATGCCGATGCCTTGATCGGCGACCTGCATCACAATTTGACTTTGATCGCGAAACACGCGGAAGGTGACGACGCCGCCTTGCGGCGAGTATTTGATCGCATTGGACAGCAGGTTGCTGAAGATATGCCTGAGCAATTTCTCGTCGTACCGGCCCTTGGGAAGGTCGGCGGCGAAGTCGGTCTCCACGGTGCAGGCGGCGTTGGCTTGCTGCAGCTTGGCTTCATCGACAAATGTGTGGCAAAGGGCAATCAGGTCCAGTTCCTGCGGGTCGAATTCGAGCATTTGCGCCTCGGCTTTGCCAAGCACCAGAACCCGGTCCAGCATGCGTGTCATGCGGTGCACGCCAGTTGCAATGGCCGCGTGCAGTTCGGTTTTCTCCTCCTCCGGCAGGCGATCTCCGTAGTGCTGCAGCAGTTCCTGGGAGGACAAGATGCTGGCCAACGGCGTGCGAAACTCGTGGCTGCTCATCGCGACGAAACGCGAACGCAGTTGATTGAGTTCCTGCTGCTGATTGAGCGCGACGCGGGCGTCTTCATCGGCCTTTTTTCGGTCGGTCAAGTCCGAGAAGAACACCAACACTCTCACATTGCCGTCCCACGAAACGTTCACGTCGCCAACTTCTAGCCAGACGAGTTCGCCGTCGGTCCGTCGAATCCGCATCTCGTAGCGATCCGGCAGTGCCTCTGCTGCCAAGCGGGCGCGCACACGGCGCTGGAACAACTCGCGGTCATCGGGGTCGATCTGCGCCAGAAAACCGTTTTCCATGATCGCCTCTTTGCTGGCCCCGAGAATTTTTGCGGCGCACACGTTGACGAACACCACGCGCCCTTCATCCAGCACCGCCATACCCTCACCCACGTGATCGATCACGGTGCGATACCGCTGCTGCGATATTTGCAGTGCTTCCACCTTGGCACCCTCGGCCAAGCTGGTGGCGCGAATCTGTTCGCTCTCTGCGCGGACCGTGTTGATGCGGTTGGCCAGCGCAAAAGACAATAGGACCATTTCGATGGCTGAGCCAATTAGCAATGCATTGGCCGTCAGCGAATTGGTCGGCAGGAAACCGTTGTTGTGTAGGCCGAGCGTCACCACGCCGATTAACAGGGCTGCCCATGCGATCAGGAAGTACTTTGCGCCAGGGTGTTTGCGTTTGACGCTGAGTACCCCGGCCAAGACCAACACCGGGGGTGCAAAGACCGCCATCACCGAGACCATCTGACCGCCGGTGCGATAGGACACAAAAATCGTCGCCAGAGCGGTCAACGCACAAAAACCAACGGCGCCCAAAATCAAGCGATTGAGTAGCGGCGCGGTGGTGGCGGTCGACAGGAAATCGCGCGCAAACAACAGCGCAAAGGCACTGCTAAACGCCATGCAAATGGGGGCGGAGAGCGCGCCCCACCACAGCCAGTTCGACCACAGAAACTGATTGCCTATGCCGGACAGCGAGGCCTGGGTCAGCCCCATGCCAGCCACGAACAACACGTAGAACAGGTAGCTGCGGTCACGAATCGACAGGTAGAGCAGCGCGTTGTACAGCAGCAAGCCAATCAACAGTCCAAAGTAGAGACTCAACAGGGAGTATTCGCGCTGATCTTCTTGGCCCAGAGCCGCTGGCTTCCACAGCCGCGTGGGTGCGGCAACGGTGCCCTCGGAAGCGATCCGCAGATACAGCGGGCTCTGTCGGCCTGGCGTCAGCGTCAGCGCAAACACATGATTGCGGTGCGCCACTGCGCGATGCGCGAACGGCATCAAATCACCGCCCTTTTGCACCAACGGCTTGCCGTTTGCGTCAATGGAGTGGACTTCGACGGTGTCGAGCGATGGGTAAGCGACCTCGAGCAGCCACTTCTCGTCTGCGCCAGGTGTCACCTGCAAGTCGATACGCAACCAGAAAGCGGACCGCGTTACACCGAAGTTCGTCGCCGACCCGGCCTTCGCGAAGGGCTTGAAGCGGGACTGCACTTCGGGCCGCTCAATCTCAGCCCATCCAAGTTTCCCACCGGGGTCTTCCAGATACGTGAACGAGCGGGACAGCGAATAGCTGTCTTCACTGCCTACTATCAGTGGACCTGTGTCGGCAAGGGTCTCAAGCGGTTGGGCCGCAAACGCCAGAAGAAGCGTGGATACAACCCACAACAAGGCCCGCGCGGCTATACGAGTGAAGCCGCGTTCGGCAGGCGGGGTGTCGAGCATGGCGGCATGTTAGCACCGGGTCCGCCAGCTGAATGCGGCGTGGCAACATCGCCCGCGTGTCTACAGTTTCTGTGCTTCCAATGCGATGCTGATCGTCACATCGTCCCCCACATTGGGGGCGTATTTGCCAGCATGGAAGTCCGAGCGCTTGATCACCACGGAGGCGTCTGCGCCAATGGCATCGCGCTTGGAGATCGGGTGCGCCATGTTGGCGTAGCTGGAGATTTTCAACGTGACAGGCTTGGTCACGTCCTTAATGGTCAACTCACCCTCAATAGACTTTGGCATGTCGCCGTCGAATACAACTTTGGTGGATTTGAAGGTTGCCGTGGGGTATTTCGCGGTGTCCAGAAAGTCTTCTCCCTGGATGTGGGTGTTGAAAACTGCTAGGCCGGTGTCCACAGTCTTCATATCAATGGATACATCCACCACCCCGGTCTTTGCAACCGAGTCCAAGACTATGGTGCCGGTCGTCTTGTTAAACCGGCTCAACTGGGTAGAAAACCCGAAGTGGCTGTACGAAAACCGCGCAAAGGTATGGCCGCTGTCGACGGTGTAAGTCTCCGGTGCGGCATGTGCTGTGCCATGGAGCATGCCAACAAGGGCGAAGACGGCGCTAATAAACGGGGTGGGCTTCATGGTGGTTTCTTTCTTAGTGGTGGACTAAATTTTGGCTACGCCGGACAGTGCCAACTTGAACTTGACCTGCACATCGTCGGCAACCATGGAGGTATCGGACCACTCGTTTTCGCCAATCTTGAACGCGAGGCGTTTGATGACAAAAGCGCCAGCGGCGGTTGTTGTGGCACCGTTTTTGGACAGCGACACGGGAACGACTGCATCGCGGACATTGCCTTTGATGGCCAACTTGCCAGTTACTTCGAGTTTGCCACCGCCAAGGTTTTTAATGGCAGTGGATTGAAACGTGGCCTGCGGGAACTTGACCGTGTTGAACCAAGTGGCCTTGGGCAGTTCCGCATCAGTCTCTGGCGCACCTAGTGTGGCGCTGCCAATGTCGATGGTGAATGCGATATTGCCGCTCTCAGGTTTGCTGGGGTCAAACGCAATCTGCGCATCAAACTTTTTGAAACGACCCTCCAGAGGTACGCCCATTTGTTTGGTCACAAAGCCGATGTCGCTTTGTGCGGGTAGCAGCTTTTGATCTGCGTGTGCGGCAGTAGCAGTCATTGCGGCCAATAGCAACCAGCCGGCAGCGCGGGATAAGCCTAAATAGTTTTTCATTGCGTAAATTTCGTTGTTAAGTGATTTTGATCAGGACTGAGCGTGGCTGCAACGTGCAGACCGGCAGGTGCATAGGGGTGGGCGCGGAGTGCATGGTCGTCTTATTGGGCGGTCGGCTTGTAGTCTGCAATTGCCTTGGCCAACTGTTTGGTCTCATCGCAGCTGGAACAACTGGCTTGCAGTTTGGCCAGTTGTGTCTCTGCCTTGGCTTTTTGATCGCTCTTCAGGTAGGCGATGCCAGAGTAGTTCAACGCGCCCTTGTGCGTGGGGTCAAGCGCCAGCGCCTTGTCATAAGCTGCAAACGCAGCGTCATAGCGGCCTAACCAACGGCTGGAAAAGCCCAGGTAGTTGTAGGCGTCTGCGTTCTTCGGGTCCTTTGCCACAACCTTGTTGAAGCTGCTAACGGCCAGCTCCCAATTCTTGGCATCCATCGCCTTCTTGCCGACGACGAAGTCGTCTATCTGTGCGTTTTGCACAGGGGCTGCTTCGGCCGGCGCAGCCATGGCGGTACCCGCCAAGGCCAAGCTGAATACGGGTAGCAGGATAAGCGTACGGATGGAAAATACGGGCATGTTGGGCTCCAGTTGTTAAGTGAGTAAAGGTTTGCGCTGCAAAGCGGCACCTAAGACAAACGATGGATCTTTCGAATCGGATGCAAAACAGTTGAAAACTTTTTTAGTAGGAAACGCACACGTCCAAGAAGAGCTGCCTGCGACATGGATCGCACTAGAAGCTCTCTGTCTAATCGGTTCCGCTCATATCGGCCTCTAGCCCCCGTGAAATATCATTTGTTTGCTATTAAAATAATAGTATTTGCCAGGCCATAAAATTCTCACCCAAGCCCTAGCCGGCTTTCTATACTGGACCTATCTAGACACTAAAGGCCCCCGCTGCGGCATGCTGGGGCTGTAAAAGGAATCTTGGCATGGCATATCGGGATATTCGCGGCGTGAAACGGTGGCAGCGCCGCGCCATAGGTATCTGGTGGTTGGCGCTGCTCACAAAAAGATATCGAACTTCACGCTGCAATCGGGTGGGGCAACCGTTAACCTCAAAGGGGCAGACCTGGAGTCGGCAGTGGTTAAGCCCGATACCAAGCCAGCCGCCGGTGGCGGTGTTGCGGCCGCACCGGGCAGTTACCAGCGTTTGCTGGTCGGCACAGCAAGCGTAGCAAATGGCAAGCAGGTCGCGGCATTGGCCCCGCAGCAAGTGAGCTTTGTAGGCACCGGAAATTCTGCCCCCGTCACGGTGACAACACCTGCACAAAACGTATTTGCAGGTTACCGGGGCAACCCTGCGCCGCAGGCTATGGCGGGAACGAATTCTGGTAGAGGTGCAGCGGCCATCAAGCCTGTCACGCCGATGCCACCCATGTCGCCATTACCAGCCCTCAGAATTCCCATCACACAACCAGTGGTCAAGCCGTGCACCCGCTTCATTGGCAGGACCTGCATCCAGTAGTTACGCGGTACTGACTAGATCCACAAGTCCAACGGCGGGTCTGCCACCACGGCGCGCAAGATGTCGGAGCGCGACACAAAGCCTATGACACGGCCGTCTTCATCCGCTACCGGTAGACCGGGCAAGCCGGAGTCCAACAGAACACGGGCCACGCGGCGGATATCTGCATCGATGGAGACGCTGGGCACTGGCGTCCACATCAGTTCGACCACGCTTTGCATCAGCAGGGCCTGCCACACCAGGGCATGGCTTTCCGGCCCCGGCAATCGCTCGGGGCGCAACAAATCGGCACGGGTAAACAAACCGATCAACATACCCTGGTCATCCACTACTGGGGCCTGACCCAGGTCGTTCTGCGCCAACACTTGCCAAGCCTGTTCTACGGTGGCTGTTTCGGCAATGGTGACCACGGCGCTGCTCATGACCGCATCAACGCGGGTCAGCGGATGGCGTGGCTGCGTTGGATGCACGGTCTGCTCATATGCAGCCAGCGCCACGCGGTGGGCCACGTCGCTCGGGGGCGGCGAGGCGGCGGGCGCTAGATCGGCAAATTGGCTGGGGTTCTGGTCTTCTGGGTCCAAACCTATGGGTGCCATCCCCCGGATTCGCGCAGCGCGCGAAAGGGGTGCAACCTGGTGTAGCTCTTCTAGAGTACCTTTAAAGGTGCGACCTGACTTGCCGTATACCGAAAACATGGCGCAACTCCCATAGAGCGAGCCCTCGCCTGGGGGAGAGGGGGTTATTTGTCCGTATTGGACAGGAAAAGCGACTGCAAGTCACTGAGGAAATCGTAACCTTTTATGGTGGGCCGCACCCGGGCAAAGTCGCGCTCGATCAAGCCCTTGCGTTCAGCCTCTTCCAGTGCGCCGGCAATGGCGGTTACGCCAAGGCCGGTGCGCTCGGTAAAGTCGCGCAGGCCAAAGCCGTTGCGCAGGCGCAGCGCGTTGAGCATGAATTCAAACGGCAAATCACCGCGTGCTACTTCCTCATCCTGCGCCACAGCATTGCCCGCCAGTGCATGGTCCATGTAGAGGCGCGGCTCACGAAAGCGCACTTGGCGCACCACGCGGTGGGCAAAACTGAGCTTGGTATGTGCGCCGGCGCCTATGCCTAAGTAATCGCCAAACTGCCAGTAATTGAGGTTGTGTTTGCAACGATGACCGGTCTTGGCGTAGGCCGACACCTCGTAGCGCTCAGCCCCGCAGCACCCGTCAAATCGGTGATGTGGTCCAGCATGGCGTAGGCCGTGTCGTCCTCAGGGATCACAGGAGGAAACTTGGCGAAGTAGGTGTTGGGCTCGATCGTCAGGTGGTAGATGGAGATGTGGGGCGGCCCAAACTGCAGCGCCATGGCCATGTCTTGCCCCGCCTGCTCCAGCGTCTGGCCGGGCAGCGCGTACATGATGTCGAGGTTGAAGGTATCAAACGATTGCGCCGCCTCCTCCACTGCTGCTATGGCCTGGGCACGGTCGTGCACGCGGCCCAGGGCCTGCAGGTGCGCATCGTTGAAGCTCTGCACCCCGATTGACAGCCGCGTGACGCCGGCCTGGCGGAAGGCGCGGAAGCGGTCTTTCTCAAACGTGCCAGGGTTGGCCTCCATCGTGATCTCGCAATTGGCCTCCAACTTGAGCCGCGCGCGGATGTCGCCCAGCAGGCGGTCGATGGTGGACGGCGCAAACAGGCTGGGCGTGCCGCCGCCAATAAAGATACTGTGGATGGTGCGGCCCCAGATCAGCGGCAGTGCGGCTTCCAGGTCGGCAATCACCGCGTCTACATAGCGCTGCTCGGGTAACGTGCCGTTGGGTTTTTCGTGAGAGTTGAAATCGCAATACGGGCACTTCTTCAGGCACCACGGCAGATGCACATACAAGGAGAGCGGTGGCAGTGCGGCGAGTTGCAGCGTGCCCGGGCGCATGTAGTGCTGGATGTCATGCCGGGCCGTCGGCTCACCGGTTGCGCTGGGGGGCGTGGCGGGGACGATGGGGATCATGCTGCTTGCATCTATACCGCGGCGACGGCCAGCCAGTGTTCTCGAATCAAGGCCGACATGGCTTTGGCCGAGCGGCCGCGGTGGCTATGGGCATTCTTCACTTCAATTGGCAGTTGCGCAAAGGTCTGGCCAAACTCGGGGATCCACATCACCGGGTCAAACCCAAAGCCATTGTTGCCCGCGGGTTCACGTGCAATCAGGCCAACCACACGGCCCACAGCGATCAACGGCTCGGGGTCGTCGGCGCTGCGCACCGCCACCAGCGTGCTGACCATGGCGGCGCGGCGGTTGTCGATATGGCGCATCTGCTCCAGCAGGGCCAGCACATTGTTGTCGTCGCTCTTGGCATAGCCGAACTGCGTGGCGTAGTAGGCCGTGTCCACCCCCGGTAGGCCGCCAAAGGCGTCCACACACAGGCCAGCGTCATCGGCCAGTGCGGGCAGGCCGGAGTGCTTTGCCGCGTTGCGGGCCTTGGTCAGCGCGTTCTCGACAAAGGTGCGATACGGCTCCGACGCTTCGGGCACGCCCAACTCCCCTTGCGGCAATAAAGTGCAGCCCAAAGGCGTGAGCATGGCCTGCAGCTCGGCGAGTTTGCCTTTGTTGTTGGATGCGAGAACGATTTTCATGGAAGTCTTTTAAGCATTTTGAGGCTGTAGCCCCCGTGAAATATGACGATATAGCTATCAAATAGATAGTGATCTTTGCTGAAGCTCCATCAGCTCGGTTATGCCCTTTTCGGCCAAACTCAGCAGTTGATCCATCTCGGCGCGGGTAAAGGCCACCCCTTCGGCTGTGCCCTGCACCTCTACAAAGTGGCCAGCACCGGTCATCACCACATTCATATCGGTATCGCATGCAGAGTCTTCCGTGTATTCCAGATCCAGCAGCGGCATTCCCTGCACGATGCCTACCGAGATGGCGGCCACAGCGGCGGTGATGGGCGACTCGGTGATCTTGCCAGCCTTCAACAAGCCGTTGACGGCGTCCTGCGCGGCGACAAAAGCGCCGGTGATAGCGGCGGTACGGGTGCCGCCATCGGCCTGCAATACGTCGCAGTCCAGCTGAATGGTGCGTTCGCCCAGCTTCTTTAAATCAAACACAGCGCGCATGGAGCGCCCGATCAGGCGCTGGATCTCCTGCGTGCGGCCGCTTTGTTTGCCGCGCGCAGCTTCACGGTCACTGCGGGTGTGGGTGGCGCGGGGCAACATGCCGTATTCAGCGGTGACCCAGCCTTCACCACTGCCGCGCTTGTGCGGCGGCACACGCTCTTCCACCGACGCGGTGCACAGCACCTTGGTGTTGCCAAACTCGATCAGCACCGAGCCCTCGGCGTGCATAGTGAAGCTGCGGGTGATCCGCACAGGGCGCATCTGGTCGGCAAGGCGAGCGCTGGATCGGACAAATTCGGTCATACAAATCCCAAAAGAAAAGGGTCAAAAAGCAAAAACGGCGCAGCAGCAATGCCCGCGCCGTTTGTGTGGGGGGGGGGTGCAGTGCGGCTACTAGGCCTTGCGGGCGGCAGAGCGGCGAATGGCCTCGTTGATCTCTGCAATCGAGCGTTCAATGGCTTCATCGTCCAGATCGTCCACGCCAGAGTCCAACCAGCCAGCCTGTACGGTGGATGCAAACACGCCGTCGTCAATGGAGTCGGTCGAGATACTGCCGCGGGTGGATTCGAAAGTGTCGGGCGTCTCCCACTCCATGGCAATCACGGTCACGTTGTCGCTGTGGGCACCGGCCTTGATCAGGGCACGCTCCACCAGTTCAGGGGCTGCAGTGCCGACCGGTTTTTGGCCCAGTTGGTAGACGATGTCGGTATCGTCCAAGCTGCCCCACAGTCCGTCAGAGCACAGCAGAATGCGGTCACCCTGTTGCAGCGGCACGGGGCCGGTCACGTCAAACACCGGTTTGGTGGGTGAGCCCAAGCAGGTGTAGAGTACGTTGCGGTTGAACTTGTCAGGCAGCGGCACGCCGGGCTTGGTATCGTGGTGTTGCTCAATGTAGGAGTGGTCGCGGGTGCGGGCCAGCAACTCGCCATGGCGTACAAAATACAACCGCGAATCCCCGCAGTGCACCCAATGGGCCATACCGCCTTGCACAATCGCCGCCACCAGCGTGGTGCGTGGCGTATCCATCAAATGCTTCTCGGCTGCATAACGCAAAATCTGGCGGTGCGCGGCCATGATGGCCGTGGTGAAAAAGGCCTTAGGGTCCTCGATTTCGGGCTTAGCCTCTTTCTGGTACAGCGCAGAAATGGTCTGCAGCACCATTTGGGCTGCCACTTCGCCCTCGGGGTGCCCGCCCATGCCATCAGCTAGCAAAAAGAGACCCGATGTCTTGGTATAGCAATACCCCATGCGGTCTTCGTTCTTTTCACGGCCGCCCTTACGGCTGATCTGGAATACGGAGAACTTCATTCGGACCTCCGCCGAGCCGCCTCAAGGAGGCCGACGCCCCCTTGGGGGGCAGGAAGCAACGCGACCGTGGGGGTTTTCATTTTTGACCTTCGCTGAGCCGCCTCAAGGAGGTCGACGCCCCCTTGGGGGGCAGGGAACATAGTGACCGTGGGGGCGCTCATTTCGGTTTAACACCCACGTTAGAGACACCCAACACACTGCGTTTGGTGTCGGTCACCATGGTGTCAAACTGCATACGCACTTTCTCGCCCACACTGAGCTTGGTGTAACGACGCTCACCTTCACGGCTAAGTTCTTTCTGCAGTGCAAATACCGATTGCGGCCGCGACAGCGGGTCCAGCGACATGCACCACTCGACCACCTCGATCAGGTTGTCGGAGTAGAC
>JBKJJC010000047.1:0-5566 GCA_046598245.1 Rhodoferax sp.
CCACCAACTGCCTTGGCACAGGGGGAACTCTGTACAGGCTAACACCGCATAGTTGGTGCTGACCCATGCACCCGACGCCGCCTGCAAGGCCAGCAACAGCAAAGCCAGAGCTACCCAAGACCGCAGAGACGCAGGCAGTGAAAAAATCGAGGCGGGTCTTTGTTGGTGGCCCAACAAACTTGCCTGCACGGCAAGCAACCCGAGCAAGATGTACCCCCCCAACAGGTGCAACGTCACGATGGCGGGAAAAAGTTTCATGGTCACTGTCAGCGCCCCAAAGCCACCTTGTATGCAGACCCACACTGCTGTCGCCGTGGCCCACCAGGGGCTGATTCCCGTGCTGCCATCGCGGGGCTTGCGCTGCGACCAGGCAAGCCCAGCCAACACCAGGGTTAAAACACCCACACCCGTGGCCAGGTAGCGGTGCACCATCTCGATCCAGGCCTTGCCCTTTGTGACCGGGCCGGTGGGCATGGCCTCCTGCGCCGCTGCAATGTCACTGTGGGCCCCCAGCGGGCTGGCGCTGCCATAACAGCCAGGCCAATCCGGACAGCCTAGACCACTGTCGGTCAGCCGGGTGAACGCACCAAACAACACCAGATCAAAGGTCAGAAACAACGTGACCAGTGCCAGGGCATGGGCTCGGCCCAAAGGGCTGCTGCGACGGGTTCGCAGATACACCATCAACAACGGGCCCGATGCCAATAGAGCGCCAATCAGCATCAGGCGCAGGGTGGGCGAGAGATCGTACAAAGCGGAGGGCATGCTTGGTTCTGCAGACACGCCTTTCAGCGCCCGGCCTTGTCCCAGTGCACTGCGGCGCGCATCAGCCGGTCCAGGTCGCGCTTGACCTTGGTCGCGCCCTGCGCATCCAGATTGGCTGGAAATCGCATCATCCAGTTACCCAAAGGATCTATCAGGTACAGGTGTTCTTCCAGCAGATGCCCAGCTTGGGGCTCCAGCCAGCTCGCTACGTCTTTTGAAGGTACACGCAACGCACTTGCGTCTTTTAGGGCGGGCAGCAGAGTCTCAGAAATCGGCACAGCATCGTTGACCAGCCAGACCCAATCGACACGGTCCTTTTCTTTGCCCAGGCCTTCACGCAACTGGCGTTGGAGGTAGAGGTGCCGCTGGCACGCTTCTGCACAGGCCCCTGATGCCACGCTCACCAGCAACCACTGGCCTTTCAGCTCTTTGAGATTGAAGACTTTGCCGTCCAGCGTACGTGCCGCCACGTCCGGCAGGGCACGCTGGGGCTCCACCAGCTCGCCAAAATTGCGACGCCCCTCGGGTCGGAAGACGTAGTAGGTCAGGTAGGAGGCAATCACCGGTGAGGCGCATACCAGCAAGACCGCCAGCATTTTCAGGCGACCCATGCGGGTGCGGGTGACCAATTGAGCCTCGGCGGTCAAGGGCTCTGGCAGGGTATGCACGGTCAGGCCTAACGGCTGATCGTTGCTGGGGGGGGCACTAGACATCGGGTGTAGGGTCCTTTGGAGGGCCAAAAAAACGTCGGACAATTTGAAACCACAGGTAGAGCAGACTGAACAAAGCCGCCATGCCAAACCACTGGGCTGCGTAGCCATAATTCTTATCTATGCCCAGGTTCAGCACCGGCCATTCACGCAACAAACCTTCGGGGCTGACGCCGGTTTGCTGCAAGGTGAGTGGCAGCAGTTGCAAACCTGTCTCAGCAGCGAATTGTGGCAGGGACAGATTTTGCCGGATTGCGCCACCCGTCGGGTCACCAAGGGCATACAGATCGGACGGAGGCAAGGCCATGCGGCCTTCAATTTCAACGACGCCCGCAGCGGTGTCGATCTGGGGTACACGGGTCCTATCATCCAGTCCCCGCGGCACCCAGCCCCGCTGCACCACCAATGCGCCCTGCCCGCCCTCCAGTATGAAAGGCATGACAACTACAAATCCCACGCGGCCGGCCATGGGCCGATTTTCGAGAAACACCATGGTCTGTTGCGGTGCCCAGCTCCCGCGCAGCCGTGCACGTTGGTGCAGTAGCGCCATAGGGTCGCTGGCCGTCCGCAGGGTTGTTGCCGTCAAATGCGGCTTTGCATTCTGCACATCCATGGCGACCTGGCGCGCCTGCTTTTGCGCAGCACGTGACAACTGCCACAGGCCCAGACTGGTTGTAGTACCCACCGCGAGCAGCGTGGCCAGCGTGATCAACACAAACTTGATTCGTGCGTTCACTGGATAATCCCACGCATGACATACCTAGTAATCATCGCCTTTGTGGCCATACTTGCGAGCTTGGGCGTCGCCCTGTTCTTCATGATGCGGGGGGGTGGCAAAGATGACAGCGGTGCCAACGCATCGCAAAAAATGGCGCGCGCTTTGGCAGCGCGGGTAGGGATTTCCATTTTGCTTTTTGTTTGTGTTCTGGCTGCGTGGAAGCTGGGGTATATCCACCCGACTGGCATCCGGCCGGGGCAATAAAACCAAAAAGGCACCGCTTGCGGTGCCTTTTTTTGTGCCCTGTTTGTTGCAGTATCAGAGCCAATACACCAGGATGTACAAGCCCAACCACACCACGTCCACAAAGTGCCAATACCACGCCGCACCTTCAAATCCAAAATGGCGCTCTGGTGTGAAATGACCTTTTTGCAGGCGCAGGGTAATGAACAACAGCATCAACATTCCCACCAGCACGTGGAAGCCATGGAAGCCTGTGAGCATGTAAAAGGTTGATCCAAATATGCCCGAGCTGAGTTTGAGGTTGTAAGCGGTATATGCGTGGTAATACTCATAACCCTGCACACCCAGAAAGGTGACACCCAGCAGCACTGTGATCCACATAAAGCCGATGGTTTTGCTGCGGTTACCCGCAACCAATGCATGGTGGGCAATGGTCAACGTGACACCCGAGGTCAGCAGCAAAGCCGTGTTGATCGTGGGCAACCAGAAGGGGCCCATTGTCATGAACGGCTCAACAATGCTGGCTGGCGATGCGGTGACACCGGCCGCCAAACTGGGCCACACCGCCTTGAAATTGGGCCACAGTATTGCGTTGTCCAGGCTGCCCAACGCAGGAACCGAATGCGCCCGCGCCCACCACAAGGCAGTGAAAAAAGCGCCGAAGAACATCACCTCGGAGAAGATGAACCAGGTCATGCTCCAGCGGTAGGAGATATCTATTTTGTGCCCGTATTGGCCACCCTGGCTTTCTGCAACCGCATCGCGAAACCATTGGTACAGCACAAACAACCAACCAACCATTCCCGCGGCCAGCGAGTATTTACCCCACTCGGCACCGTTGATCCATTGGCCTGCGCCAAGGATGACGAAGAACAAACCTAAAGCGGCCATCGCAGGGTGGCGCGAGGGACCAGGGATAAAGTAGTACGGTGTTGCGCCGTGTGTTGATGAACTCATTTCTTACTCCTATTCCAATCAGTTGAGAACAGCGCTTGCCGCTGCGCGGCCAGAGTCTGCCCCCAAGTTATTTACGTTGCAACGACCCAATTGACTAGGCCAATCAAACCCACAACCAGCAGCAGCACGCCCACAATGGCGACCACCAGCACATGCAAGGGGTTCACTTTGCTCAAGTCTTCTTGGTATGCACTCTTGCTGCGTATACCCAAAAACGACCAAGCCACCAGCTTAACGCTGCGCCACACTGAAGGTGACGCGGCTGCATTGACATTTACCTTGGCCATCACGACTGGCTTCCACCGGTAGTTTTCACTGGCGCTGCGGCGACTGGCGCTGCAGGCGTCTTGCCACCCACTTCAAAAAACGTGTACGACAAAGTAATGTTCTTCACATCCTTGGACAACTTGGGGTCTATATAAAAAACGACGGGCCATGACTTCTTCTCACCCGGCTCCAGTGTGTACTGGGTAAAGCAGAAGCATTCCAACTTGTTGAAATGGGGCGTAGCTTGCTGTGGCGCATAGCTGGGAATGGCCTGTGCCGACATCCGCCTGTTTTGCGTGTTCTGGAACTCATACATAACGGTCGTCAATTCACCCGGATGCACCTGCAGCGAACGCTGACCCGGCTTGAACTCCCACGGGCCTCGGCTATTGGCGTCAAACTCGACCGTGATGGTGCGGCTCAGGTCAACCTGCGTATTGGCTGGCATAGAGGATTTAGCACCCGGCGTAGCCTGCTCACCCAACGCCAGGATGTTGATGCCCGTCATCTCACAAATAGCCTTGTACATGGGCACCAGCGCGTAGCCGAAGGCGAACATCGCCACGGCAATCACCGCCAGCTTGCGCACCATCAAGACATTTTCGCGCCGCAACAACATGGCCTAACCGCCCAGTAGAACCATGCGGACCATGAAGCCTACAAAAAACAACACCGCAACCGATGCCAGTATCAAACCGGTCCGTGTGTTGGCTTTCTTTTGCTCAGGCGTAGTCATGGTTAAGCAATGATCTTGGTGGCTGTTGCGTCCAGCTTGGGAGGTGTTTCAAACGTATGGAAAGGTGCGGGCGATGGGACTTCCCACTCCAGGCCCTCTGCAGCTTCCCAAGGTTTTTGAGGCGCTGCTTCACCCTTGCCACGCATGGCAGGAATAACGATGGCCAGGAAGAAGTACACCTGTGCAAAACCGAAGAGGAATCCACCCACGGAAGCCACTGCATTGAAATCAGCAAACTGCATAGGGTAGTCGGCGTAGCGACGCGGCATACCCGCCAGACCCAGGAAGTGCATGGGGAAGAACGTGACGTTGAACGCAATCAACGACCACCAGAAGTGAATCTTTCCGCGCGTCTCGTTGTACATCACGCCGGTCCACTTGGGCAGCCAGTAGTAGACGCCAGAGAACATGGCAAACAGCGAACCAGCCACCAGCACATAGTGGAAGTGGGCCACGATGTAGTAGGTGTCTTGCAACTGGATGTCGATCGGCGCAACTGCCGGGATCAGCCCAGTGAAGCCACCCATGGTGAACACGAAGAGGAAGCCGACTGCAAACAGCATGGGCGTCTCAAAGGTCATGGAGCCTTGCCACATGGTGGCGATCCAGTTGAAGATCTTCACAGCGGTGGGCACCGCAATCAGCATGGTGGCGTACATGAAGAACAACTGACCGGTCACCGGCATGCCGGTGGTGAACATGTGGTGGGCCCACACGATGAAGGACAGAATGGCGATAGAGGATGTGGCGTACACCATGGAGGCATAACCGAACAGCTTCTTGCGCGAGAACGCGGGGATCACCTGGCTGACGATGCCGAAGGCCGGCAAGATCATGATGTAGACCTCGGGGTGACCGAAGAACCAGAAGATGTGCTGGTACATCACCGGGTCGCCGCCGCCAGCGGGGTTAAAAAAGCTGGTGCCAAAGTGGCGGTCGGTCAGCGTCATGGTGATGGCGCCGGCCAGAACCGGCATGACGGCGATCAGCAAGTAAGCAGTGATCAGCCAGGTCCAGCAGAACATCGGCATCTTCATCAGCGTCATGCCGGGCGCGCGCATGTTCAGGATGGTCACGATGATGTTGATCGAACCCATGATGGACGAGGCGCCCAGGATGTGCAGCGCAAAAATGCCGGCGTCCATCGAAGGGCCCATCTGCAGGGTCAGT
>JBKJJC010000238.1:0-32878 GCA_046598245.1 Rhodoferax sp.
TCGGGTAGGCTTGGCATCGAACCCGATTGTCGCTCACTATTTCATAGCAAACGTGAATTTGACATCATTGGGACCTGAGTAGTTACGTCTTTAGAGAAAAACTGGCCTATAGCCACCGTATTCATTGGCTACATAGCTCCTTATTCAGGAGCAAGTAAGCTGCAGGTGTTTACGTCGCCGCCTTCGCCTTCAACCGCCATCGAGGTATCGAAATTTCCGACCATGTGCTGGCTGCTGATGCGCAGCGTGGCGCGGTCTTCCATCAGGCTGGCGTGCGTGGTGGTTCGGGGCTTCGCAAATTTGCCCCAACCGAATCCTAGTAATACAGGAAGTCCAGCGCCTCCTTCAGGCGGTCGCCGGTGGTTTTCATGCGGTCCCAGCGCTCCATGGCCACGTCGCCCTGCCGGAACTCCCGATACATATCGTTGGACTGCAAGTGGTTTAGGATGGGCTCTATGTTGGCGGGAATACGGTTGGCAATACCGAACCGCTCACGCAAATCCTTCATCTGGCGGGCCATGGAGTCGCCATTGCCCAGGGGCGCTTCGGCCACTTGGACCGCAGCTCTGGGTGTCACCAGTATCAGCACTGAACGCTGGACTTGTTCGGTTTTCTTATTGGAGAACATGTACTGCACCAAAGGAATGTCCTGCAGCATCGGCACGCCATCGCGGGTGGAAGCGGACGATCTCTCGGTGAGCCCGCTTAAAACCAGGGTATCACCCAGATTCATCACCACGTTGGCGTTGGCGGTGGTTTCCGCAGTCTCGATCTGGTAGGCCGCGCGAGGATTCGGGGCAGAGGCGTTGAGAGATATGCGCTGCGCGTCCACCTTAAGTTGGACGCGGCCCTGGGTCACAAACATGGGGGTGACGCCGAGTTTTATGCCGAAGCGCTTGTCTAAAGGAACAATGGTCGTGCCGCCTTGGGTACTGGTAGAAACAACGCCCGCGCTGAGGTTGATGCCCGAGAAGAACTCGGAGGGCAGCCCTTCGATGGCCGCCAGCGTCGGCCGCGCCAGCACTTCATTGAACGAGCTGTTTGCATTGGCAATATTGAGTGAGTAAGCAAGCGCCGGAACCGTGACTGCCCGTGTAATGGCCGAGGTAGCCGTAGCCGCCGCGTCACCCACGGCACTCGAACTCATCGTCTGGGAGTAAGCAGGCAGGTTGCCGCCAAAGGACCCAAGCTGGAGCGTTAGCGCATTGAGCAGGTTGACACCCTTAGTGGTAGATATCAGTTCCTGGGTGGATAGCAAAACTACGTCGATCAGCAGCATGCGGGGGCCGGCTGTCGGCGTGTCGGGCGACGGCGTCGTGGCGACTGCATTCGGGTTGGTCAATGGGGGGCGGTCGGGAGCGATCAACGGTGTGGAGGCCTGTGCCAGCAATTGCGGAGCCGTGTCACTGGTTCCTGCAGAGTAGCGCGCAGATATTGGTATCGCAGCAGCACCTGAAACCGGCTCTGCAAGGTATTCGCTCCGGCGATAAAAGTCCTTCCATTGCGCCAATCGGCGGTCAAGGCGCTCGACCTCCCGCCTGTTGCCGTCCATCGAAGCCATCCTCTGGTGCATGCTGTCGGCGGTTGCAAAGTCGCCGCAAGATGCATAAACCGCGATGCTGGAACGCACGAAACCCTGAGACTGCGCCTGCTGCCCTTTGCGCAGTTGGTCCGCCATCGCGCAGGCTGTGCGGGGGTCCCCCGTGACATAAGCTGACACCATCAGGCCCGATACCGCCACGCGGCTTTCAGGGTTCAGCAGCAAGACATTTGCGAACTCTTGCTTGGCGCGACCGAACTGCTTTAAATCCACGTACGCCAGGCCCAGAAACTCCTGCGCAATCCAGTTGCTGGGATCGATCCGCAAGGCCTGCCGGTAGCCTTCGATGGCCATCTCGTTCTTTTGTGTGTCCCCTTGGCGCGCCTGCAGGTGATAAATAAAGCCGTTGAAAAAATGCAAGTAGGTGTTCCGGGCATCCAGCTGCAAGGCCTCGTTGATCGCTTTGCTGGCCTCAGGCAACTCCATGCGTTTAATGAAGTTGACAGCTGCGGCGGCCTTGGCCAGCATCTCCGAGCCTGGCTCCACGACAGGCAGCAGCACAAATTTTTGAGCCATAGCCTCGAAAGATTTTTCTTGCGTTTGGGCAGAGGACACGGATGCCAGCCCAAACAGCATGACAAGAGCCAAGCGGCTACGACTGCGTCGCAGAATGCCAGTATTTTTTTTCATAAGCGGGTGAATTAAGGAGGGGCTGGGCACCGACTGCCATGAAGCGACTACTTGCCAAAATCCTTAAGGGGACTTTTTGGCATTGCTGGCATGTTGAACGGCGACATTTGCATCGTCGTCAAGACTTTGGTGTAGCCTGCCACCAAATCGACTTTGACGGAGTCGCCGCCCACCAAAGCGATGGATATACCAGGCGTCGGGCTGATCTTGCTGAGGTCTTTAACATTGGTCACCGCAGCCCATGACAACCCCACCGCTGCGCCGCCATCGGCCGCGAGTTCAAAGGCCAAGCCCACCGAGTTTCCGCCGGACTGTTCGACCGAACCGGGGCTCCAGAACAAGCTCACACCGGCTGAATCGTCTGCCTGCAAACCGGCCGACACCGATTTTCCTTGCAACAACGCAATCTTGAAATTTCCAGCTGCGTCGGGGACAACATTCATTGCTATACCGTAACTGTTGCCGATTCCTACACCCAAACCTAACGTCGATTCCACTTGGACGCCGAAGTTCGAGTTTGCCAAGCTGTTGGGCACATTGGCGCCGACCTGGCCAGCGTTTTGCAGGTTCAGCTGATGGCCCAGCAACTTCATATCGTTAACACTCGTAGCGGTGAGCTGATTGTTCGAAACGGCGTCCACGATACGGTTCAGCGCTGCCACGCCATCGTCATCAAGATTTCTGAAGGTGTTGGCGAGATTGGTTACCTTGCTGCGATTAAGGTTCAGCATGCTGTTGCCGACCGCCTTGTAAGCAGCCAGCAGCGCAGCGTTCATAGCGGAATTCAAGGCTGTAAGCGATGCGTTGTAGCCATTGGTGACTTCTTGCGCTGACGCAGCGTAAGCAGACTGAGCGACGGTAGCGACGGCTTTCATGTCATCTTGCGCGGTTGCAGCGATGGTGTCCGCTGAATGCGTGACGGTTTGAGTCGTGGAGGTGACTACGCTCTTGCCGGCACTTTTCAGCTTTCTGAGAATGCCCTTCGCCTCCGCGTTGAATCCAGCGACCACAAGACAGGCCGCCAACACCACAGTGATGGATGAGGAAACTGGTTTGCGGTAATTTTTCATTATGTTTTGTTCACGCTGTAATAGGTTGGAAGGGACTGCGCCGCCGACTCAGCAACTTGTTATGGAAGGCTTTGTAGGCAAGGCCACCTTAACAGGTAATGAAAGGCAGTCGTCACACAAGGTAGCACACAAAACAAGGCAGCGCATGCAACAACACGTATGGGCCTGACAGAAAACGCTTCCACCCGGTGGGAAGAAAAGCGCGATCGTTGCTGGTTCAATTTTGAAAGGGATACTCGGTATAGGCGCGGTCGCCGTTCAGGCACCGGGTGGGCATCTAGAAAGCGGCAAACCGACTGCAAAACCGCAATGCTTCGCGCGGCCTATCACGGTGCTGTTGCGTCGTTGGTGATTTGAAACCCCAAAGCGTTCTGCGCAAAGGTGCGCTGCAACTGCGCAACCACCAGTCGCTCAGCCTGGCGGTTGTTGCCCTGGTTGCGCCAAGCCAGCCTTGACCTTCAAGCGCCATGCATGCAACAGCGGCTCGGTATAGCCACTAGGCTGCGCCAGAGGGTGAGTTTGGCAGCGGACATGGGGGACGATGGTAGCAAGTTGGCAGGCCCCAACTCCAGAAATGCAAAACGGCACCGATGGGTGCCGTTTACATGGAAGTCTATAAGTCGAATTGGCCTCTAGCCCTCGTACTCATTGCTCAAGCTGCTCCTAAATCAGGAGCGATTGTGCATCCTGCAGCTTACGCCGCAGCCTTCACCTTCAACCGCCAGGCATGCAGCAGCGGCTCGGTATACCCGCTAGGCTGCGCCAGCCCCTTGAAGACCAACTCACACGCCGCCTTGTAAGCCATCGACGTCTCAAAGTTACCCGCCATCTTCTGGTACAGCTTGTCCCCCGCGTTCTGCTTGTCCACCACCGCCGCCATGCGCTCAAAGGTCTCGGTGATCTGCTCTTGGGTCACCACGCCATGGTGCAGCCAGTTGGCCATGTGCTGGCTGCTGATGCGCAGTGTGGCGCGGTCTTCCATCAGGCCGATGTTGTGGATGTCGGGCACCTTGGAGCAACCGACGCCCTGGTCGACCCAGCGCACCACATAGCCCAGGATGCCCTGGGCGTTGTTGTCCAACTCTTGCTGCTTCTCGGCCGCAGTCCAGTTGGGTGTGGCCGTTACGGGCACTTGCAGTAAGTTGTTCAAGATGCCGTCACGGGCCTTTTCGTAGTTGGTCTCTTCCAATTCCTTTTGCACATCGCTGACCAGCACCTGGTGGTAGTGCAGCGCATGCAGCGTGGCGCCGGTGGGGCTGGGCACCCAGGCGGTGTTGGCACCGGCCTTGGGGTGGGCAATCTTCTGCTCCATCATGGCCTTCATCAGATCGGGCATGGCCCACATGCCCTTGCCGATCTGCGCCTTGCCGCGCAGGCCGCAGCTCAAGCCCACCAGCACATTGTTTTTCTCATACGCGGCAATCCAGGCGCTGGTCTTCATGTCGCCCTTGCGGATCATGGGGCCGGCTTGCATGGCGGTGTGCATCTCGTCGCCGGTTCGGTCCAGGAAGCCGGTGTTGATGAAGGCAACGCGGCTGCTGGCGGCGGCAATGCAGGCCTTTAGGTTGACGCTGGTGCGGCGCTCTTCGTCCATGATGCCCAGCTTGACGGTGCTGTCTTTGAGGCCCAGCATTTTCTCGACGCGGGTGAACAGCTCGGCGGCAAAGGCCACCTCAGCGGGGCCGTGCATCTTGGGCTTGACGATGTAGACCGAGCCTTTGCGCGAGTTGCGGATCGCGTCTTTCTTGGTCCGGGCCAGATCATGCATGGCAATCGTCGTGGTGACCACGGCGTCCAGAATACCTTCAGGGATCTCTTGCGTGCTGCCGTCTTGTGCGGTGTACAAAATGGCTGGGTTCGTCATCAGGTGGCCCACATTGCGCACAAACATCAGCGAGCGGCCGTGCAGTGTGACCTTGCCTTTTCCGTCGGCAGCGGAGTACACGCGGTCTGGGTTCAGGCCACGCGTCATCGTCTTGCCACCTTTGTCGAACGATTCAGTCAACGTGCCATTCAGAATGCCCAGCCAGTTGCTGTAGGCCAGCACCTTGTCGTCGGCATCGACCACGGCCACGGAATCTTCCAGGTCCAGGATGGTGGACAGTGCGGCTTCCAGCACCAAGTCACTGACGCCAGCAGCGTCGGTCTTGCCGATGGGGGTGGCGCGGTTGATGATGATGTCCAGGTGCAGGCCGTTGTGCTGCAGCAGCACGGAGGAGGGCGTCTTGGCCTCACCTTGGAAACCGATGAACTGGTCCTTGTCGGCTAGCTTGGAAGTGCTGCCGTCTTTTAGCGTGACCACCAGGTCACCACCCTTGACGGCATAGCCGGTGGAGCCCACGTGTGAGCCCTTCTTCAGCGGCGCCGTGCGGTCCAGCACATTGCGCGCGTATTCAATAACCTTCTTGCCGCGCTTGGGGTTGTAGCCCACGGTCTTGCCGTTCTTCTGAATGGTCTTTTCGCAGCCCTTGTCTTCGCTGATGACATCCGTGCCATACAGCGCGTCGTACAAAGAGCCCCAGCGGGCGTTGGCGGCATTTAGCGCGTAGCGGGCGTTCAGCACGGGTACCACCAGTTGCGGGCCAGCCTGTTTGGCCAGCTCGGCGTCCACATTGCTGGTCGTGATCTTGGCCTTTTTGGGGCTCTCCACCAAGTAACCAATCTTCTCCAGAAAGGCGCGGTAGTTCGTCATGTCGGAGGGCTTGGACGGATCACCTGCGGTGATGGGGCCGGGGTTGGCGGCGTGCCAAGTGTCCATCTCGGTCTGGATGCGGTCACGCTCGGCCAGTAAGGCGATGTTTTTGGGAGCCAGGTCGCTCACAATGGCGTCAAAGTCGGCCCAGAAGTCAGAGGGGTTCACACCAGTGCCAGGCAAGACCTTGTCTTCGATGAACTGGTGCAAAACGGTGGCCACTTGCAGACCATGTGCCATGGTGCGGTGTGTGGTGGAAGGTGTGGTCATGGGAGAGCTCTCCTAGTTAATACGGGAATAGCCCTACTGTATTCCATACTTGTTGTGTGACTATATGGAAGAATATCAATCTATTCATGACAAAAATGCAGGTTATTGAATGACGCCATCCCAAGAAGCCAAACCGCTCCCCCTTGCCGGCATCCGTGTCGTCGAGTTCACCCACATGGTGATGGGCCCCACCTGCGGCATGGTGCTGGGTGATCTGGGGGCCGAGGTCATCAAGGTTGAGCCGCTGGCCGGTGACAGCACACGCAAGCTGCTGGGCAGCGGCGCGGGCTTCTACCCCCTGTTCAACCGCAACAAGAAGAGCATCGCGGTGGACATGAAGAGTGCCAAAGGCCGCGAAGTGGTGCTCAAGCTGATCGCCACCGCCGACATCGTCAGCGAGAACTTTAAGACGGAGACCATGCAAAAGCTGGGGCTGGATTACGCGACCCTCAGCAAGCTAGACGAACGGCTGATCTATGTCAGCCACAAGGGTTTTCTTCCCGGCCCCTACGACCACCGCACCGCGCTGGACGAGGTAGTGCAGATGATGGGCGGCCTGGCCTATATGACCGGCCGGCCGGGTGACCCGCTGCGTGCGGGCAGCAGCGTCAACGACATCATGGGCGGCATGTTTGGCGCGATTGGTGCCATGGCCGCGCTGATGCAGCGCCAGCAGACCGGTCGGGGCCAAGAAGTGCAGAGCGCCTTATACGAGAACAACATCTTTCTGGTAGCCCAGCACATGATGCAGTTCGCCGTGACCGGCAAGGCCGCCGCACCCATGCCAGACAAAATCTCGCCCTGGGGGGTGTACGACGTGTTCAGCGTGAAGAACAACGAGCAGATCTTCTTGGCTGTGGTGGGCGACGGGCAGTGGAAGACCTTTTGCGATGCCTTTGGCTATAGCGACCTGTTTGCCGACGCCCGCGTCACCACCAACAACGAACGCGTGTTGGCGCGCAGCTGGCTGATACCGCTGCTGCGTGAGCGCCTGGCGCAATTCACGTCAAACGAGTTGTCCAAAACCTTTGAAGCCCACGGCCTGCCGTTTGCGCCGATCACCGATCCGCAGCATTTGTTTGACGACCCGCACCTGCAACAGACCGGCGGCCTGGCCCCCATGGCGTTGCCCGATGGCCGCCAGACGCAGGTGCCACTGTTGCCGATCAAGCTGGGCGGTGAACGCCTGGGCCTGCGGCTGAATCCACCTAAGCTGGGTGAACACACTGATGCGCTGTTGCAAGCCTTGGGTTACAGCGCGAGCGACGTGGCGGCGTTCCATGCCGAGGGTGCTGTGCTATGAAATATATAGCTATAGCCTTATGTTTCACGGGGGCTAGAGGTCAATTTGTTTACGAAGTTGTTGGCTAGCCATGGACAAGCTCAAACAATTGGAGTCTTTTGTGTCGGTTGCCACCCGTGGCAGCCTGACCGCCGCCGCCAACGCCGAGGGCGTGGCCCCCGCCATCATGGGCCGCCGGCTGGATGCGCTGGAGGAGCGCCTGGGCGTGAAGCTGCTGCTGCGCACCACCCGGCGCATCACGCTCACACACGAGGGCAGTGCGTTTTTGGAAGACTGTCAGCGCCTGCTCAGCGACCTGGCCAACGCCGAGGCCAGTGTTAGCGCCGGGGGTATCAAGGCCAGCGGCCACCTGCGCATCACCGCGCCTGCGGGCTTTGGTCGCCGCCATGTCGCGCCCTTGGTCCCCCGATTCCGGGAGTTGCACCCCGAGGTCACCATCTCGCTGAACCTGAGCGACCGCGTGGTGGATATTGCCGGCGAAGCCTACGACTGCGCGGTGCGTGTGGGGGATATGCCGGACTCGTCGCTGGTCAGTGTGCGTATGGCTGACAACCGCCGCCTGTGTGTGGCCACACCCGATTACCTCAAGCGCCATGGCACGCCACAATCCCCTGCGGACTTGGCGCGCTTCCACTGCCTGGCTTT
Organism: Rhodoferax sp.; assembly: GCA_046598245.1. Lineage (GTDB taxonomy): Bacteria > Pseudomonadota > Gammaproteobacteria > Burkholderiales > Burkholderiaceae_C > Allorhodoferax. The sequence continues at coordinate 8,211 of JBKJJC010000238.1, forward strand.
GTCCAGTGACGCATCGCAAACGCGGGGCTGGGCGTTCAAGACGGACGCGGACGCAGTGGTCTACCTCAAACCCGCCGGCCCGCTGGACTGCTCCGACGGCCAGGTGTTGCACGACTGGTGCCTGGCCGGGTACGGCATCGCCTGGCGCAGCACCTGGGAAGTGGAGTCCGAGATTGCCGCCGGCCAACTGGTGGCCGTGCTGGAAGATTACGCCGCGCCGCCCAATGGCATCTACGCCGTGTTTCCCCAGCGCAAGCACCTGCCATTGCGCGTGCGGCTGTGGATAGACTTCCTGAAGGAATGTTATGGCGCGCCCGGGTTCTGGCGAGCGCTATCTAAACAATAGCTGCCTGCCGTCGTAACCCGCGGGCGACGGCACTGTTGTGTGCGTACCAATTTTGGTGGCGCGAGGGTTCCAACTATTGCGGCTTCTGCGTTTGAATGCGATGCTGCGGCACACCCTATCCGCATCTAGCGGAATACTCTTTGTCGTTGGAAGCAAAAAGCAGTATGAACAACATTGTGTTGCCGGACCGCACGGATGGACCGCATGCGTCCGCCCACCCGCCCGAGGTTGCCGACCTGATCGTGGCCTATATAGAGCAGCTGGGTGTGGAATACGTGTTTGGCGTGCCGGGTGGCGCCATAGAACCCTTGTACAACGCGCTGGCCCGCAGCGCCCGCCGCGGTGGCCCACGCCATGTGTTGGCCCGACACGAAGCGGGTGCCGCCTTCATGGCCGACGGTTATGCCCGCGAGACCGGCAAGATTGGTGTGTGCTGCGCCACGTCTGGTCCCGGTGCCACCAATCTGTTGACCGGCGTGGCCTGTTCCTACGACAACGGTGTGCCCATGCTGGCCATCACTGGCCAACCGGCCTTGCCTTCCTTTGGCAAACGGGCGCTGCAAGAGTCGGCCTGCACGGGTGTCAACACCTTGGGTATGTTCCGGCACTGCACGCGGTATGACACCCTGGTGTCCCATGCCGACCAGATGGAAAGCAAGCTGGTCAACGCCCTGATGCGTGCGTCCAAGGCGCCGCGCGGGCCATCACACCTATCGATTCCGGTGGACATCTTGCGCACCCCCATTGAGAGCATGGCGCCTTCATTTAACTTGAGCTCGCTGTTGCACCGCCCGGCGCTGGTGGACGATGCACTTGTGCGTGTGTTGTGTGAGGAAATCAAGCAAGCTGGTCGCACTGTCATTTTGATTGGCGGAGGCCACAGCTGTGGCGAATCGATCGAGGCCATCATCAAGCTGGCGGAAATGACGGAGTCGTGTTTTGTGACCTCGCCAGATGGCAAGGGCCTGATCAATACACGGCACCGGCTGTACCGCGGTGTGTTTGGATTTGCCGGCCACCAAACGGCGGACCAGGTGCTGCAAGACCAACCGGATCTGATTCTGGCCATTGGCACAACCCTGGGCGAATGGACCAGCGGCGCTTGGTCCAACGCGGTGCTGAACCAGCGACTGGTACATATCGACTCGTCCGAAGACCACCTGCTGCGCTCACCCATGGCGCGCCTGCATGTGCGGGGACGCATTCGCTCGGTGTGTGAACGCCTGATTGAAATGCTGGCCGAAGCCGAGTTGTCCAACGTATCCAACATTGGCCTGAAGAACCCGGACTACATGCTGCATGAGCGCGACAAGTTTGTGTCCAACGCGACACCCATAAAACCCCAGCGGCTGATGCGTGAACTGTCACGCCTGTGCCCGTCCCGAACCCGCTTCTTCGCGGATGCGGGCAATAGCACGGCCTGGGCCATCCACTACCTGCAGCCACACGACCGGCGCGTGGCACGCCAGCATGACTATGCAGCACGCAACGACGGTGGCAAACGCCGCAAGGGCGATGCCGGCTGGCTGCGGGTGTTGATGGACTTTGCACCCATGGGCTGGGCCATTGGCGCAGCAATCGGATGCGCCCGCGGTAACCCCCTATGCCCGGTGGTGTGCATCACCGGTGATGGCAGCTATTTGATGAACGGGCAAGAGATTTCCGTGGCGGCGGCCGAGCAATTGACCGTGGTGTTTGTGATCCTCAACGACAGCGCCCTGGGCATGGTCAAACACGGCCAGCGCCTGGCCGGCGCCGAGCCCACGGCCTTCGAACTGCCCACGGTCGACTTTTGCATGCAGGCTGAATCGATGGGCATTGCGGGCCACATCATTCGCACCCCCGAAGACATGGAAGCGCTGGACATGCAGGCTATCTTCTCGCGCAAGGGCCCCACGCTGCTGGATGTGCGGATCGATGGGGAAGAAGTGCCGCCCATGAGCCTGCGCATGAAAACCTTGGGAACTGATAAATAGGAAAGATGATGATGAAAAAACTGGAAGGAAAAACGGCGCTTATTACGGGCGGCAGCAGTGGCATTGGGTTGGCGACAGCTAAGTTGTTTCAAGAGCACGGGGCTAAGGTGGCTATAACTGGGCGTAGCGATGAGAGCTTGGCGGTGGCCCGCACTGTTTTGGGTGACCGGGCCCTGGTTTGCAAGAGCGACACCTCCAATCTAGCGGACATACAGAGCCTGATGGAAACGCTCTCGGCAGAGTTCGGGCATCTGGATATCTTGGTTTTGAATGCTGGCGTTGCTGCACCAGCTCCGCTAGAAGTGGTCAGCGAAGATTCGTTCGATCAAACGGTGAATACCAACTTCAAAGGCGTATTTTTCACTTTGCAGGGGGCCGTGAAGTTGATGCGTGACGGCGGTGCAGTTGTGGTAACTACCTCCATTACCAACCAATTGGCGTCGCCGAATTTCAGCGTGTATGGCGCCTGCAAGGCGGCCTTGCGTTCACTGGTCGCATCAATGGCAATTGAACTAATTCCCCGAGGAATCCGTGTCAACGCGATCAGTCCGGGGCCCATTGCCACGCCCATGTTTGACCGTTTTGGCCTACCAGCCGAGGTCAGCCTCGCGATCCGGGAAGAGATCCAAGGCAAATCGCCAATCCGCCGTTTTGGCACGCCGCAAGAAGCGGCCAAGGCCATTCTTTTTTTAGCTAGCGATGACGCCTCGTATCTGGTGGGTGAAGAAATTGTGGTCGACGGTGGCATGAGTCTCTTGTAGGTTTTACACCATGAGTGCAGATCTCAATAAAGACGTGATTCGCAGCAAGCTGTGGGAAGAGTCTGCAGAGCCTGGCAATCCTTTTGCGGCACGCGCGTGCTTTTGCAGTGGTTATGACGTGTATGGCGAGGTATTGCACCAAGCGACGTATTTGGAGTATGTCTATCTTCTGTTCCGTGGCGAACGACCCTCTGCCCCTGTATTGCGCTCGCTGGAAATTCTGGCCATTGCCATAGCCAATCCTGGTCCGCGTGATCCGTCGGTGCATGCGGCCATGTCCGCCAGTGTGGGTGGGTCGCCAGCGGCGGCCGCCCTGATGGCCGCTTTGGCAGCAGGGGCGGGCGTATCCGGTGGCGCGCGAGAGGTGTACCAGGCCATGGAACTTTGGGCGCAATGTGGAAGCGCTTTCGAGGTATGGCAAACAGCCCTTGCTGCGCCGTCTGCAAGGGGCCGGATGCAGGTATGGCCCGAGGCCGAGCATCCTCCCGGATTTGCTGCCTATGGTGGTCAATGCGCTCTGCCGACTCTCCAGACTCTGGCAGCACTGTCGGCAAATTTGGGCGCCGGATGTACGCAGTGGCTTGTGGACAACCGGGCGCACCTTGAGAGGCTTTCCGATCACCCGTTGGCGATGCCAGGCGTCATTGCTGCGGCATTGACCGATATGGGCTTTAACCCGACCACTGGCGAAATGCTGAGCCTGTTGCTGCGCCTGCCAGGCGCGGCAGCACACGCGCTGGAGCAAGGGGAAAGTGGATTTCGCCGGTTTCCTTTTTTCTCGCTGGAAATCGGGAACGACCCCGGCCCAGTACAAAAGGCGCAGGCAGCATGAAAGACGCATCCTTACTGGCCGCATTTGAAGGGCCATTGAAGACCGACATGGGCGGCTGTTTCCCGGGTGAGCGGGCGGTTTTCCGCGGGCACGACTTGCATGCTGAGTTCAGCCACGCGGATTGGATGGACCTTTACATTTTTGGTATTACCGGGCGGCGCCATAGTGTTGCCCAGTTGAAAGTCCTGCACGCTATTTGGGTCAATACCAGTTATCCCGATCCACGGCTATGGAACAACCGAGTCGCAGCATTGGCGGGCAGTGCCCGAAGCACCGGAACACTCGCGATGAGCGCCGCATTGGCGACCTCGGAGGCGGCCATTTATGGACGCCAAATCGATATTGCAATTGCTGATTTTTTAGTCCGCGCCAAAGCGCAAGTGGAATCTGGCAAGTCTGTTCAAGACATTGTCACTGAGGAGCTTCGCGTTCACCGCAGCATTGGCGGCTACGGCCGGCCGGTCGCCAAGTCTGTGCCGGATGAACGCAACGACACCATTTTCGCGTTGGCCGAGGAGCACGGGTGTGGCAGCGGTGATTATTTGAATCTGGCAAAGGAAATTGAAGCTGTACTGCTGGCTGGCCGCTGGCGCATGCGCATGAACTATGCCGCCGCGGCCGCCGCACTGGCCTTGGATGTTGGTTTGTCGCCGAGAGAGTATTACCTCTATCTGCTCCCCGCTTTTTTGGCCGGCATGTCGCCCTGTTTTGTCGATGCCATGCAGCGCCCGGAACTCGCTACTTTTCCTTTGCGCTGCGCATCGCTTGTCTATGAGGGCGTACCGCGCAGAGGCTGGACAGCGCAGTGAATTTGCTGTTAACGTTGGCTTAACTTTGGAGACCAGTCATGCGTACATTGCGGTTGCTATCGGTGGGGGTGGCTCTAGCGTGGTCCGGTGCTGGCTGGGCGCAAGTTGACGCAGAGAGCGAAGACTTGGTGTTGTCGTATGGCGACAAGAGCTTTGTCAGCATTGCGACCGGCACGAAACAGTTGCTCAGGAAGTCCCCATCGACAGCCACTGTCATTACGGCCGAAGACATTGCCGCCATGGGCGCCACGACCGTGGACGAGGCATTGGAGTCCGTGCCAGGTCTGCATGTTTCTCGCTCTACTGTTTACAGCCCCAACATCGGAATACGGGGCATCTTGACGGAGTCCAATCCACACGTGCTGATGATGGTCAACGGGGTTCCCATGACCAGTGTCTACCAAGGCAATCGAAACGACATACCCGTGTCATTGCCTACCGCAAATGTGGCGCGTATTGAGGTGATCCGTGGCCCCGGCTCAGCCTTGTATGGTGCGGACGCCTTCGCCGGCACGATCAATATCATCACCAAGACCGGGGAAGAACTGCAAGGGCCATCGGCTGGGCTGCGTGCGGGTTCGCTCAATAGCATGGACACTTGGTTTCAGTACGGTGGCAAAGTGGGCGCGCTAGACGTCGCCGCGTTCCTGAGTGCGGGACGCACGTCGGGCCAGCGCCGCCCCGTTCTGGCGGATGCGCAGTCGGGAATCGATGCGCTGGGCTTTGCGCCTGCCGTTTCATTGGCTCCGGGGTCCGTCAGTAGGGGACACGATGACCTGGATGCCCAAATTGACATGGGGTTTGAAAAAATCAGATTGCGTGCAGGCTATACCCTGCGCGAGAACGGCGGGGTTGGAGCGGGTGTCGCAGGTGCGCTGGATCCAGCTGGCAAATACCGTACCGCACGGTTCACCAGTGATTTGGCTTGGACCGATGCCAACTTCGCGCCGGACCTGAGCCTTACGCTGCAAGTGGCCTATATGCACATGGCGAATGAAATCACGACCCCGCTCATACTTTTCCCCAGAGGTGCTTTTTTCGGGTCCTTTCCCGACGGCATGGTCGGGGCGCCAAACAAGTGGGAGCGGCAGCTTCGCCTCTCAGTATCCAGTGACTATTCGGGCTTTAAAGGCCACCATGTGCGCATGGGTCTGGGTTCTGATTCCATGAATATCTACAAGACCTCAGAAACCAAGAACTTCACGTTGTTGACTGGTGCTCTGCCATCGCCGCTACCCATGTATTCGGCAACTGGCGCCAATTTGTATTTGTCGCCCCATGATAGAAAGGTCAACTACCTGTACCTGCAAGACGAATGGGGCTTTGCACGGGATTGGACCTTGACCGGTGGCGTCCGCCATGACCAATACTCAGATTTTGGTAGTACCACCAACCCCCGCCTGGCCCTGGTCTGGGAAGCCCGCCAAAATGTGACCGCGAAGCTCATGTATGGCACGGCTTTTCGGGCGCCGTCATTTGTTGAGTTGTATGCAGGGGGTAACCCGGTGGCAGTAGGCAACCCCACCCTGACCCCCGAAAAGATAAAGACTATGGAAGGCGTTGTTTCGTGGCAAGCGGGCCCCAACTTGGAAACCAGCTTGAGCCTATTCCGGCATGAAATTTCTGATTTGATTGGTGTTACCGGAACGACCTATCAGAATACGGGGAAGCAAAACGGCAGTGGGGTTGAGCTGGAGGCCACGTGGGATCCCTCCAGGAGCATTCGCATCTCTGGGCACTACGCCTACCAGCAAAACATTGACCAGACGACGCAACAAGACTCCGGTTATGCACCGCATCGGCATGTCTACAGTCGGGCTGATTGGCGGTTTGCGTCCAATTGGATGGTGAGTGGGCAAGTCAATTGGGTTGCTGAGCGTAAACGTGCACCCGGCGACAGTCGACCCGATGTGGCGGACTACACGTCGGTGGACCTGAGCGTGCACGCCAACGGCATCAAGAAGGGCTGGGATTTTTCAGCCTCCATCCGCAACTTATTCGACGCGGATATCCGTGAACCCAGCAGCATTGGGTCGGGTGTTAGGTTCGACCTGCCAATGCCTGGGCGAACGTTTTGGATTCAAGGGCGGGTCTTCCTGTAGACCGCGATTTCCAACACCTCAGGCGGGGCCCTTTTTTGCAGGTTGAAATGCATTCCTGACCCGCCGGGCTAACTGTCGCCCAGTCCTAACTTCTGACCATAAAATGGGCCACTCCAGACAGGGCGTCGGTTTGTGGTCGCTCCAGGTTTTACGTTGTTGTGCGGTCTTCTTTTGCAGGGAAGGAGTGTGAATATCTACATTTGTATGTTTGCCTCGCTTCTGGCCGTGTTGGTGTGGCCCCTGGCCGCCCAATCCGAGGAAAGGGATGGGGCAGGACGCCATGCAGGCGCGACCAAGGCCCACTTTTTAGAGCCCACGTACAGAGACGCGTGGCCGCGCGTTTTGCAGCGCATTGAGATGTCCAACGATATCCTGGTCTACCGGTTCCAAGTGGCAGCCAACGACCAGGTAGTTGCGCAACTCGGACGTTTTGAAAAGGTAAAGGTCGCGTTGGCGGCTGATTCCGGAAGCATTGCCGTTTTGTACCCCGACCTTGAAGAGCCCTACCGGAGTATTTTCGGAAAAATCATTGAAGGCATAGAGGCGCAAGTGGGCGCGCCGGTCGCCAGTTTTGCTGTGGGAGGTGTCAACAGTGTGCAAGACATACTCGCCAAGTTGAAACGCCAGGACATCCGGGTGGTGATTGCCCTGGGTCGCCAGGGCATGAAGGCAGCCTTAACACTGGACCATGATGTAGGTGTGGTGGCCGGCGGTGTGGTGTCGCCGCCCGCAGGAGAGGGGCGCAGCTTTCCGATTGTCAGTTTGGCGCCCGATCCCAGAATGCTGTTTGAGCGACTCAAACACTTCATGCCAGAGGTGCGGCGCGTCATTGTTGTGTATGACCCCAAACACAATGCCTGGTTGATACGGCTGGCCCGTGAGGCGGCCCGGGCCCAAGGGCTGGAGTTGCAGGCGATAGAGGTCGCTGACTTAAAAAATGCGATACGGGTGTACCAGGACGTTTTGGCCAGCGCGGACCCCAAAAAAGACGCGTTGTGGTTACCCCAGGACTCCACCACGGTGGAGGAGTCTTCGGTGCTGCCTTTGATTCTGGAAAACGCCTGGAACCGAAATTTGGCGGTGTTCTCCAGCAATGTGACGCATGTCAAACGCGGCGCACTGTTTTCGCTGTACCCGAACAACGTCGCATTGGGGCGCCAACTGGCGTCTTCGGCCATGAACCTTCCCGGTGGGAATGCGGCGCTGGTCGTGCCCATGAAGGACGCGTTGTTGGCCGTCAATATCCGCACAGCAAGCCACCTCGGCTTGCAGTTATCTTCCCGCCAGCAGGCCTTCGATCTTGTGTTTCCGGCCCGCTGACATTTGCCTATACCGATGACTTCTCGCAATCCCTTCCTTGCCTTCTTGCGCAAGACAACGTTTCGGCAGCAGCTCTCCATCATGGTCGCCGTAGGCGTATTGCTGCTGGCTTTGCTGTCGTCGTTGGTCATTTCTTGGCAAAGCAGCCGGGACATCCGCCATAACCGCCAACAACAGGGGCAACGCCTGTCCGACAGTCTTGCGCGCCAGGCGCGCCTGGCTCTGTTATCCGAGGCCAGCGAAAACATTGCCGATGCAGTCTCCGGTGTTTTGGCATTTCCCGATGTGGACCGCGTGGAAGTACGTCGCATGGATGGACGCCTGTTGACAGCCCACGGCGCGGGCGGGGGGGCACTGGTGCTCGGTGACGAGTCACCGCCCAAGGCGGTGATGGATGCAGCGTCTGCTTTTCTGGACGCCGAGAACAGCCAAGCTTGGCACTTTGTCGCGCCGGTTCGCATTGCCGACAACAGCTCGCCGTTTGAATCGGAAGTGGCCAAGCCGCAGACCATTGGTTATGTGCGGGTGGTTCTGTCCAAGGCGTCGTTGGGGAGTGCAGTGTTGACGCTGTTTGCGTTGAACATGGGCATTGCCCTGTCGTTTGCCGTGTTTTTTCTGTTGATGACCCGCGAACTGACGCGGCGCATGACACAGCCCTTGGTGCAGCTGGCCGAAACCATGGGGCGTGCCGAACAAGGGGAATCCGGGGTGCGTGCCAAGCTGACCGGCCCCCGCGACATCGCCAACATGGCGCAGGCCTTCAATAGCATGATGACCGTGCTCGACGAGCGCGAGCAGGCCTTGCGCCTGGCCAGTGAAGAAGCCTTGCGCTTGGCGCATCTGAAGGCGGAGTTTGCCGCGACCATGAGCCACGAACTGCGCACACCACTGAATGGTGTGGTGGGCACTTTGGACATGCTGCGTGCCTCCCCCCTGCCGCCGATGGCGCGCAACTATGTCGCACTGGCGTGGGATTCGTCGCAGTACCTGCTGGATCTCATCAACAACATTCTGGATTTCTCGTCACTGGAGGCTGGCAAGCTGCAACTTGCTGAGGGCGACTTTGAACTCGCACGCCTGTGCGAACAGACGATTGAGCTGGTCGTTCCCCAGTCGGGCAGCAAAGGCCTGGAGATTGTGTATGTGATCGAGCCGGGTGTGCCCATGTGTTTGCGTGGCGACGCGCGGCGGTTGCGCCAGGTCTTGCTCAATTTGGTCGGCAATGCGGTCAAGTTCACCGAACGCGGGGAAGTGGCTATCCGGGTGTCGGCGGTCGGTGCATTTGGCAATCAGGGCAGGCTACGTATTGCGGTCACTGATACCGGGATTGGTGTTGCAGAAGACGAAATCGCCAGTATTTTTGACGCCTTTACCCAAGCGGATCCATCGTCCACCCGGGGCCACGACGGGTCGGGGCTCGGCTTGTCCATCTGCAAACAGTTGTGCGCATTGATGGGTGGTGAAATCGGTGTTGACAGTACAGAAGGCATGGGCAGCACGTTTTGGTTTGTCCTGCCGCTGAAACTGGGCAGCAGTCCACTGGCCGTTGCGGTGCGTGAAGCGCGGTCGGGCCGCGTGTTGGTGGTGGACGAAAGCGCCACCGTTCGCCAGTTTGCACAGCAGTCGTTGACTGCCGTGGGTTATGAATGCCTTTCCGTGGGCAAGCTGGCCGACGCTGCCCAGGCATTGGCAATGGCGGAGCAGGGCGCGGCGCCGTATGCACTGATGGTGGTGGATATGGTGCTGGCGGTTGCCCACAGCCAGACCCTGCGTGACCTGCGCACAGTCCACATGTATGGCCAGCCACGTCTGGTGCTGATGAACAGGTATGGCGCCGAAAACCCCGCAGCTGCGCCGGTGGCAGATGCCTATTTGGCCAAGCCCTTGCGGCTAGAGAGGCTGCTGGAGTGTATTGACGCGGCAATGGGCGCGCGCAGCGGGCTTCAGCGGTTTGTTCCCAAGGCGCGCAAGCGGCTGCCGCAGATTCTGATTGTTGAAGACAACCGTACCAGCCAGACCATTGCCTCGGGCATGCTGGAGATGCTCGGTTGCAAGTCTGAGGTGGCCGCCAATGGCCGCATCGCGATACAGGCCTTCAAACGCAAACCCTGGGACTTGATCCTGATGGATTGCAATATGCCAGAGATGGATGGTTACCAGGCCACGGCGGTGATACGCGGAATAGAAACCGACAGCGGGCGCAGGATCCCGATTGTTGCGATGACCGCCAATACGCAGCCGTTAGACATTGAAAAATGTCTGTCGGCAGGCATGGATGACCACCTGTCCAAGCCATTGACCTTGGGGAACCTGGCCTCACGTCTGCAGCGCTGGTTGACCGAGCTGAACATCGCTGTTCCGGCATCGGCGGCGGATGCGCAGAATGAGGAGACGCAAGCACCGCAGACGGAGGGCCCTATAGACCAGGCCGTGCTGGCCCGCTTGCGCGAGGCCTTGGGCGGGGCGATTGGCCAGGCCATTCGCCCCTTCTTGGAAGACATGCCGAGTTATCTGGATGAATTGGCCGCTGCCATGGTGGTGGAGGAACACGAGACTTTGCGCCGCGTAGCCCATGCCATCAAAGGCGCGGCGTGGAATTTTGGCGCACTGGAGCTCGCTGCGTTGGCCAAAAGCATCGAATCGCTGGCCGAGAGCGACCAGGTCGATGCAGCGGGGCGCTTGATGCCCCGTTTGCGGGCGGAGTATGCGGTGGTCGGACAAGCCCTGCAATTGGAACTGGAGCGCGAAACCGATGTACTGGCGCCGCTGCCAGTGGCGGGCGAGGCGCTGGTGCTGATCGTTGATGACGATCGCAGTACCCGGTCTGCTTTGCGCGCGGCTTTACAGCGCAGCGGTTTTGTCGTGACGGAAGCCGCAGACGGCAGCGAAGTCGAGGCCGAGGTGCAGCGCATGCGCCCCGACGTCATCTTGATGGACGCGTTAATGCCGGTCATGGACGGTTTCACCGCCTGCGCACGCTTGCAGGAGTCGCCCGAGTGGCGGCAGATCCCCGTTCTGATGATTACCGCGCTGGAAGACAGCGCGTCGATTGAACGCGCGTTCGCGGCCGGTGCCAGCGATTACATTCCCAAGCCCATCCACTTGGCCGTGGTCAACCAACGCGTGCGGCGTTTGGTGGATGCCACCCGGGCCGAGCGCCATGTGCGCCATCTGGCTTACAACGATTCGCTGACGGGGCTGCCCAATCGCACGCTGTTCAACGACCATCTCAGCCGCTGCATTGAGCGGGCCCAGCCCCTGGCCACATCACTCGCATTGTTGTATCTGGATCTGGACCGGTTCAAGTTTGTCAATGACACGCTGGGCCATGAGACCGGCGACAAGCTGCTAAAAAGCCTTTCCGAGCGTATCCGCGGTTGCGTGCGGGCCAGTGATTGTGTGGCGCGTTTGGGGGGCGATGAATTTGCCATCGTCATCGACGATCTGCCCAATGTGGGCGTGGCGTCCGGCACGGCGCAAAAGATTTGCCATGCCATTACCGCGCCGTTCGAGATTGATGGACACGACATCGTCGTGTCGGCCAGCATTGGCATCGCGGTTTTTCCGATCAACGGAGTTGATTCCAGCACCTTGCTGCGCCACGCCGACACGGCCATGTACCGGGCCAAGAAGAAGAGCAGTGGTTTTCAGTTCTTCGAGGAAAACATGGAGGCGTCTGCCAGCGAACACTTGCGTTTTGAAGGCGCGTTGCGCCGTGCATTGGAGCGCAATGAAATCGTCGTGTATTTTCAGCCCATCGCCGACGCAGCCGACTGTCGCATTGTGGGTATGGAGGCCCTGGCACGCTGGAGCCACCCGTCGCGCGGCCTGGTGTCCCCGCTGGAGTTCATTCCGCTGGCTGAGGAAACCGGACTGATCATTCCGATTGGCGAAGCGGTGTTGCGGGCTGCTTGCCAGCAATTGAAGAAGTGGCATGAAACCGGGGCTTCGAATCTGTATGTGACGGTCAATTTGTCGGGCCTTCAACTACAGCAGGTCAACTTCATCGATACGCTGCGCAGTGCCTTGCAGGACACCGGCGTGGATCCGCGGCGCCTGACGCTGGAGATCACCGAGAGCATGCTGATGGTGCATGCCGAGGAAACCCTGCTGTTGTTGCGCGCACTCAAGGCCACTGGAGTGGAACTGGCCATTGACGATTTCGGAACCGGGTATTCCTCGCTGGCCTACCTCAAGCGGTTTCCGGTCGATGTGTTGAAGATCGACCGCGCGTTTACCCGTGATATGACGAAGAACGTGGACGACGCGTCCATTGTTTCAGGCATCATTTCGCTGGCGCACAACCTGCGGTTGAAGGTCGTTGCCGAAGGGGTTGAGACCGAAGAGCAGCGCAATTTTCTGGCGCAATTGGAGTGCGATTGCATCCAGGGCTATTTACTCAGCGAGCCCTTGCCCGGTGATGCCTTTGAAGCGCGGTTCCTGATGGAGAACCCCAGCGGATGATGGAACTCGTTAAATTTTCCATTGCTATCAAATAAAGAGCGGTATCGCTATATTTCACGGGGGCTAGAGGCGTGAATTGCCTATGTGGCTTCGCCGAATTCCTGTCCCATCTCTACGGCTCGACGGTGCGCTGAGTGCAGCGCCTTGGCAAATAGGTCTTTTATATGGCTCTCCTCCATCGATGTGATGGCCGCATGGGTGGTGCCGCCCTTGGACGTTACCCGTTGGCGCAAAATTTCGGGCGGCTCGTGGCTGGACTGCGCCAGTTCGCCGGCGCCTATAAAGGTGGCCACGGCCAATTGGTAGGCCTGTTCGCGCTCCAGACCCATCGCAGCCCCGGCGGCCGTCATGGCTTCCATGAAATAGAACATGTAGGCCGGTCCGGAACCCGAAATAGCAGTCACTGCATCCAGTTGTGCCTCGTGGCTGAGCCACAGAAACTGCCCCATGCCAGAGACCACACGTTCGGCATGCTGGCGGTCGGCGTCGGTCACGGCGGGGCGTGCAAACAGGCCGGTAATGCCTTTCCCAATGAGTGCCGGGGTGTTGGGCATGGTCCGAATCACCCGCTCATTACCCAACCACTTGGTAATGCTGTCGCTGGGAATGCCGGCGGCCACACTGATATGCAGCGCGTCGCGGGTGTAAAACCGATTTTGCAGAGCGGCTTCTTTGAAGGATTGGGGTTTGACGGCCCAGATAACAATGCCGGCTTGTTCCAAAAATGCGCCGGTTTGTTCCTGGGCGGCAACGCCTAGCTGCGTCTGTAGCCTTTCACGGGCTTCGGCAAAGGGTTCGATTACGTCGATCTGGGCCAAGGGAAAGCCCTGTTTTAACAGTCCGCTGACCATGGCGGTAGCCATATTTCCGCCGCCAATAAAGGCAATGTGGTGTTTTTGCATGGGGTTCTCCAAGGGGCCTGGCACAGTCACTGCAAGCCTATCAAATAAGGCTACTCGGAGGCCATTGTCGCAGGGGAGAAATGGGCCCTGCTGAAGCCTAGGCACCGCGGTTTCTTGCAACAACCCGCAAAAATAATGTGACAAAGCAAAAAAGCTGTGGCATACTAGCGGGCTTCGGTGTTAAAAGCTGAAGGTTCTGCCCAAATGGATGTGGCGCGAGTGGTTCGCGCCAAGTACAGCGGGCCCAAGACTGACTCGTTGTTGGTGTTTGCCAGAGAGCTGGCAGGTGCTGCTCCTGGTGCAAGTTGGGAATATTGAAATGATCCAGACTGAATCTCGATTAGAAGTCGCTGACAATACCGGCGCTAAGTCCGTCCTGTGCATCAAGGTGCTCGGCGGTTCCAAGCGTCGCTATGCCAGCGTCGGTGACATCATCAAAGTTAGCATTAAAGAAGCTGCTCCTCGCGGACGCGTCAAAAAAGGCGAAGTCTACAGCGCGGTTGTGGTTCGTACTGCTAAGGGTATCCGTCGCAGTGACGGTTCTTTGGTGAAGTTTGATGGCAATGCAGCAGTGTTGCTCAACGCCAAGTTGGAGCCCATCGGCACCCGCATCTTTGGACCTGTTACGCGTGAACTGCGTACCGAGAAGTTCATGAAGATCGTGTCCCTGGCTCCTGAAGTTTTGTAAGGACGCGCCATGAATAAGATTCGCAAGGGCGATGAAGTTATTGTTATCGCTGGTCGCGATAAGGGTAAGCGCGGGACTGTGTCCCTGCGCAAAGATGACTCTCATCTGGTTGTAGAGGGTGTGAACTTGGTGAAGAAGCACACCAAGCCTAACCCTATGAAAGGTGCGGTCGGCGGTATTGTTGAAAAGACAATGCCCATCCACCAGTCCAACGTAGCAATTTTCAATGCTGCGACTGGCAAGGCGGACCGCGTAGGTATCAAGATGTTGGCTGACGGCAAACGCGCTCGCGTTTTCAAGTCCAGCGGCGAAGAAATCAAGGTGGCATAAGCATGGCACGTCTGCAACAACAATACCGCGAAAAGCTGGCTCCCGAGCTGATGGCCAAGTTTGGCTACACCTCGCCGATGCAAGTGCCTCGCCTGACCAAAATCACCCTGGACATGGGTGTGAGCGAAGCTGTAGCTGATAAGAAGATCATGGACCACGCGGTCAGTGATCTGACAAAAATTGCCGGCCAGAAGCCTGTGGTAACGATGTCGAAAAAGGCGATTGCCGGTTTCAAGATTCGTGAAAATCAGGCGATTGGTTGCATGGTGACTCTGCGCGGCGTGCAGATGTATGAATTCCTGGATCGTTTCGTCACCGTGGCTTTGCCCCGTGTGCGCGACTTCCGTGGTATTTCTGGTCGCGCATTTGATGGCCGTGGTAATTACAACATCGGCGTCAAAGAGCAGATCATTTTTCCTGAAATTGAATATGACAAGGTCGACGCCTTGCGTGGCCTCAATATCAGTATCACCACGACGGCTAAGACCGACGAAGAGTGCAAGGCGCTCCTCACCGGCTTCCGTTTCCCGTTCAAGAACTGAGGTGACCCGTGGCTAAAATGGCTTTAATCCAGCGCGAAGCAAAGCGTGATCAATTGGCTGCAAAGTATGCCAAGAAGTACGCTGAGTTCAAGGCAATTGCCGGTGACTTCAAGCGTACCGACGAAGAGCGTGCGGCTGCCCGTATGGGTCTGCAAAAGCTCCCGCGCAATTCCAATCCAACCCGCCAGCGTAACCGTTGCGCCATTACTGGTCGTCCACGTGGTACGTTCCAGCACTTTGGCTTGGCACGCGCCAAGATTCGTGAAATGGCCTTTGCTGGGGAAATTCCTGGCATCGTCAAGGCCAGTTGGTAAGCGACAGGAGAACCAAACATGAGCATGAGTGATCCCATCGCCGACTTGTTGACACGCATTCGCAATGCACAAATGGTGGCCAAAACTACCGTTTCTGTGCCTTCTTCCAAAGTGAAGGTTGCGATTGTCCAAGTGTTGAAAGACGAAGGCTACATCGACAACTTCAAGATCTCGACAACTGACGGTAAGTCCGAGTTGGAAATTTCATTGAAGTATTACGCAGGCAAGCCTGTAATTGAGCGTATTGAGCGCGTCAGCCGCCCCGGCTTGCGTGTTTACCGCGGTAGCGATGCCATCCCCCAGGTCCAAAACGGCCTCGGTGTTGCAATCGTGACTACGCCCCAGGGCGTCATGACAGATCGCAAAGCGCGCGCTACCGGTGTCGGCGGCGAAGTTTTGTGCTACGTCGTTTAACCCTACATTGAGGAGAAATACAAATGTCCCGTGTAGGTAAACAACCCGTAACTGTTCCCGCTGGTGTGGATGTGTCTATCAATGGCAGCCAAATCAGTGTCAAGGGTACAGGCGGCACTTTGAACCTGACGCTCAACACACTGGTTACAGTGGTTAGCGATGCAGGCAAGCTGAGCTTCAAGGCGGCCAACGAGTCCCGCGAAGCTGATGCAATGTCCGGAACCATGCGCCAATTGGTGAATAACATGGTGGTGGGTGTGACAAAAGGCTTCGAGAAGAAATTGAACCTGGTTGGTGTGGGCTACAAAGCCCAGGCAACCGGTGCCAAGCTGAATCTCGCTGTTGGTTACTCGCATCCTGTTAACTTTGATATGCCTGCCGGCATCACTGTGACAACGCCGACGCCAACCGAAATCCTGATCAAAGGTGCTGACCGCCAACGCGTGGGTCAGATTGCCGCTGAAGTTCGTGCTGTTCGTCCACCCGAGCCCTACAAGGGCAAGGGCATCCGTTATTCGGATGAGAAGATCACGATCAAAGAAACCAAGAAGAAATAAGGAGCTGCAACATGTTGACCAAAAAAGAGCAGCGTCTTCGCAGGGCCCGTCAGACCCGTATTCGCATTGCCACACAAGGCGTTGCACGTTTGACAGTAAATCGTACCAACTTGCACATCTACGCCGCAGTTATCTCTGGCGACGGTGGCAAGGTATTGGCTGCAGCTTCTACGGCCGAACTCGAAGTCCGCAAGGCTTTGGGTGCGGCGGGCAAGGGTGGCAATGTTGCCGCGGCCCAAATCATTGGCAAGCGCTTGGCTGAAAAAGCTAAGGCTGCTGGTGTCGAAAAAGTCGCATTTGATCGTTCAGGTTTTGCGTACCACGGCCGCGTAAAAGCGCTGGCTGATGCGGCACGTGAAGCGGGCTTGCAGTTCTAAGCAGATCGGAATACAGAATGGCTAAAGTTCAAGCGAAGATGCAGGGTAAGGCCGAAGGGCCTGAAGACGGACTGCGCGAAAAAATGATCGCGATCAATCGCGTCACCAAAGTGGTTAAGGGCGGCCGTATTCTCGGTTTTGCAGCTCTGACAGTTGTGGGTGATGGCGAAGGTCGCATTGGCATGGGCAAGGGAAAATCCAAGGAAGTTCCCGCTGCCGTGCAAAAGGCAATGGAAGAAGCCCGTCGCAACATGATCAAGGTTTCGCTGAAGAATGGTTCCATTCACCACAAGGTGATGGGTCATCACGGCGCGGCTAATGTAATGATGGCGCCAGCACCCAAGGGTACTGGAATCATTGCTGGTGGTCCAATGCGCGCAGTGTTTGAAGTGGTTGGAATTACCGATATCGTGGCCAAGAGCCATGGTTCTTCCAACCCTTACAACATGGTCCGTGCCACTTTGGATGCATTGTCCGTTTCGACAACACCATCCGAAGTTGCAGCCAAGCGTGGCAAGACTGTTGAAGAACTCTTCGTCTGAAAGCGAACTTCAAAATGACAACACAACAAACCGTGAAGATCCAATTGGTGCGTAGCCCGATTGGAACCAAAGAATCCCATCGCGCCACTGTGCGTGGTCTGGGTTTGCGCAAAATTCGCAGCGTCAGTGAACTGGTGGATACACCCGAAGTTCGCGGCATGATTAACAAGATCAGTTACCTGGTCCGAGTGCTCTAAGAGGTCGATGATGATGGAACTCAATAGCATTAAGCCAGCAGATGGCGCCAAGCACTACAAGCGTCGTGTTGGCCGCGGTATCGGCTCCGGCATTGGTAAAACTGCAGGTCGTGGCCACAAGGGACAAAAGTCCCGTGCTGGCGGCTACCACAAGGTTGGCTTTGAAGGTGGTCAGATGCCTATGCATCGCCGTTTGCCCAAGCGCGGTTTCAAATCGCACTTGTTGCAATTCAACGCTGAAATCACGCTGACGACATTGGAAGTGCTGGGTCTGGCAGAAGTCGATTTGTTGGCACTGAAGCAAGCGAAGCTGGTCGGCCAAATGATTAAGGTGGTAAAGGTTATCAATACGGGTGCATTGACCAAATTGGTTAAGTTGACCGGTATTGGAGCCACCGCTGGTGCCAAGACAGCTATTGAAGCTGTTGGTGGTAGCGTCGCTTAAGTCATAAGTCGAAAGAAACGCAGTGGCAACTAACGGTGCTCAAATAGCAAAGACGGACAAGTTTGGTGACTTGCGTCGTCGGCTGGTGTTTTTGTTGCTCGCGCTGGTCGTGTACCGAATTGGTGCGCATATACCAGTGCCGGGCATTGATCCGACACAGTTGCAGGAGTTGTTCAAGGGCCAGCAGGGCGGCATCCTAAGCCTCTTCAATATGTTCTCGGGCGGTGCGTTGTCACGGTTCACCATATTTGCGTTGGGAATCATGCCGTACATCTCGGCATCGATCATCATGCAATTGATGACCTATGTGCTGCCGGCCTTTGAGCAATTGAAGAAAGAAGGCGAAGGCGGCCGTCGAAAGATTACGCAATACACGCGTTACGGCACACTGGGTTTGGCATTGTTCCAATCCCTGGGTATTGCTTTGGCTCTTGAGTCGTCTGCAGGTTTAGTGATATCGCCCGGTTTTGGCTTCCGCATGACTTCGGTCGTGACGTTGACCGCAGGCACCATGTTTTTGATGTGGTTAGGTGAGCAGATTACTGAGCGCGGTTTAGGTAACGGGATCTCGATATTGATTTTTGGTGGTATCGCCGCTGGATTGCCTAGTGCTATTGGTGGTCTGCTGGAGTTGGTGCGAACCGGTGCTATGAGCATAATTGTGTCGCTGCTGGTAGTTGTCCTCGTCGTTTTGGTTACGTATTTTGTGGTGTTTGTTGAGCGTGGTCAGCGGAAAATTCTGGTCAACTACGCTCGGCGCCAGGTTGGTAATAAGGTCTATGGTGGTCAATCTTCCCATCTACCGTTGAAGCTGAACATGGCAGGTGTGATCCCTCCGATCTTTGCATCCAGCATTATCCTGTTGCCTGCAACGGTGGCTAATTGGTTTAGCTCTGGTGATTCGATGCGGTGGTTGAAAGATATTTCCAGCACACTGAGTCCAGGTCAGCCGGTTTACGTGATGTTGTATGCCGCCGCTATTGTGTTTTTCTGCTTTTTTTACACTGCACTGGTGTTTAACAGCAAGGAAACTGCAGACAACCTGAAGAAAAGTGGAGCGTTTATTCCTGGGATTCGTCCTGGTGACCAAACAGCCAAATATATTGATAAAATCCTGCTTCGCTTAACGCTGGCCGGTGCGATATACATCACTTTTGTGTGTCTGTTGCCAGAGTTTTTGATTCTCAAATACAACGTGCCGTTCTATTTCGGTGGAACCTCACTGTTGATTATTGTTGTAGTGACCATGGATTTCATGGCACAGGTCCAGAATTACATGATGTCCCAGCAATACGAATCGCTGTTAAAGAAGGCTAATTTCAAATCTTCTTGAGTGGCAGTGGATTCATATGTCAAAGGATGACGTAATTCAGATGCAGGGGGAGGTGGTAGAAAACCTCCCCAACGCGACATTTCGCGTCAAGCTGGAAAACGGGCATGTGGTGTTGGGGCATATTTCCGGAAAGATGCGGATGCATTACATCCGAATTCTTCCTGGTGATAAGGTCACCGTTGAGTTAACCCCGTACGACCTGAGTCGTGCGCGGATTGTGTTTAGAGCAAAGTAAATAGCGCATGTTCCGCGCGAATCAAAGTCGGAACGGGGCGAAGGGTTTTAGGAGAGAAATATGAAAGTTTCGGCTTCGGTCAAGAAAATTTGCCGCAACTGCAAAATCATCCGACGCAAAGGCGTTGTGCGCGTGATCTGTACAGATCCACGCCACAAGCAGCGTCAGGGTTAATTGCAAGAGTTTTAGAGGACGAAAATGGCACGTATCGCTGGCATCAATATTCCGCCGCAACAGCATTCCGAGATTGGCCTGACCGCCATTTTTGGTATCGGTCGCACCCGCGCTCGCAAAATTTGCGAAGCCTGTGGCATTGCATATTCCAAGAAGGTCAAAGATTTGACTGACTCTGATCTGGAGAAAATCCGTGATCAGATCGCTCAATTCACCATCGAAGGCGACTTGCGTCGTGAAACAACGATGAACATCAAGCGATTGATGGACATCGGTTGCTATCGTGGCTTCCGCCATCGCCGTGGCTTGCCCATGCGCGGTCAGCGTACCCGCACGAATGCTCGCACCCGCAAAGGCCCGCGTAAGGCTGCTGCGTCATTGAAGAAATAACAGGGATTGAGAAACCACCATGGCAAAAGCTCCCGCCAATAACGCAGCCCAGCGCGTTCGCAAGAAAGTCCGCAAGAATGTTGCGGATGGCATTGCACACGTGCACGCTTCGTTCAATAACACCATCATCACGATCACCGATCGCCAGGGCAATGCTTTGTCTTGGGCGTCTTCGGGTGGTCAAGGTTTCAAGGGCTCTCGCAAGTCC
Source organism: Rhodoferax sp. (assembly GCA_046598245.1). Classification (GTDB taxonomy): domain Bacteria; phylum Pseudomonadota; class Gammaproteobacteria; order Burkholderiales; family Burkholderiaceae_C; genus Allorhodoferax. The sequence continues at coordinate 28,469 of JBKJJC010000238.1, forward strand.
ACTCCGTTTGCTGCCCAGGTAGCGTCCGAAGTGGCGGGTCGTGCAGCTCTGGACCAAGGCATCAAGAACCTTGACGTTGAAATCAAGGGACCTGGTCCTGGACGTGAATCCTCCGTTCGCGCACTGGCGGCACTGGGCATTCGCATCAACATGATTGCTGATGTGACTCCAGTTCCCCACAACGGATGCCGCCCTCAGAAACGCCGCCGTATCTGATTGCTTTGCAATCAGGTGTTGCGGTAGTTAATTTTTAACAAGCCCACCGCCAACAGCAACCGCTGTTGGCTCCCGCATTTTTAATGTGGCAGATGACATAAAAGGAAGATCAAGTGGCACGCTACCTCGGCCCCAAGGCCAAACTCTCACGCCGTGAAGGCACCGACCTGTTCCTGAAGAGCGCCCGTCGCGCTATCGGTGACAAGGCCAAGTTCGATTCCAAGCCCGGTCAGCACGGCCGCACTTCGGGTGCTCGCACCTCCGACTACGGTCTCCAACTGCGCGAAAAGCAGAAGGTCAAGCGTATGTACGGCGTGCTGGAGCGCCAGTTCCGCCGCTACTTTGAAGAGGCCGATCGCCGTAAGGGCAACACCGGAGCCAACTTGTTGTTCCTGTTGGAGTCCCGTCTGGACAACGTCGTTTACCGTATGGGCTTTGGTTCTACACGAGCGGAAGCGCGTCAAATGGTGTCCCACAAGGCGATCACCGTAAATGGCAGCTCGGTCAATATCCCTTCCTACATGGTTAAGGCTGGCGACGTGGTCTCTGTGCGCGAAAAGTCCAAGAAGCAAAACCGTGTGGTTGAAGCTTTGCAACTGGCACAACAAGTCGGCATGCCTGCTTGGGTCGAGGTCAACATTGAAAAGGCCGAAGGCACTTTCAAGACCGTACCTGACCGTGACCAGTTTGCTGCAGACATCAACGAATCGTTGATCGTCGAGTTGTATTCACGCTAATCGCGTTTGAATTGTTGAAATCGTTCCTTGGCCGTGGGGCACTGCAGTCAAGGTGCTTCACCAGCCTTACCGACGTAACGAGTCGGGGGTATTGAGAGGAAGTCTGCATGCAAAACAGTTTGCTAAAACCCAAATCCATTAGTGTTGAGCAACTTGGCACCAACCGTGCCAAGGTTGCACTGGAGCCCTTTGAGCGTGGCTACGGCCATACATTGGGTAACGCGCTTCGCCGCGTGTTGTTGTCTTCCATGCCTGGTTTCGCGGCCACTGAAGTGACCATCGCCGGCGTGTTGCACGAATACTCATCCATTGATGGCGTTCAAGAAGACGTCGTCAACATCTTGTTGAACCTGAAGGGTGTTGTCTTCAAGTTGCACAACCGCGACGAAGTCACATTGAGTCTGCGCAAAGATGTTGAAGGCCTGGTAACAGCCGCCGATATCCAGACACCACACGACGTTGAAATCATCAACCCTGGCCACGTCATCGCCAACCTGTCGCATGGCGGCAAGTTGGACATGCAGATCAAGGTTGAAAAGGGTCGCGGCTATGTGCCCGGCACTATGCGCCGTCACGCCGACGAACCCAATAAGTCTATTGGTCGTATCGTTCTGGACGCGTCTTTCTCGCCCGTTAAGCGCGTGAGCTACACCGTCGAGAGCGCTCGCGTTGAGCAGCGCACCGATCTGGATAAGTTGGTTGTCGAAATTGAAACCAACGGCGCCATTTCTGCAGAAGATGCAGTGCGCGCTTCTGCCAAGATCTTGGTGGAACAACTGGCTGTGTTCGCACAGTTGGAAGGTAGCGAGTTGGCCGCGTTCGACGCACCAGCACCACGTGGCAATACTCAATTCGACCCGATTCTGTTGCGCCCTGTGGATGAGTTGGAGCTGACCGTTCGTTCTGCCAATTGCCTGAAGGCCGAGAACATCTATTACATCGGTGACCTGATCCAACGTACCGAAAACGAGTTGCTCAAGACTCCCAATCTGGGTCGCAAGTCGCTCAACGAAATTAAGGAAGTTTTGGCTTCCCGCGGTCTCACGCTAGGTATGAAGCTGGAAAGCTGGCCACCTGCAGCGTTGGAAAAGCGCTAATTTTTCGAACCCCAAGGGGTTCCACGCAAAGGGCAGTACCTGATACGGCTGCCCATTTAAAACTCAAAGGAAATCTACCATGCGTCACGGACACGGACTACGTAAACTTAACCGCACCAGCTCACACCGTTTGGCGATGCTGCGTAACATGATGAACTCGTTGATCGAACACGAAGTCATCAAGACCACAGTACCAAAGGCTAAGGAACTGCGCCGCGTGGTAGAGCCCATGATCACTTTGGCCAAGGAAGCCACCGTTGCCAATCGTCGCTTGGCGTTCGACCGCCTGCGCGACCGTGACAGCGTGACGAAGCTGTTCAACGACCTGGGACCCCGTTTCGCGGCACGTCCAGGCGGTTACACCCGCATCTTGAAGATGGGTTTCCGCGTAGGCGACAACGCACCCATGGCTTTGGTGGAATTGGTTGACCGTCCTGCCGCAGCAGAAACAAATCCTGAAACAGCTGCAGAATAAGCTATAATAGAAGTCTACCGCGAGATGGAGCAGTCTGGTAGCTCGTTGGGCTCATAACCCAAAGGTCGGAGGTTCAAATCCTTCTCTCGCAACCAATCAAATCAACGACTTACGTTGAACAAGCGCCCTCCTAGTGAGGGCGTTTTGCTTTGTAGCCCAGAAATAGCCCATCCGTAGCCATGGATGCATTGAGGCAAATTCAATTTGACCTTTGGGCCATAGCCCGGCTCTGTCGCATTGGCCACCGAGCCCAAGGGCGTATGCTACCCGGGGCGTGGCAGCGGACATGGGTGGTTACTGGGTGATGGGCTTGGGGGCAAGGCTGCGATGGTAGCTTTCTATATTCCATGCCCTCGCTATGATGCACAAAAGGATCGCATCCGGATGATGCTTTCATATACCCTGGAGGATGCTGCAATGGAAGTAAAAGTCAGATACGTCTACGATCAATCGGTCGATACCGTTTTCCAAGCATTTGGCAATAAAGACAGCGTTGAGCGCAAGTTCAAGGCGTTGGGCGCGCGCAATATCCAAGTTGAAAAGTGCAAGCTGACCAAAACATCGCTCGACTTAGTCACCAGCCGGGAGGTGCCGGTCAACGCCCCCACTTTGCTGAAGAAATTTCTCGGTGAATGGAATCTGGCACGTCAAAAAGAACAGTGGAAGGGCATTGCAGGCAAAAGTTACCAAGGCCATGCCAAGATCAGCATCAAGGGTGTGCCGGTAACGATCACGGCAAAGATGGTTCTGGCAAGCAGTGGCAAAGGCTGCACCAACGATGTCACTTTGACCATTGACAGTAGCATTCCGTTCATCGGGAAAAAGCTGGCAGAGTTTGTAGGAGAGACCTCGGTGACAGAGTTGCAAAAGCAATACGCGCATATCAAGGGCAGTCTGATTGCCACGGCACCCGCACTCAAAAAGGCTGCCGCAAAACCGGTTGCGACTAAGCCTGTTGCGGTTAAGCCCGTGGTCAAGGTCGCGGCTAAAAAATCAGTCAAAACTGCCGCTACTCCACCAGCTACCAAAAAGCTTGTTGCCGCCAAAACTGCAGCCACCAAGCCCGTTGCCAAAGCGGTTGTCGCAACGCCTGTCGCAGCCAAACGTGCGGCCAGTACGGCGGGAGAGAAGCCAAGTGCGAAATCGGTCACTACCGCTAAACCCGTTGGAGCAAAGCCCAGCGCCAAGGCTGTTGCGGCGAAGCCAGTAGTCAAAAAAGTGGCTAAGAATACCACCGTGTTAAAGCCGGTCGCCAAGAATGCAGAGCCGAAATCGGCCTCGAAGCCTGCGTCGGCTAGGAAATCTGCGCCGAAGAAAAAAAGCCATTGATGCCCGCGAGGGGGATAACTGGCTTTCGCTAGTGCGACGTTGCGGTTCTTTAAGCTTCACGTCCCATGGGGGCCTTCTATCTCCCTGACCCCTAGAACTGTCATGCTCCGATTCGGCTAGGCAATCGTTTTGGATATCTTATGCAAGCCACGAAATCTAAGGTCAGACGGCGTGGGCTTGCGTATGTTTCTATTGGTCCAGACAGGCTTGACTTGAAGCCTGGATCGCTTGCTGGGTTTCAACTGAACTCGATTCCTGTTCCATTGCAAGTTAGGGTACGACGTCGGCTAATTTGTAGACTGTGCACTGACATCGATCAACCGCTGGGCGATTCGATTCTTACCGCTGTTGAAAAAGGTGTTCCGAAAACACAAGCGAGCGGTGCGTTCGAGTTGGCGCGTGGTTGAGACGTACACTCAGGTCAAGGGCGTTTGGAAATACTGTGGTGGTCTAATAAAAACAGACAGCCCGATAGGTTGTTAAAACCGAAATGGCATAAACGTGAGCAACCAGAAATCCAGAAGAGTATTCGACACCAGCTTCAAGCTGCAGGTCG
>JBKJJC010000242.1:0-8516 GCA_046598245.1 Rhodoferax sp.
TGCCCCACACCAGCTTCAGCACGTTCCAGCCCGCACCGCGAAACTCGCCTTCGAGCTCTTGGATGATCTTGCCGTTGCCGCGCACCGGGCCGTCCAGGCGCTGCAGGTTGCAGTTGATGACGAAGATCAGGTTGTCCAGGTTTTCGCGGGCGGCCAAGCCGATGGCGCCCAGGCTTTCCACTTCGTCCATTTCACCGTCGCCGCAGAACACCCAGACCTTGCGGTTCTCGGTGTTGGCAATGCCGCGCGCATGCAGGTATTTCAAAAACCGCGCTTGGTAAATCGCCATCAATGGGCCCAGGCCCATGGACACGGTGGGGAACTGCCAGAACTCGGGCATCAGCTTGGGGTGCGGGTAGCTGGACAGGCCTCTGCCATCCACTTCCTGGCGGAAGTTCAGCAACTGCTCTTCGGTCAAACGGCCTTCCATGAAGGCGCGGGCATAGACGCCGGGGGATACGTGGCCTTGGATGTAAAGGCAATCGCCGCCATGCTCTTTTCCGGGTTCCGCGCTCTCGGCGTGCCAGAAGTGGTTGAAGCCGGCGCCAAACAAACTGGCCAGCGAGGCAAATGAGCCGATGTGGCCGCCCAGATCACCCCCATCAATGGGGTGGTGGCGGTTGGCCTTGACAACCATGGCCATCGCGTTCCAGCGCATATAGGCGCGCAGGCGCTCTTCGATTTCCAGGTTGCCAGGCGAATGCTCTTCCTGATCCGGCTCAATGGTGTTGACGTAACCCGTGGTGGCCGAGAAGGGCATGTCTATGCTTTTTTGGCGCGCATGCTCCAGCAGTTGCTCCAGCAGAAAATGGGCCCGCTCCGGGCCTTCTGCCTCAATCACAGCGGACAGCGCATCCATCCATTCGCGGGTTTCCTGGCTGTCCAGGTCTGGATTAGGGGCGCTGGCGGCACCGGGGGGAACTGCTGACATGGATGTCTCCTCGTTGTTTGGAAGCAATTTAGTACGTTTTAGGTCGTTCTCACTATTCTCACATAAGTATTTTAAAATTTCAACTGGCGCATATTGATTTCATATTGTGAATTTGTGAAAATCACCTAAATAGGCACTGGCCTACACTAGACACATGCCTTTGCCCAAGCTGATTTCGTTGCCAAAACCCCTAGACCTGACTGCGATGGAGCGTGCCCGTCGTTGGTGGCACAAGCTGGCACCACACCGCCAAGACCGCCTTGCCGTGCTGGCCCCGTTGGCTGCAGTGTTGTTGTTTTTTGCGGCCATCGTGGCAGCCTTGGGCTATTTACGCCTGGAAGAAATGGACCGCGAGCAGCAAGCCGTGCAACGCGATGTGGAATACACCCAGCAGCGCCTGCGCCTGCGCCTGCTGGAGCGGCAGGAACAACTGATGCGGATTGCCCGGGAGATTTCCAACCGGGAACTCGATGTCGACGAATTCCGCAATCGCTCCCGCTCCCTGCTCAACCAGTATCCCGAATTGCAAGGGCTGGCCTGGATAGACGAGCGTCGACGCATCAAATCCGCGCATGGCACTGCCGTGCTGATCTCTAGCCAGTTGACCATGGGCAACGAAGGCGCTCCACGCAATGAAACCTTGAGCGGCTTTTTGGCCGCACGTGAACTACAGCAGCCTATTTATGTACAACCGCTAGGCTCGGCCCAGGACACACCGCTGCTACAAATGCTGCTACCGCTGACGGACCGCACTCGATTTGCAGGTGTGCTGCTGGCCGAATATTCGGTAGACGGCCTCTACCGCTACGGTGTGCCTACCGAGGTGACTGCGCGTTATGCCATATCCCTGCAGGACGCCAAGGGTGGGTTATTGGCCGGGACCGCCCTACCGGCAACCAAAAGCGTCGACAACCTGCTGCCATGGACCAATCCCTCCAATGAATACTCCATGCCCGTATCGCCAGTGGGCAGTGCGCTGGTGGTACGCGGCCAGGCTTACAGGGCCTCTCTGGGGGTGATCGGTAGTGGATTGTTCTGGCTGGTCACCACCCTGAGCGTGATGACCGCCTGGATGTTGATCGCCAATTGGCGGCATACACGGCGTCGCATGCAGGCCCAGCAGGCGCTGATTTCCGAGACCACCTTTCGCCGCGCGATGGAAAACTCCATGCTTACCGGCATGCGGGCAATGGATTTGCAAGGGCGCATCACCTATGTGAATGCGGCCTTTTGCCAGATGACCGGCTGGACCGAACCCGAACTGGTGGGCCGCACAGCCCCTTTCCCTTACTGGCCCGAAAACGACCGCGAACAATTGCACTCACTGCTACACGAAGAACTGTCTGGCAATAGTGCACCTGGGGGCATTCAGGTACGGGTGCAACGGCGCGACAGCACGCTGTTCGATGCGCGGCTTTACGTGTCGCCACTGATTGACGCAGTGGGCAAACAAACCGGCTGGATGACGTCGATGACCGACATCACCGAGCCCAACCGCGTACGCGAGCAGTTGTCAGCATCGCACGAGCGCTTCACCACGGTGCTCGAAGCGCTGGACGCCTCCATCTCTGTGGCACCGCTGGGCAGCGACGAATTGCTGTTTGCCAACAAGTTGTACCGCCAGTGGTTCGGGCTGCAGGCACAGGGTCACCTGCAACTGGTAGCCCAGGCCGGTGTGCCGGAGAGCCTGCCCAACGACGAGGCCTCCGACAGCGTCGATTCCTTCGCTGGCCTGCCCACCAATGCGCTGCCCGACACCGAAACCGAAAGTGCAGAAATCTTCATCCCCGAGCTCGACCAGTGGCTGGAGGTGCGCACCCGTTACCTGAGCTGGGTCGACGGGCGCCTGGCGCAAATGGTGATTGCCACCGACATCACCTCCCGCCGCCTGACGGAAGAACAGGCCGCCAGCCAGACCGAGCGGGCCCAGACCGCGAGCCGCCTGATCACCATGGGCGAGATGGCGTCCAGCGTGGCCCACGAGTTAAACCAGCCGCTGACCGCCATCAACAACTACTGCAACGGCATGGTCTCGCGCATCAAGGCCAAACAAATCAGCGAGGAAGACCTGCTCGGTGCGCTAGAGAAAACCGCAAAACAGGCCCAACGGGCAGGCCAGATCATCCACCGCATTCGCTCCTTCGTGAAACGCAGCGAGCCCAACCGCACGCCATCGGAGGTGACCAATATCGTGGCCGAGGCAGTGGAGCTGGCCGAAATCGAGCTGCGTCGCTTCAATGTGCGTCTGAACCACTATGTGGCTGCGCGCCTGCCCACGCTGATGGTGGACCCTATCCTGATCGAACAGGTGCTGATCAATTTGCTGCGCAATGCGGCCGAATCCATCGACATGGCGCTGCGCCAGACGTCGCAACGGATTGTGGAATTGCGGGTGGTTCCCCGTGTCATGGACGACAAACATGTCGTCGAGTTTTCGGTGCAAGACACCGGCAAGGGCCTGGCGCCCGAGGTCATGGCACGGCTGTACGAAGCCTTCTACTCCACCAAGTCAGACGGCATGGGGATTGGCCTGTCTTTGTGCCGCTCAATTGTCGAATCCCACCTGGGTCGCATGTCGGCAGAGAACCTCTACAATGGCGACGAAGTATCGGGGTGCCGCTTTTCATTCTGGATACCGCTGACCGAAGTGAGCCCCAGTCTGACGCGACTTCCTCGCAAAAACAACTAAAACCCTGGAAACCTGAATGAGCCTGATTCCAAAAAAAGGTACTGTTTACGTTGTAGACGACGACGAAGCCGTGCGCGATTCGCTGCAATGGCTGCTCGAAGGCAAGGGCTTCAGGGTTCGCTGTTTTGACTCCGCAGAATCCTTCCTTAGCCGCTACGACGCCCGCGAAGTGGCCTGCCTGATTGTCGATATTCGCATGGGCGGCATGACCGGGCTGGAGCTGCAAAGCCGCCTGATCGAAGCGCGTTCACCGCTGCCCATCGTCTTCATCACCGGCCACGGCGACGTGCCCATGGCGGTAGACACCATGAAGAAGGGCGCGATGGATTTCATCCAAAAGCCGTTCAACGAGGACCAATTGGTGGGTCTGGTGGAGCGTATGCTGGACCACGCCAAGGACTCGTTTAGTGACTTCCAGTTGGCCGCCAGCCGCGACGCCCTGTTGTCCAAACTGACGCTGCGCGAATCCCAGGTGCTGGAGCGTATCGTCGCCGGTCGCTTGAACAAGCAGATTGCCGACGACCTGGGCATCAGCATCAAGACGGTGGAAGCCCACCGCGCCAATATTATGGAAAAACTCAGTGCCAACACGGTTGCTGATTTGCTGAAAATTGCGCTCGGACAGAACGCTCCAAAAACCTGAAGCCTTTAGTATGTTGGGGACAGAGCTTGTGCTGCGCACTGCGGTCTGTCCCGCAAAGGTATCGGTTTATCCCACGCCCGCCCCGCAAGGACTGCGGGCGTTTGACATTTGAAAGCAATACATGACAACGACCATTGCCCACAAAATTGACGGTGTTGCCCTCTCTGCCACACTGCGTGCTGATATTGCCGTGCGCACGCAGGCCCTCACGGCCCGTGGCGTGACCCCCGGCTTGGCCGTCATTCTGGTTGGCGAAGACCCGGCCAGCGCGGTCTATGTTCGCCAAAAGGTGAAAGCCTGCGCCGACACGGGCATTCGCTCGGTGCTGGAGAAGTACGAAGCATCCCTGAGCGAGGCTGACCTGCTGGCGCGTATTGACTCCTTCAATACCGACCCCAGCATCCACGGCATCTTGGTGCAAATGCCCTTACCCAAACATATCAACCCCCACAAAGTCATCGAGGCCATTTCAACCAGCAAAGATGTGGACGGTTACGCCACTCTGAGCGCTGGCGAGTTGATGACGGGCCAACCCGGGTTCACGCCCTGCACACCCTATGGTTGCATGAAGCTCATTGAAACCACCGGCATCGATTTGCGCGGCAAACATGCCGTGGTCATAGGACGCAGCAACACGGTTGGCAAACCCATGGCGATATTGCTATTACAGGCCAATGCCACCGTCACGGTGTGCCACAGTGCCACTGCTGACATGGGCTACCACACCCGTCAGGCCGATGTGATTGTTGCCGCTGTGGGCAAGCGCAATGTGCTGACCGCCGACATGGTCAAACCCGGAGCCATCGTGATCGACGTGGGCATGAACCGCAACGATGCGGGCAAGCTCTGCGGTGATGTCGACTTTGCCGGTGTAAGCCATGTGGCCAGCCACATCACACCGGTACCCGGCGGCGTGGGCCCCATGACCATCACCATGTTGCTGGTCAACACACTGGAATCGGCAGAGCGCGAAGCGGCCCAGCTTGATTCCGCAGCCAACGCCCCCAAGTAGTCAGGCATAACGCCTTTACCCATTTATCAGCCCCCAAAGCGAACGCCTACCATGAATCCATTGCTGACCTCCTCTACCCTGCCTCTGTTTGACCAGATCCTCCCCGAGCATGTGGCCCCCGCGGTGGACACGATGCTGGCCCAGACCAATGCGGCGTTGGAAACCGTCACGGCGCCGGATTTCCCGGCTCAGTGGACAGCAATTGCCAAGGTGCTGGACGTGGCTACCGAGAAGCTGGGCATGGCCTGGGGCGCTGTCAGCCACCTCAACAATGTGGCTGACACACCCGAGTTACGCGCCGCCTACAACGCGGCCCTGCCCATAGTTACCGAGTTCTGGACCCGCCTGGGTGCCGATGAGCGGCTCTATGCGAAGTACAAAGCCATCGACGTGCAGACACTGAACTCCGAACAACGCCAAGCCCACAAGAACGCGCTGCGCAACTTTGTGCTTGGTGGCGCTGACCTGGTGGGTGCCCAGCGCGAACGTTTTGCCGAAATCCAGGAGCAGCAAGCCGCACTGAGCCAAAAGTTCAGCGAAAACACGCTGGACGCTACCGACGCCTTCAGTTACTACGCCACGGAAGAAGAGATGGCGGGTGTGCCCGACGATGTGCAACAAACCGCGCTGGCGGCAGCACAAACTGAAGGCAAGGCCGGTTACAAGCTGACCCTGAAAATGCCCTGCTACCTGCCCGTGATGCAATTTGCCCACAGCAGCGCCCTGCGCGCCACGCTGTACCGTGCCTATGTAACCCGTGCCTCAGACCAGGCTGACGGGGACGCGGATGTGCAAAAGTTTGACAACACCGAAGGCATTCGCAACATTTTGACGCTGCGCCAGGACGAAGCCACATTGCTGGGCTACCCCAATTTTGGAGCCCTGTCCCTGGTGCCCAAGATGGCATCGTCACCCGACGCCGTCATCAGCTTTCTGCGCGACCTGGCCCGCAAGGCGCGCCCGTTTGCCGAAAAAGACCTGGCCGACCTGCGCGCCTTTGCCAAAGACGAGCTGCAGCTGAACGATCCGCAAGCCTGGGATTGGGCCTATATCGGCGAAAAGCTCAAAGAGGCGCGTTATTCCTTCAGCGAACAAGAGGTCAAGCAGTACTTCACCTTACCCAAGGTACTGGCCGGCTTGTTCAAAATTTCTGAAACCCTGTTCGACATCGCCATCACCCGTGACCATGCCCCTGTGTGGAACGCCAATGTGGAGTTCTACCGCATTGAACGCAACGGACCAGATGGACAAAAACAATTGGTTGGCCAGTTCTACCTGGACCCAACCGCCCGCACTGGCAAACGCGGTGGCGCCTGGATGGACGACGTATGCGCCCGATGGTTGCGCCCCGACACGGGCCAGCTACAGACGCCCGTGGCCCATTTGGTCTGCAACTTTGCCGACGGCGTTGAGACCGATGGCAAGAAGCAACCCGCCCTGTTGTCGCACGACGACGTGACTACGATGTTCCATGAGTTCGGGCACGGCCTGCAGCACATGCTGACCCAAGTCAACGAGCATGATGTGTCCGGCATCAGCGGTGTGGAGTGGGATGCGGTAGAACTACCCAGCCAGTTCATGGAAAACTTCTGCTGGGAATGGAGCGTGCTGCGCCACATGACATCGCATGTGGAAACTGGTGAGCCGCTGCCCCGCGCATTGTTTGACAAGATGCTGGCCGCGCGCAACTTCCAGAGCGGTTTGCAAACCCTGCGACAGATCGAGTTCTCGCTGTTCGACATGTTGCTGCACACGGCGCACGACCCAAAACTAGACATCATGCCCTTGCTGAACCAGGTGCGCAGCGAAGTCGCGGTGATGGCTCCACCGGCCTGGAGCCGCACGGCCCACACCTTCAGCCATATTTTTGCAGGTGGTTATGCAGCCGGCTACTACAGCTACAAGTGGGCAGAAGTGCTTAGCGCGGACGCATACGCAGCTTTTGAAGAAACTGCTGGACCAGACGGCTTACCCAATTTGGAAACTGGTAAAAAATACCGCGAAGCTATTCTGGAGTCGGGTGGCAGTCGGCCCGCCATGGAATCGTTCACTGCATTTCGGGGCCGCGAACCGTCGCTGGACGCCCTGCTGCGCCACCAGGGCATGGCAGCTTAAAGCCACTGGCATGCGACCTATGCAACACTACACGTATCGAACAGGAGCTCGCATATGAAACAAATCGCCACCGCCTTGCTGCTGGGCAGCGCCGCCTTACTGTGCACAATGGGCCCTGCACAGGCGCAAACCGTCTACCGCATCGTAGGAGCGGACGGCAAAGTCACTTTTTCCGACAAGCCTCCGGTCAATGCCCAGCAAGGCAAAATCGCGACGACCGGTGTAGGGGCTGCCGCCGCCAGTGCCAATAGCAACCTGCCCTTTGAATTGCGCCAGATTGCGACCAAGTACCCAGTGGTGTTGTATACATCCGCGGATTGTGGGCCCTGCGATTCCGGCCGCGCACTCCTCATCGGTCGCGGTGTGCCGTTCAACGAACGCACCATCATCACCAAGGAAGACGGGGCCGCCTTGCAGCGCCAAATGGGCGACACATCCCTGCCCTACCTCACGATAGGCGGACAGCGCATCAAGGGCATGTTGGAAGCGGAGTGGACGCAATACCTGGATGCAGCCGGTTACCCCAAGACCTCTAAATTACCAGTGGGCTACCAGAACGCGGCACCCACTCCGATGGTTCCGCTACCCACCGGTTCACCGGCTGTTAGAGCAGCAGAAAGAGCCAAAGCTGCTGCAGAACCAGCGTACCAGCCTCCTCCAGCCAACAACCCGTCTAACCCTGCCGGTATTACGTTCTAAGCAGCCGTAAGCTGGCGCTCAAAACGCCAGCGTCTTCACACCGTGGGCCGTTCCCAGCAGACAAATCTGGGCACGCTGAAAGGCGAACACCCCTACCGTCACCACACCCGGCCATTGGCTGACCTCGGCCTCAAAGGCCAAGGGGTTGGTGATCTGCAAACCGGTCACATCCACAATGACCTGGCCGTTGTCGGTCACCAGTGGCTTGCCATCCTTTAAGCGCACCTTGGCACTGCCGCCCTTGGCTGCAAACTGCGCAATCACACGTTGCGTAGCCATGGGGATCACTTCTACCGGCAGCGGGAATGCTCCCAGGGTCTGCACCAGCTTGGATTCGTCGGCTATACACACAAAGCGGTCCGACTGGGCCGCCACAATCTTCTCACGCGTCAATGCCGCGCCACCGCCCTTGACCATGTTGCCTTGG
>JBKJJC010000374.1:0-7221 GCA_046598245.1 Rhodoferax sp.
TGAAGCCGCCCTGACTGGGGCACCTCGACGGTGAAGGTCATCCAGGCAGTTCCTCCGCGGTTGTCTTTGACCGACTGAGTTTGCACGCCGATCAGGTTCATTTTTTCTTTGGCGAACACCTCAGAAATATCGCGCAACAGGCCCTGACGGTCGTTCGCCTCCACCGCCACATCCACCGGGTAGACCGAGCCATCGCCACCGGTCTTACCGCCCCACTCCACCTCAATCACCCGGTCACCGCTGCGGGTGACCATGTTGCGCAGGTTGGAGCAATCGGCACGGTGCACGCTCACGCCCTTGCCACGGGTGACAAAGCCGCAAATGGCGTCGGGTGGTGCGGGCTTGCAGCATTTGGCCAGCTGCGTCATCAGCGAATCCACCCCTACCACCAACACGCCACCCTTGCCGCCCTTGGCATGCGGCTTCTTGAGCGGCATGTAGTCGTCTTGGGCGGACACAGGCTCAGGTGGGCGCAGCAATAGCTCGATATTGCGCAACGAAAACTCGTCTTTACCCACCACTTCAAACAAATCGTCCGCCGAGTTGAAGCCCAGTTGCGAGGCTAGGTCATCCAGCTTGATGGCCGTTTTGCCTTCGCGTTGCATCAGCTTCTCAACCGCCTCGCGGCCTTTGGCGACCGTCTCACCCATGGCCAACGCATTGAACCAGGCGCGCACCTTGGCGCGAGCGCGGTGACTGACCAAGAAACCCAGTTCGGGGTTGAGCCAGTCGCGCGATGGGCCACCCTCTTTCACGGTGGTGATCTCCACCGTCTGTCCATTCTTCAACGGTGTACTGAGCGGCACCATGGCGCCATCCACCCGCGCACCACGGCAGCGGTGCCCCAAGGTGGTGTGCACGCTATAGGCAAAGTCCACGGCAGTGGCACCCTGGGGCAACTCCACGATGGCCGCATCGGGTGTCAGCACATAGATACGGTCGTCAAAACTGACGGCGCCCTGTTGGCCGTCTTTGGTGCCTGACAGATCGCGCTCCCAGGCCAGCAACTGGCGCAGCACGGCGATCTTGGCGTCGTATTCGCCGCTGGCACTGACTCCGGCGTAGCCCTTCGCCCCCGCCTCCTTGTAGGCCCAATGGGCGGCTACGCCGGTCTCTGCGTGGTCGTGCATGGCCTGCGTGCGCACCTGTACCTCAATCGGCTGCCCGGTCGCGTCTCGCACCACGGTGTGCAGCGATTGGTAGCCATTGGCCTTGGGGCGGGCAATGTAGTCATCAAACTCGTCGGGCACGGGGGTGAAGTGGTCGTGCACCCAGCCCAGCGCGGCATAACAATCGGGAACGTTGGGCACCACAATGCGCAGCGCGCGTATGTCGTACACCTGCTCGAAGCCGAGCGACTTGCCCCGCATTTTTTTGACAATGCTGTAGATGTGTTTGGGGCGGCCCTGCACGGTGGCGTGTATGCCCTGTGTGCGCAAATCTTCGGCCAGCTGCAGGCGCAGCTTTTCGACATGGGCCTCGCGTTCCACGCGTTTCTCGTCCAGCAACTTGGCCACCTGGCGGTAGGTGTCGGGCTCCAGGAAGCGGAACGACAGGTCCTCTATCTCCCACTTGATTTCCCAAATGCCCAAGCGGTTAGCCAGCGGGGCAAACACCTGCAGGGCCTCGCTGGCCAAACCAGGTGGTACCGGCAGTTTGGTAGCAGCGTAGTGCCGCAGGGTTTGCAGGCGCGAGGCGAGGCGCAGCATGACGACCCGCAAATCGCGCGAGAAAGCCAGCAGCATCTTGCGCACGCTCTCCGTTTGCGCAGCCGCCGTTTGCGCCATAGGGATCGGCGTGGCTGCATGGCTGGCCGACTGTTGCGCAAGCTGGGCCATTCGCTGCACACGCACCAGCTTGGTGGTCTCCATGGCCAGATCGGCAAAGTTGCTGCCAAATGCCTTGGCGATCACCTCATGGGGTTTGTTCAGGTGGTCGCAGGCATACACCAGGTAACTGGCAGCTTGCATGGCCTGCGATCCGCCTATGCTTTGCAGTATGCGGGCCACGGCATCGGCATGGGCAAGCACGTTTTCACCGGTATCCAGCTCTTGGCTGCTGAGCAACGGCTCGGCAAACGCTCGGGCGCGGGCCAATGCGTCGGCCTGTTCGGGCAGGCTTTGAGCGGTGGCGGCAATCACCGGCGCCGTGGGCTGGTGTTCGGACGAAAGACTTTTCATGGGCTACTGAGAAACATATCAACCACAGGCATTCAGCCCAACACGAAGCGGACCACGGCATCCACCTGGTCGGGCGCGATCAAGGTCGGCGCGTGGCCCACGTCTTCAAACTCCACCAAGCGCGCCTTGGGCCCCCGTTCGGTCATCATCCTTGCAGTCTGGGGCGACAGCAGATCGGACTGGGCGCCGCGCAACAGCAGCGTCGGCGCCCGCAGGCCGTCGTACAGCTGCCACAACATCGCTTCACCCTGGGCGGCGGCCTCTTGCGTTACGGCGGCAAAGGGCACGGCAATGGCGGGGTCGTAATGCAGTGTTACAGCAGTGTCTGACCCGGGCACAGGTTTGACCATGTGGCGCGACAACTCCATCCACTGCTGCGCCGTGTGCGGCCCAAAACTGGCGAATACACTCCACATGCCATCGGCCGCTTGCTGCAACGAATCAAACTGCACCGCGCGCCCCAGGTAGGTGCCAATGCGGGCCAGCGCCTCCCACTGGATGCTGGGGCCAACATCATTCAGCACCAGGCGGCGTACCGGCAATGGCAAGGGGAACTGCGTTTGCCCGAACACGGCCATGCCAATCAGGCCACCCATGCTGGTACCGATCCAATCTAGTGTTTGGGTGCCGGGCTTTAGGTACCTGAGCAAGGCCACCATGTCACCCGCATAGGTCGGGATTTGGTATCCCTGGGGGTCTGCCAACCAGTCGCTTTGGCCGCGGCCCACCACATCGGGGCAAATCACCCGCAGCGCGCCATCGGCTTTGGCCACCAGCGCCTGGGCCAGAACGTCAAAGTCGCGCCCCTGGCGAGACAGGCCATGCACACAAACCACCACATGGGTTGCCTGCGGATCACCCCACTCCCAAGAAGCCATGCGGTGACCAGCGCCAGCGTCGGCGCACGGTAAGTAATTCAGCCTAGGGTCAGCCATGGTGCAATGGGGGGTTTGATAATGAAGGCTCGGGCATGGGTCGTGTAGGAAGCGAGTTTCGCAAGTTCAATGCCATGGGTGAATCGTAATGGAATAAAAGGATGACTATGCTCAAAGGTAAAACAGCTCTCGTGACCGGCTCCACCAGCGGCATTGGCCTTGGCATTGCCAAGGCCCTAGCGGCCCAGGGTGCCAACATCGTGCTCAATGGCTTTGGTGACGTGGAAGGTCCCAAGGCTGAAGTGGCTGCGCTGGGCGTGCAGGTGGCCTACCACGGCGCCGACATGAGCAAGCCCGCCGAGATTGAAGAGATGATTGCCTTCGCCACCAAGACCTTTGGCAGCCTGGATATTTTGGTCAACAACGCCGGCATTCAGCACGTGGCGCGTATTGAAAACTTCCCGGTCGAAAAGTGGGACGCCATCATCGCCATCAATATGAGCAGCGCCTTCCACGCCACCCGCTTGGCACTGCCCGGCATGTTGGCCAAAAACTGGGGCCGCATTATCAACGTGGCGTCCATCCACGGACTGGTGGCCTCGGCAGAAAAGTCTGCCTATGTGGCGGCGAAACATGGTGTAGTTGGTCTGACCAAGGTGACCGCACTAGAAAACGCCACCACCGGCGTTACCTGCAACGCCATCTGCCCCGGCTGGGTGCTGACACCACTGGTGCAAAAGCAGGTGGATACCAAAGCCGCAGGCCAAGGCATCAGCAACGAAGAGGCCACCAAGCAGTTGTTGGGCGAAAAAGAGCCATCGATGCAGTTCACCACGCCCGAAGAGCTGGGCGCACTGGCCGTGTTCTTCTGCTCACCTGCGGGCAACAACGTGCGCGGCGTCGCCTGGAACATGGATGGCGGCTGGACGGCGCAGTGAGCGTCTTACGCCCAGCAAGCACGGGCGCTGCGCTGACGAGCCTGAACCTCAAAGTGGTTGTACCAGTACGGACTACGGCCACGAAACAACTGCCACAAGCCTGAAAGTGCATACGCCGGAAAGAAAAACAGACCCCAGCACTCGTATTGCTCAACGTGTACTCGCTCATGTGGGCCGATGTGACAAAGCTCTTCATCGGTAACGGCCAAGATCACGTGGCCGAAAACTATGCCACGAAAGGGCAGCGCCTGAGCAAACTTGCCGCAACTGTTCTGGTTTTGACGATAGGTGACTTCCAGCGCACCACGCTTCCAAACTGCCTTACCGCCGAGTGCCATAGGAATTACGCCTAGAAGCAAACCAACCGCGGAGCATGGGGAAGCCCAGAACAGCTTTGCAACCTTGAGCCAACGCATTGAGTGGCGTCCAACGTTAGTGCTGTCGGCCGAGCAACCGGTTAACGGGCTTGCCCACCAGGCCACCGCTTGGGATTACGTGAATTGTGGATAACCGCGAGGATGTGCGCAAGATCGCCGCGGACAACATAGAAATCGCCGTACGGAAAGCGGGGCAACAAGGTGCGCCGAATACCCGGCAAAATTTCTGCGTACAACAATGGCGCCTGCTCCAAACGTCGAAGCTGAAGCTCAAGCGCCGATTCAAACTCCGCGCCAAGACCTTCGCTTTGGGCCTCGTACCACTCATAAGCTTCACCGACCTCCCGAACGGCCCGGCCAGAAAAACTTTAGGCGGTACGCCACGAGCCATTCTTCAAATGTGCCTTCACCTGATCCCAAGCATACCCCGCCTCCGGGTCACGCTCGAACTCAACTAAACGGGCACTGAGGTCAGCTTTGAGTTCCTGCGAAACCGCGATGGCCTGCGGGAATGCGGCAATGCTTTCCCAGATCAACTCAACAAGTTGGATGCGCTCCTGCACAGGCAATTCAAGGATATCTGCGACTGAAATGTGGTTCATGAAGAAAGGTTACCACGAACGTCAATGGCCCGCTGACGTCGAAGCCAAGCGGGGCCGAAGGCATCCGCTTTGGGCGACCAGTTAAACTCCAAACTCATTGCTCATCCTCCGTTCTTAGTGGCGAGTACGTCCATTCAAACGCATCAAGCACAGCGGCGGCCTGTTCGTCGAACTCTTGCCTGTAGTGATGCTGGTGAGGAAAGGAAACGTCCACCACGCCTTCGGAGAAACCACTATCTCCAAGCACAGCCAAAAACTTCTTCATTGGCCCGTAGGCGAAAAGCTGGTTGTGACGATCCCATACCACCGTGGCCTGTTCGGCTGATGAATGTGCCCAGATATCGAACCTAGCATCCGAGCACAGATAGCTACCAAACGTGTCTACAAATTTGCGAAGTTGCTCAACTGAAACTGCTGAACTTTGGTATCGACCTGCCTCTGCCTCACCTCTCGGTGTATGAAGGACATAGAGCAAAAAATATGGGGGCTCAAGGCACGCCACCATGCGCAGAAATACACTTGGATCACCGCCAGGAACGCCAGCTACGATTTTCGGACTGGCGTTGTCTTTCGAAACCAACGAAAAGCTCTGCGCGTACGAATGTGGTACCCACTCTCCATCAACTTGATGCGACAGTTTGTGCATTTGGGGTTTAACGTTGGAGGCCACCAGCACGCAGCAACTGCCGCGTAGCGGCATCCTGCTGCTGTGTATCTGCGTGGACCGACCAGTAGGTATCGGTTTACGCACTTGGGTAACCGATTTCATCAGCAAATACCTTAGCCTCGGCGAACGCCAATTCAGGATTGAGTGACTTCACCAATTCCTCAGTCAATCGGTCGTGCTCGTAAATGCGTTCGACTGATTCGAGCGAAACCTCTTTCTCGTAGTACCACTTCGCAAACTCAACATATGACGATGCTGGTTCGTGCAAGAGCGCGAGAAATTCTTCTGATCCGTCGTCAGTGTCCGCACTCGCAAATTTTGATATTGCCACCTTGTGCCAAATCAAGTCGTCTGGGCTCCTCCAGTAGCAATAACTCAACCAATCCATACCGAATGCAGGTTCGTTGAGGAACGAAGTGAAAGTTACTGGCAGTTGACTGTGAACGGCGGAAGCGAAATCTTTGTCGCCGGCCAATGGCGTTTCATGGGCAAGGCCTTTGATTGCCGCACCGAACGGACCAAAAAGCAGATTCCAGTCATCGCCCGACCCATTTCGCATGGACGCCATTTCTTCGCCTGCACTCCAATTGGCATTGAAGCTGTAGTACCGATCTTCCCATTCGGGTGAAATGATGGCTTCCACCATTGCCAGTGCTTTTGCTCGCTGGCGGATAGTCGCTATGTCTGGAAGGGGTGTCGTATCGAGTTGCATGTGGGCGCTGTTTCGGTTTTCCGATATCTAACGTTGGCGATGACCAGCAAACAGCAACTGCTGCGCAGCAGCCTCTTGCTGCTGGGTGGCTGCGTCGATCAACAGGTTAGTCAGGATGTTCATTGCTTGCCCTCGCTTGCTTCACAGAACTCAAGGAGCCATTCTGCATGGCCGCGCAATGGTTCGATAGCCGAATGAACGATTTCTACCAATGCAGCCCTCGCTTCATTCGGATATAGCGCGGGGATTTCTAGCAGTGCTGCCGTGAATCCGTCATTGTCGTGGCCTTCATCGACGCCGCGTTGATATGCAACGAACAGTTCACCCAGCACCGCTGGCCCCGATAGTTCGGCGAGAGGCCATGCAGCCGCCTCTCGGACAAAGAAGTCGTCACTCTCTAGAAGCGATACAAGCCTTTGCACATCATCCACAGTGGCTTCCGCGTGAAGGCGAGCGGCAGCCGCAGTGCAAGTCTTGACGTCACGCACCGCCAGTGCAGAAACGATTTCAGAAAACGCGGTGGCTTCCATACTGACTAACAATCAGCGTATATCTGCCGCGCCACAGTGTGCGCAAGAAGCGATGACGTGATTCGCGGCAGATAAACCATGTTGGACTGAACCGCCTTTAAGACGGTGGTGTGTGTTCTGGGCTATAGGGGATTTGAATCAACCCCTGCTTGTGTCAGGAGATTATGACCCAGCCCAATGTCGTAGCGACCCGCTCCGACGGCCTGTAACGGGCAGACTGCACGATGATCTTCGCCCTGATCTGCGTGGTTGTCCATTGTGCGCAATGGCCGGTCTGCGCATGGCGCAGCGGCACCTCAGACACCATCGGGATTGGTGCCAATGCCGCTTGATCGTTGAG
>JBKJJC010000279.1:0-17439 GCA_046598245.1 Rhodoferax sp.
GGTGTAGGTGTAGGTGTAGGTGTAGGTGTAGGTGTAGGTGCAGGCTCTACCGAGGGTTCGTCTACATTTGTGGGATCAGGGTTGCTTTGGGCTTGTACGTTTGCGGCCAGTGAATCCGGCTGCCCGTCAATCGGTTCTCCTTCCCTGTCAAGGGTCAGCGGCGCAACGTCTTCCTGAATCCGCATCAGCCGCACAAAACCATGTGAATTGCTGCCGTCTCCGCCACCCAGTCCCAACGCGGTTGACTCCAACTCTGCCGAGAGATCCCCGCCAGCGGCTAGGATTCTTGCGACCTCTGCGGCGCCGCTGTTCAAATCGACAAGGGATGCTTCGGACTTGTCGGTGCTCACAGTGCCCAGTAGGTTTGCATCGATCAGCAGTTCCCTTCCGGACGTAACAACCAAGGGCTGCCCGTTGGGCAACGCCAATTCCAGGCGCGTACCGTCTTCGGTAACGATTTGCTGGCTTTCCTGCACCTCATCCCCTACAGCCAGGGCTTTGCGATTGCCGTTGGCGTCGACCACCCATGCCTTGCCTTGCAAAATTACGACAATGCCGCGCGCCTGAGCAGAAATTTGATTGGTGGCCATGGGGAATCCTTTGAATACAACAACGTTAGATTGCTGTACTCTAAATAAGCCCGGGGCCTCGGTCTATTGTCCTTGGGTACAGGTAGTGGGCTTACCTGAAGCCAACTGTTAGCGGATTCCGTGCACCCTCAGCGCTAGTTGCAGTCGGTCGGTGATGTTGAGTTTGGCAAAAACCGCACTCAAATGGGCTTTGACGGTTCTCTCTGCGATCTGGCACTGCAGCGCGATGGCATTGTTGGAGGCGCCATTGGCCGCAAGCACCGCTACCTCGATCTCGCGCTGGGTCAACGCTTCGCGCCAACTGATGTCCTGGACTTGGGTTGGTTTGACCAGACGATTGACACCGTGGAGCAGGCGCTGCATGAGGGGTTTGCCGATCCAGACATGGTCAGTGTCGACTACTTCACTGATCTGCTTGAGCGTTGCCGCATCGGAAAACGCGTGGCAATATGCCGCACAACCTGCATCCAGTGCCAACATAGCTTCGTCGTCGTTCGGGTTGGAACTGGCCGCCACAACCCGCAAATGCTCGTTCTTCAGAATGCCCTGCCAAACGGTGGCCGTCCAGACGGGGCACCCAGGTAGCGACAGGTCTACCCACGCTATTGACGGAATCGAGGTTTGGCGATTAAGAAACTCCTCGATTTGGTGGGTAACTGTTTGCTTATTGGTACCCAATGCCCGCTGCCAATGCGTGAGCAGGCCCTTGTCGTGGGTTACCAGAATCGTGGCTGGGTATCGATTCATCGTTCTGTCATGGCCTTGGCCTTGGCTCTTAGTATGGGCTTCATCAAATAAGCGAGCACTGACTTCTTGCCTGTCAGGATGTCAACCTCTGCCACCATGCCTGGAATAATAGGGAATTTTTGACTTCCAATGCTGGTCGACAAGGTGCGCACACGCACCAGAAAAAAAGCATTGCCCTTTTCATCCACTACGGTGTCCGCACTGATGTGCTCCAAAGTTGCATCCAGGCCCCCGTAGGTTGCAAAGTCATAGGCGGTAAATTTAACCAGCGCTTTCTGTCCGGGATGCAGAAAGGCAATATCCCGTGGCAGCACCCGTGCTTCCAGTAGCAAAGCATCATCCGAGGGCACTACTTCCACCAGGTCTTTGCCCGGCTGCACGACGCCGCCCACGGTATTGACCTTCAGTTGCTTGATGGTTCCGTTAACCGGAGAGCGAATCTCCGTTTGCTTGACCCGGTCTTCCAGTGCAGAACTTCCTTCCAGCAATGCATTGAGCTTGGCGTTGGTTTCGCTGAGTTCTGAGCGTGCAATGTTGCGAAAGGTGAGTTCCACCTCCTGGATCTTGCGGCCCGCCTCGGCTACTGCAGACTCCAGCCGGGGGATGTCGGAGTTGGCACTGTCCCGTTCACCCCGGTAACGAGCAACGTCCCGCTCTAGCCGCAACAACTCCACATCTGAAATGGCGCCTGACTTGGCCAGGGGGCGGGTCATTTCCAACTCGCGGGCCGTTAGGCTGAAACTTTGGCTGGCCTGCTCCCGTTTGGCACGCACGGAAATCAATTCTTGTGATCGCTGTGAAGCCTGTTGGCGTGAGACTCCGATAGTGGCATCCAGCTCGGCGCGCCGTGATTCATACAAGGCCCTCTCTTGCTCCACAATTTCAGGCGCTTCGGATACCACTTCGTCGGGGGGCAAGAAGCGTGAGCCTTCAGCGAGCGCCTTGAGCCGAGTAGCTTTGGCCAATAACGAAAGATACTGGGAGCGGTTTTCCCGCAGGGAGGACACCATACGTGTGGGGTCCACCTTGAGCATCAGTTCTCCAATTTTGACGGTTTGGCCTTCCTTAACCAGGATCTCTGAAACAATGCCGCCGTCCAGACTCTGCAGGATTTGCACCTGCCGTGAAGGAATCACTTTTCCTTCACCCCGCGTAACTTCATCCAACACGGCAAAGTTTGCCCACAACAACAATACCAACACTGCGGCGACACTGATCCACACTAGGATGCGTGCGCCCCGAGGGGTTTGCTCCGCAATAGCCCAATCGGCATTGGCGTCGAACTCGGTATCCAGTTCGTTGTGTTTGCCGGCCATGGCCTTCATAAACCAGTCGAGTCCGTGTGAACACCGCTGGTAAAAGTGATCCCATGCCGCAGCCCACTTGGACTTGGTCGGTGCAGGGACCGGAGGTTTTGTCTCTGTCGTCATCAGGCTGCCCTGCCTACTCTGCCGCTTTGTAGGGCTTCAACGACTTGGGCCTTTGGACCGTCGGCCATGATTTTTCCGTTGTCCAAAACAATCAGCCGGTCCACCAGTTCTAGCAGTGAAGTGCGGTGGGTGACCAAGATCACGGTTTTCCCCCGGGTGAACCGCTGCAGCCTGGCCTTGAGCAGGTCTTCGCTCTGGTGGTCCATGGCGCTGCTGGGTTCGTCCAGTAAAAGGATTGGCGAGTCATTCAAAACAGCACGGGCAATACCCACGGCCTGCCGCTGACCGCCGGACAATGACTCGCCGCGCTCGCCAATCAGCATGTCGAAACCCCGCGGATGGCGATTGGCAAATTCAGTCACTCCCGCCACTTCTGCAGCCGCAATGATGTCTTGGTCATCGGCAAAAGGTGCGCCCAGGGCAATGTTTTCCTTCAGTGTGCCGAAGAACAGGCTGACATCTTGTGACACGAAGCCCGCTGCTCGGCGTAACTCCGCAGGGTCGATTTGCCGCAGGTCTATCCCGTCAATCAAAATAGCACCTTCGGTCGGCTGGTACAGCCCCAGTACCAAGCGCTGAATGGTGGACTTGCCAGAACCCACCCGCCCGATAAATGCAATTTTTTCCCCCGCCTGTATCTTGAATGACACATTGCGCAGCACAGCTTGCTGTTGGCCCGGGTACGAGAAGCTGACGTTCTTGAATTCTATGGAGCCCTGAAATCCATTCCGATGCAAGAAAACGGACGCATCGGCACGCTCCGGTTGGGTCTGCATATGTTGTTCGACCGACGCCAGCCCGCTTTTGGCGTTGTGGTACTGCATCAGCAAGCCTGCCACCTGGCCAAACGGCGCCATGGCCCGGCCCGCCAACATGGAGGCTGCGATGATGCCACCCATGCTGAGCTGGTTTTCGACCAGCAGGTACACCCCCACAATCACCACGAGCACCGTCACGAGCTGTTGCAGGAATTGCACCAAACTCATGATGGTGGAGGACAACAACTTTAGCTTGGTGCCAGTCTGCGCTAGGAAAACGGTGGTCTGCTCCCACTTGCGTTGAAAGGCACTCTCGGCCACCATGAACTTGACGGTCTCAATGCCGACCAG
Source organism: Rhodoferax sp. (assembly GCA_046598245.1). Classification (GTDB taxonomy): domain Bacteria; phylum Pseudomonadota; class Gammaproteobacteria; order Burkholderiales; family Burkholderiaceae_C; genus Allorhodoferax. The sequence goes on from JBKJJC010000279.1 coordinate 3,877, forward strand.
ACTCTCGACCAAGGTGGCATTGCGCTGGGAGGTGGCCCGCTGGGTGACTTCGACCAACTCCTGCATCTTCTGCTGCACCACCATCGAAGCCACGATCAGAACCAAAATACAGAACAGCGGCGGCAGGATGAGCCAGGGCGAGATCCAAGCGATGACCAAAAAGAAAACCAACACAAAGGGGATATCCACTAGGGTCGTGATCGTGGCGGACGCGACGAATTCGCGCACCGACTCAAACGCCCGTAGGTTGGCGGCGAACGAGCCTACCGAGGTCGGTCGATCTGCCATGCCAAGCCCCAACACACGCTCCATGATTCTGGCCGACAGGGTGACGTCGATGCGCTTGCCGGCCGTATCCAGAATATAGGAGCGCAACACCCGCAACAGCGTGTCGAACAGCATCATCAGGAAAACGCCGATGGATAACACCCACAGGGTCTCCTCGGCCCGGTTGGGCACCACGCGGTCATAGACTGTCATGGAGAACAGGGGCATGACCAGGGCAAAAACATTGATCAGCAGCGCTGCCAAAAGACTGTCCCGGTAAAGCCGCCAGTTCTGCAGCACCACACTCCAGAACCAATGCTGGGACTTCAGTTCACCGCTGCCCGGCGTGCGGGGGTCGAACTTGTAAACCGGGCGTAAAAAACAGACGATGCCGGCATACAGATACTCCAGCTCTTCACGGGTTAAAACATCTGACGACTCCCCGTTCTCCGGAAAACGGACGCGGGCGTTGCCGTTCGGCAACCATTCCAGCAACAGGCAGGCCTGGTTTTCCTTCAGCAATAGCACCACAGGTAAAAGTCCGGGGCGCAGTGCGTCCAGGGCGCGGCGTGCCAGTTTGGCCGTCAGGCCGGCCCGGCCCGCTGCCCGCGGCAGCAGGTCTGGCGTGATGCGGTTGCCCTCTAGTGGCAGCCCCGCCGACAGGGCCTCCAGCGTGGTGGTGATTCCGTAAATTTTGGCAATGGCGATAACACTGTCTAACAGCGGGTCAAATCGCAGGCTGTGCTCGCCAATCCGTCTGGCACTCGGGTTGCTTGCAGTCTCACTGCTTGGCAAGGGGTCTGACATGGGTTGGTCTGTGCGACGGCTTGGTTATATGCGCTGGTTACAGGAGGCGCTCGTCGCTTCCCAGCAGATTCAAGGCCCCGTGGATACGGTTGCGCAGACCTTTGCGGACCATCAGTTTCTTTTGTGCGGCCGCCGGCAAGTCCGTTTGGTGGATCACGTTTTTCAGTATCAGTGTGTCAATCAGGTCTTCTAGTACCCGAACAAAACCGGCGTCCACGGCATCAAATGCGGGTTCGGTGGCCGTGGCTTTGAAAAAATGCTGAATCTCCGGCGTGTTTTCTTCCATGGGTTCACTGCCAGGCAGCGGTTGCCTGGATACCGATTGAATCGCACCATCGGGACTTTTGAAAACATGGAACATAGGGTTTTTCTCAGCAGAAAAAGAGTTCGAAGCCCGAAGCGGCATATGCCTGTCTTGCGGATATTAGCACTGGGTCTGTACAGTTTGCGCAGACTCTTTGTGCGCGGCTAGTGCGCGGCTCTTGCTAGCCGTCTGCTTGGGTCGATGCGATCACACCGCCGCCTAGGCAGACATCGCCGTCGTACAGCACAGCCGACTGACCCGGCGTTACCGCCCACTGCGCCTGCGCGAACTGCAAGGTGAAGCCCTGCAAACTGGCGTTTTCTATTCGGCACGCTGCGTCGCTCTGTCGGTAACGGGTTTTCGCCGCGATGTCTCTGTTGTCGGGTGTGTTGCCTGATGTCCAACTGACGTCATGGGCCGCCAGGGTGTGGGACTGTAACCACGGGTGGTCGTGGCCCTGCACCGCCCATAGCGTGTTCGTCTGCATGTCCTTACGGGCCACAAACCAGGGCTCATGCTCGCCGCCACCCCTTTGCGCTCCCTTGGCCTTGACGCCACCAATGCCCAGACCTTGGCGTTGGCCTAGTGTGTAAAAGCTTAGGCCCTGGTGTTCGCCCAAAAAACGGCCCTGCGCATCACGCATAGGTCCGGGCTCTTTGGCGATGTAGCGGTTTAAGAATTCGCGAAACGGGCGCTCGCCGATGAAGCATATGCCGGTGGAGTCTTTTTTTCTGGCATTGGGCAGGCCTATCTCTTCGGCAATTTGGCGCACCTGGGTCTTGTGTAGCTCGCCTACCGGGAACAAGGTCTTGGATAGCTGCGCCTGGTTCAGTCGGTGCAAGAAGTAGCTTTGATCTTTGGACGGGTCCAGACCCTTGAGCAATTCAAACAGGGCAGACTGCGCGTTCTGGCGCACACGGGCGTAATGCCCTGTGGCAATCTTCTCGGCACCCAGCCGCATGGCATGGTCCAGAAAAGATTTGAACTTGATTTCGGCGTTGCACAGGATGTCGGGGTTGGGCGTCCGCCCGGCTTGGTACTCGCGCAGGAACTCGGCAAACACGCGGTCCTTGTACTCGGCAGCAAAGTTGACGTGCTCAATCTCGATGCCAATGACGTCTGCCACCGCGGCTGCGTCAACAAAATCGATATTGGAGGTGCAGTAGCCCGGGTCGTCCGTACCGGCGTCGGCCGCACGGTCGTCATCTTCCCAGTTCTTCATGAAAATGCCGATGACCTCATGCCCCTGCTGCTTGAGCAGGTGGGCGGTCACCGCCGAATCGACTCCGCCGCTCAGGCCCACCACTACTCTTTGCTTGCTGCTCATGGAGCGCATTTTACCGGGGGCGTTTTCTCTGTGTGTGTGCCTTATGACAATTGGGCTCCTGGCCCTCGAAAAATATGCGTGAGATGCTATCTTGTTGATAGCGTTTGTGGGGCGTGCGGGGGTTGCAAACGGCAAAACGGCTGCACGCCCGCGCCGGGTCCGTGCAGCCGCTTGCCATCGCTGGCAGGGCAATGGCTGGCTTGTCTTACTTTTGAACCGGCACAACAACAATGGTGTCGCCAGTCTTGCCGGTCTTGCCCGTATCGCCCTTGGCACCGTCATAACCAGTGGCGCCTGTGCTTCCGGTAGCGCCCGTTGCACCTGTTCCGCCGTCACTGCCGGTAGCACCGGTTGCGCCTGTAGCACCCGTTGCGCCGGGCACAGCGACATTGGTCCCTGTGGCGCCGGTTGCACCGGTAGCGCCGGTGGCACCTGCAGGGCCTGGCGTCGTGACAACGACGGGAGCGGGCGTGCTAGCAGGGTTGCAGGCGCTCAGGCCCAATGTGGTCAAAAGAGCGGCGGCTAATAGGGTTGTTTTCATGGATGTCCTTGTTGGGTGAATAAACGGTGAGCGCCAGTCTTAACTGGTAGGCGTCATCCGTACGGTAACGCGGCAATCCAAACCCATCCGTGCGCCAGCCCACGTAAGGGCAAGTTAACTTCAATTTGAGTGCGGACTGTGGCCAGGACTACGACCAGGACCAGGACCAGGACCAGGACCAGGACGCTTGAGTCAAATCAAGCGGTAGCCCTCGAATACATTGAACAATGCGCTATCGGTTTTGTAGTGAGCGCGGTGCATGCAAGACGCTGGCGTCCGCCTGCACCAGCGTCAGCGGGTAACGCATGCCGCGTAGGTAGTCGTCCATGCACTGGACCAGCAGCGGGCTGCGGTGGCGTGCGGCGCTTGCCCGTACCTCATCGGCCGTCAGCCACAGTGTGCGCACGATGCCGGTGTCCAGCGTGCGGTGTGGATCGCAATCGCCCAGTTCACCACAAAACGCGAAGCGCAAGTAGGTGGTGTCCCGGCCGTCGGCGTTGATTTGGCGCGACAGATAGATGCCCACTAGCGCGCCGGGGGTGAAGCTGTATGCGGTTTCCTCTAGAGTTTCACGGGTGCAGGCCTGTTCAGGCGTTTCACCGCAATCCAGGTGGCCGGCGGGGTTGTTCAGGCGCAGTCCGTCGGTCGTTTCTTCCTCCACCAGCAAAAAGCGACCATCCCGCTCTATCACAGCGGCGACAGTCACATGGGGTTTCCAGCGTGTGTTCATACCCCATTATTAAAGGCAAACCCAAGGGAAACGCTTAGGGCGGCGGCATCGGCGTCCCAATTGCTCCAAAACGGGTTTTGCCTTGCGGATTGCGGGGGAAATTCAGTTAAGCTGTCCGGCGCCGACCGATTTGCCGGGCTTTTTTGTCGTGGGCGGGTGTTGGACTGTTGCAAATATTTAAGCGAGGAGTTGCTTCATGCAAACTGGTGTATCTACAGGGTCGGCACAGCGCATCGGCGTACCGCGCGAAATCTTCCCGGGTGAAAAACGTGTGGCCACCGTGCCCGAGGCGGTGGAGAAACTCATCAAGCTGGGCTTTGCGGTGTCGGTCGAATCGGGCGCCGGTGACCTGGCCAACTGCAGCGACGACAGCTACCGCGCAGCCGGTGCGCAGATCGTGGACGGTGCGGCTGCTCTATGGGCCGCCTCCGACATCGTGTTCAAAGTCCGTGGCCCCAGCGCCGACGAAGTGGCGCTGATGCGCGCTGGCACCACATTGATCAGCTTCATCTGGCCCGCGCAAAACCCCGAACTGATGCAACAACTGGCGGCCAAACAGGTCACCGTGCTGGCCATCGACGCGCTGCCCCGCATGCTGAGCCGCGCGCAGAAGATGGACGCACTGACCTCCCAGGCGGGCGTCACCGGTTACCGCGCCGTCATCGAGGCGGCCAATGCCTTCGGCCGCTTCTTCAACGGCCAGATCACGGCAGCGGGCAAAGTACCCCCCGCCAAGGTCTTCATCGCCGGAGCTGGCGTGGCCGGTCTGGCTGCCATCGGCACCGCGGCGGGCCTGGGCGCCCAGGTGCGTGCCAACGATACCCGTGCAGAAGTGGCCGACCAGGTCACGTCACTCGGTGGGGAATTCGTCAAAGTCGAGTATGAGGAAGAAGGCGGTGGCGGTGGTGGCGGGGGCTACGCCAAGGTCATGTCCGAGGGCTTCCAGCAGGCCCAGCGCGAGATGTACGCCAAGCAGGCCCGCGAGGTGGACATCATCATCACCACTGCGCTGATCCCCGGCAAGCCCGCACCCAAGCTGATCACCGCCGAGATGGTGCGTTCCATGAAGCCCGGTAGTGTCATCGTCGACATGGCTGCCGAGCAGGGCGGCAACTGCGAGCTGACCGAACCGGGTCAGTCCGTCGTCAAACACGGGGTGACCATTGTGGGGTACACCGACCTGGCCTCGCGCCTGTCCAAGCAGTCGTCCACGCTGTACGCCACCAATCTGTTCCGTTTGACCGAGGAGCTGTGCAAGACCAAAGATGGCGTGATCAACGTCAACATGGAAGACGATGCCATTCGGGGCCTGACGGTGGTCAAAGACGGCAGCATCACCTGGCCGGCGCCTGCACCCAAGTTACCCGCCGCACCCGCTGTGGTCGCAAAATCCACCGCTGCACCAGCCGCAAAAAAGGCCCACGGCCACGGCGCACCCAGTGAACCCATGGCGGGCCACAAGCTGGCGATTATGTTTGGTGTGTCGGCAGCACTGTTCTGGTTTGTCGGTGCCAACGCACCGGCTGCCTTCCTGGGGCACTTCACGGTGTTTGTACTGGCCTGTTTTGTGGGCTACATGGTGGTGTGGAACGTCAAACCCGCACTGCACACGCCGCTGATGAGTGTGACCAATGCCATCAGCAGCATCATTGCCATCGGCGCGCTGGTGCAGATCGCTCCGCCACTGGTGCCCACGCTGGCGGACGTAGCGACCCGCCCCGAGGGCTGGATACGCGGCTTGGCCGCCGTCGGCATTGTGCTCACCGCCATCAACATGTTTGGTGGGTTTGCCGTGACCCAGCGCATGCTGGCCATGTTCCGCAAATAAACACAATAAGTAGAAGGAAGCACACCCATGTCTAGCAGTCTGGCAACGGTCGCCTATATTGGCGCCACGATTCTCTTCATTTTGAGCCTGGGCGGTTTGTCCAACCAGGAAACCGCCCGCCGCGGCAACCTCTACGGCATGATCGGCATGGCCATTGCCGTGGTGGCCACGGTGTTCGGCCCGCAGGTCACCAGCGCCGGGTATGTCTGGATCATTGGCGCCATGGTGATCGGCGGCGCCATTGGCCTGTACGCCGCACGCACGGTGCAAATGACACAGATGCCTGAACTGGTTGCGCTGATGCACAGCATGGTCGGTCTGGCTGCGATGTTGGTGGGTTATGCCACCTTCATTGACCCGCAAGCCTCTGCCGGTTTCACCGGCGCTGCCAAGGCGATCCATGAGATGGAAATCTACATTGGTGTTTTCATTGGCGCGATCACGTTCTCTGGCTCCATCATCGCTTTTGGCAAGCTGTCGGGCCGTATCGGCGGTAGCCCGTTGCTTCTGCCTGGGCGCCACTGGATGAACCTGATCGGCTTGTTGGTCGTAATCTGGTTCGCACGGGCTTTCCTGAACGCCCACTCCATCGAAGAAGCCATGGTCCCCATCATTGTGATGACCGTCGTGGCGCTGCTGTTTGGTATCCACATGGTGATGGCCATTGGCGGTGCCGACATGCCGGTGGTGGTGTCCATGCTCAACAGCTACTCCGGCTGGGCCGCCGCGGCCACCGGTTTCATGCTCTCCAATGATTTGCTGATCGTCATCGGCGCATTGGTGGGGTCCAGTGGTGCCATCCTGTCTTACATCATGTGTAACGCCATGAACCGCAGTTTTATCAGCGTGATTGCTGGCGGATTTGGCACCACCGCCGCCGCACCCAAAGCCGCAGGTGATGCGGCACAGCCTGTTGGTGAAGTCACACCCGTGAACGCCACCGAGACCGCCGAATTGTTGCGCGAAGCCAAGAATGTGATCATCGTGCCGGGCTACGGTATGGCGGTGGCACAGGCCCAGCACACGGTGTTTGAAATCACCAAGTTCCTGCGCGAAAAAGGTGTCAACGTACGCTTCGGCATCCACCCGGTGGCCGGCCGTATGCCCGGCCACATGAACGTGCTGCTGGCGGAGGCCAAGGTGCCCTACGACATCGTGTTTGAAATGGACGAGCTGAACGACGATTTCCCCAGCACCGACGTGACCATGGTCATTGGTGCCAACGACATCGTGAACCCTGCCGCGCAGGATGACCCGACCAGTCCCATTGCCGGCATGCCGGTTCTGGAAGTCTGGAAGTCCAAAACATCCATTGTCATGAAGCGCAGCATGGCCTCGGGTTATGCCGGTGTGGACAACCCGCTGTTCTACAAAGAGAACAACCGCATGTTGTTTGGTGATGCCAAGAAGATGCTCGATGAGGTGTTGACGGCACTCAGAGGCTAGGGAAAACACTAGGGATATGCCCAGTGCGTTCTCTTGGTATTCGCGGGCAAAATATTCGTTGAACTTTACAGTTGAGATAGGCAAGCATGACAGATCGCATTTGGCTCAATAGTTATCCCAAGGGTGTGCCCGCGGACATCAATGTGGCCGCATACACATCGCTGGTGGCGTTGATGGAGGAGAGCTTCCAGAAGTACGCCAATCGGGTGGCCTATAACTTCATGGGCAAGGACGTAACCTATGGGCAAACCGATTCGTTAAGTCAGGCATTTGCAGCCTATTTGCAGTCCCTGGGGCTGACCAAGGGTGACCGCGTCGCCATCATGATGCCCAATGTGCCGCAGTACCCGGTGGCTGTGGCAGGTATTTTGCGCGCGGGATTTGTCGTGGTGAACGTCAATCCCTTGTACACACCACGTGAGTTGCAGCACCAACTGAAAGACTCCGGTGCCAAGGCCATCGTCATCATTGAGAATTTTGCTACCACGCTGGAGAAATGTATTACCTCCACGCCCGTCAAACACGTGGTGCTGTGTGCCATGGGTGACCAGTTGGGATTGCTCAAGGGGACGTTGGTCAACTACGTGGTGCGCAACGTCAAGAAGATGGTCCCTGCTTTCAGCCTGCCGCAAGCCGTGCGTTTCAATGCGGCGATTGCCGCCGGCAAGAAAGCAACTTTCAAGAAGGCGGACATCAAGGCCGACGACGTTGCGGTATTGCAGTACACCGGGGGTACAACCGGTGTATCCAAGGGTGCTGTGCTCCTGCACCGCAACGTGATCGCCAACGTCTTGCAGTCCGAAATCTGGAACAGCCCGGCGATGGGCACGATACCGGCGGACCAGCAGCCCACCGGCGTGTGTGCCTTGCCGCTGTACCATATCTTTGCATTCACGGTCGGCATGATGTTGTCCATGCGCCAGGGCGGCAAGCTGATCCTGATCCCCAATCCGCGCGATATCCCGGGCGTGCTCAAGGAACTGCGCAACCACGTCATCCACACTTTTCCGGCGGTCAACACCCTGTTCAACGGTCTGGCCAACCACCCCGATTTCAATACCGTGGACTGGAGCCACCTCAAGGTATCCGTCGGTGGTGGTACGGCGGTGCAAAGCGGCGTGGCCAAGCTGTGGTTTGACAAAACCGGATGCCCGATCTGTGAAGGTTATGGCCTGAGCGAAACATCCCCTTCGGCCAGTTGCAACGTGGTCACCGCGAAGGAATACACCGGCACCATTGGTGTGCCCTTGCCCAACACCTACATGAAGTTGCTGGACGACGATGGCAACGAAGTAGCCGCAGGTGAGCCGGGTGAAATCGCCATCAAAGGCCCGCAGGTAATGGCCGGTTATTGGCAGCGTCCCGACGAAACCGCCAAGGTCATGACGGCCGATGGGTACTTCAAGACCGGTGACGTGGGTGTCGTGGATGCGCGTGGCTTCTTCAAAATTGTGGATCGCAAGAAAGACATGATCCTGGTCAGCGGCTTCAACGTGTACCCGACGGAGCTGGAAGACGTGGTGGCACAGATGCCGGGCATCATGGAATGCGCCTGTGTGGGTGTGGCCGACGCCAAGACGGGTGAAGCTGTCAAGCTGGTCATTGTCAAAAAAGACCCCAACGTCACCGAGGCCGATGTGCGCGCCTACTGCAAGGAAAACCTGACCGGCTACAAGCAGCCCAAGGTGGTGGAGTTCCGCGGCGAGTTGCCCAAAACGCCGGTCGGCAAAATTCTTCGCCGCGAGTTGCGCGACAAGTAAGCGTCGGTCCAGCGCGATTGAATGAGCGGCCCGCGGGCCGCTTCGTTTTTGGGCGCTACTTGAGCCAGCCGCGCTTGCGGAAGTACCACATGGGCACCAGCGCGCTGGCAACCATCAGGCCCAGTGCATACGGGTAGCCCAATGCCCAGTCCAACTCGGGCATGAACTTGAAATTCATGCCATAGAGGCTGGCGATCAGGGTGGGCGGCAACAGCGCCACGCTGGCCACCGAAAAGATCTTGATGATCTTGTTCTGGTTGATGTTGATGAAACCAACAGTGGCATCCATCAAGAAGTTGATCTTGTCGAACAGGAAGGCGGTGTGTGAATCTAACGAGTCGATGTCGCGCAGAATCTGGCGCGCTTCTTCAAACTGCTCGCCATTGAGCATCTTGCTGCGCATCATGAAGCTGACCGCGCGGCGGGTGTCCATCACGTTGCGGCGGATGCGCCCGTTCATGTCTTCGTGTCGGGCGATGGCGCCCAACACTTCACCGGCCAGCGCATCGGTCACGTCGCCGGACAATACCTTGGTACTGACCTTTTCCAACTCGTCGTAAATACCTTCCAGCGTGTCGGCTGAATACTCAGCATCAGCATCGAACAGTTTGAGCAATACCTCTTTGGCGTCTTCAATAAGCCCTGGTGCGCGGCGGGCGCGCATGCGCAATAGCCTAAAAACAGGCACATCTTCATCGTGTATGGAGAACAGCACACCCTTGCTCTTGAGCTCGTCGTTGACCAGGTTCAGGATAAAGGCCACACGTACCGTGCGGGGTTCGTCGTCATCGGCGATCAAAAAATCGCTGCGGATGTGCAATTCGCCGTTGTCTTCTTCGTAAAAACGGGCCGATTCCTCGATGTCCTCGTCCATCGCGTCTTCGGGAATGGATAGGCCGTAGTACTGTTTGACCCAGCGTTTTTCTTCTACCGTGGGTGATTCAAGGTCGACCCATATCGGTTGGAACTGGGAGAGTTCTTCCAGGGATTCAATCTCTTCCTGAAAGAGGCGTCCGTTGGCAAGCGTGAAAATATTGAGCATGGCGATTCAAGCGGGGGTCAGATTTCAATTGTTCAACGTGAACAATGGAGCGTCGCTGCCGCTTTCCCGTAATTGGAATCTGTCCCCAATTAAGCGCGAAAGCTACCGACAAGGGTAGTTTTTCAAGGAATGCTCTCCAAAAGTGCTGACCTATAAATTATCGCATTGCGACAGCGGACGGCAAACCAAGAAAAGCCTGGGTTTGTCCGGTGTCAATGGGTTGCTTGGTGTAACCAAAAAAAGGCATTGCATTTCCGGCGGTTCAGGCGCATAGTGAAATCACAGCAATCAACTATCTGCATGGATTGGTTTCTGTTCCTGCCGTGCAATACGGCGAGATTTTTAACCCGAGAGCAATTGGAGGCTATTTATGAATTTGACGATCAGCGGTCACCATCTTGAAGTTACCCCGGCCCTTCGCAGTTACGTTACGACCAAGCTAGATCGAATCATGCGACATTTTGACCAAGTAGTCGATGTCAAGGTACTTCTAACCGTTGAGAAGCAAAAGGAAAAGGAGCGACGGCAGCGTGCCGAGTGCAATATCCACGTTAAGGGCAACGACATGTTTGCCGAAAGCTCGCACGAAGATTTGTATGCGGCAGTGGATGATTTGGTTGACAAACTGGACCGCCAGGTGGTGCGACACAAGGATCGCTTGCAAGACCACCACCATGCGGCACCCAAGCGTCTGATGTAATCCTGTCACAGGCATTACGTACTAAAGTAGCCGCCTCTCATAGGGCGGCTTTTTTGTGCATAATCGGCCCCACACCATGAACCGACTCGCCAGTATCCTGACACCTGAGCAAGTGCTCGCCCACGTTGAAGTGACGAGTAAAAAACGCGCTTTTGAAGAAGCCGGGCTGTTGTTTGAAAATCTGCATGGCTTGAGCCGAGCACTGGTGACCGACAGTTTGTTTTCACGAGAGCGCCTGGGCTCAACAGGTTTGGGTCATGGCGTAGCCATACCCCACGGTCGTATCAAGGGCCTGAAGGCGCCTATGGCTGCGGTGTTTCAGTTGGCCAACCCCATTGGTTTTGATGCGCCCGATGATGCAGTAGTCGGCTTGCTGATCTTCTTGTTGGTTCCGGAGGCTGCGACCCAAAAACACTTGGAAATCCTGTCCGAAATAGCTGAACTGCTGAGCGATACGGATTTGCGGGAACGCATGCTAGCCAGTTCCGATGCGGTGCAACTGCATGCGCTGATTACGGGTTGGCATTCCGCCCAGGTCGCCTGAAACTGACCGGCCACCCGGTATCAATTCGTGAAACCTACCGTAGTTAGCGCCGACGTACTCTTTGAAGAGTTCCGAGGTCGATTGCACTGGGAATGGGTCGCTGGGTTGGGTGCCTCAGAGCGCCGTTTTGATGAAGTCGCTGTTAGGGCTGCGCGCTCTGGCGCCGATCTGGTCGGCTACCTGAATTACATCCACCCCTACCGTGTGCAAATTCTCGGCGAACGCGAGATTGCCTACATCACGAATGCCACCCCGGAGGATTGCGCCCGCCGCATCTCCCGCATCGTGACGTTGGAGCCGCCGGTTCTGGTGCTTGCTGATGGGCAACTAGCGCCCCAGGCCCTACTTTCCATGTGTGAGCGAGCGCAGATCCCTATGTTCGCCACCAAGGAGTCCTCTGCATTCGTCATCGATGTGCTGCGCGCCTACCTGTCAAAACATTTTGCCGACCGGTCTTCCATGCACGGCGTGTTCATGGACATTTTGGGTCTTGGGGTGCTGATTACCGGTGAATCCGGCTTGGGTAAGAGTGAGTTGGGCCTGGAACTGATTTCACGCGGCAACGGCTTGGTGGCAGACGACGCGGTGGATCTGTTTCGCATCAACCAGACCACCATTGAGGGGCGTTGCCCAGAGTTGCTGCAAAACTTGCTGGAAGTGCGCGGCATCGGTCTACTAGATATACGCGGCATCTTTGGTGAAACTGCCGTGCGCCGCAAGATGCGACTCAAGCTGATCGTTCACCTGGTGCGCCGCGAAACGCTGGAGCGCGAATACGAACGTATTCCCTATGAGCCACTGACCCAAGACATCTTAGGCATTCCGGTGCGCAAGGTGGTGATTCAAGTGGTGGCCGGTCGGAACATTGCCGTGTTAGTCGAAGCTGCGGTGCGCAACACGATTCTGCAGCTACGCGGCATCGACACCTACCAAGAGTTCGTCGAGCGCCACCGCAAGGCCATGTCCCAGGGGGATTAACCAGATGAATCGACTGGCGTAATCAGGTCGCACCGCCACCGCGCTGCTTTTCCCTGTCGCTGCGGTTTGGGCACTTGTCCTTGGTACACGTTGCGTACAAGCTGAGCGCGTGGTCTGAAATGGTAAAACCCTTGGCCTTTGCGACTGCATGTTGGCGCTTCTCGATTTCAGCATCGTAAAACTCCTCGACCTTGCCGCAGTCTAGGCAGACCAGATGGTCGTGGTGCTGACCTTCGTTTAGTTCGTATACCGCCTTGCCGCTCTCGAAATGGCTACGGCTCAGGATGCTGGCCTGCTCGAACTGTGTGAGCACGCGGTAGACCGTCGCCAGGCCCACGTCCGACCGTTCCTGCAGCAAGACCCTGAACACATCTTCTGCCGTCAAGTGGCGCTCAGAACTGCGCTGAAAGACCTCCAGTATTTTCAGGCGGGGAATGGTGGCCTTGAGGCCTGTATTTTTCAGTTCGTCAATATTGGTCATGTGCATCTTTCCGCCGAGCGCTTGTAGGAGAGGCGGCGGCGCTCAACCGCTACAATCCTTCGATCATATCTCGCGTAACCATCCATGTCCGACATCCACTGCCGTAGCCTCAATCTGACCCTGGTCGTACTGGCGTTTGCGGGCCTTGCGGGCTGCAGCAGCCTCAATGGTGCCAGTGCGCGCGTCGCAGGAATTGTCTCGCCCTACAAGATGGACATCGTGCAGGGCAATGTGGTCACCCGCGAGCAATTTGCCCAACTCAAGACCGGCATGCAGCGGGCCCAGGTACGCGACATCCTGGGGACTGCTTTGTTGGTTAGTGTTTTCCATGCTGATCGTTGGGACTATGTGTTCACGCTCAAGCAACAGGGCGTGACACCACAGGCTCGCAAGGTGACAGTCTTTTTCAAGAATGACCTGGTTGAGCGTACGGAAGCTGATCCACTGCCCAGTGAAGCCGAGTTTGTCGCTACGCTGAAGTCACCTTCTTTGTCCAAGTCGGCGCCCAATTTGGTGGCTACCGAAGAGAGCCTGAATAAGTTCCCACCGCCCACCAGGCCGGCCGCACCCACTGCAACCGCCGTGACAGTTCCAACCGATTACCCGCCGCTTGAGTCCACGCGTCCCTAGTTCTGCAACAGAAAAATTCCGTGACATGACACAAAAGATTGCCGTGGCGGGTGCATCGGGCCGTATGGGTCAGATGCTGATTGATGCGATTCGCGCTGCAGACGACTGCATCCTATCCGGCGCGCTAGACATGGCGGGCAACCCATCGATTGGTCAAGATGCGGGTGCCCGGTCCGGC
>JBKJJC010000100.1:0-2728 GCA_046598245.1 Rhodoferax sp.
GATGGCCGCCACTACGCAATCGTCCCAGGTGACGGACGGCTGGCCTGTGGCCGTTTTGAAGATACGCGCCAATTCGAATGGCGCGATTCATTCAATCGCGCCATAGTCGCGCCATGCAACCAAAAACAGCGCCGTCTTCGCTTGCGCCAACTCCGGCAGACTTGCTGCAAAGCATTCAGTCCGCCCCTGCTGGGCTGACGCTTGCAGAACTTCTGGCGCAGCACCCGGCGGCGGCGCGCCGCACAGCACAGCGCTGGCTTGGGCAACAGGTGGCGCTCGGTAGTTTGGTGGCACTGGAAGACCTCGACGCCAAGCGCGCCGCTATCGCAGCCGCGCCCCAAGACTCGACACGCTTCGAGTGGGGGCATCCCTACAAACGTTGGTCGAGCTTCTTTGCCTCTTCGTCGGCAGACAATTTGGCGCGGTCCGCTGCACGGGTCTACGTGGTGAGTGGCATGGCGGACACTTCAGTGCCGATACTTTCCACGGAAGTGTTGTATGCCGAACTGATCCGCAAGGGTCGCGACATCACGATGCGGCGCATACTGGGCGGCAACCACGCGCTGATGCGAGAGGGTGAGCCCGTCCGTGACGTGGAAGGCGAGTACGACCGAATCGTGCGCTGGTACCTGCGCCACGAAGGGCGCCCCACCAGAAACTGAATCCCACCTGCCGCACATCGGCGATGATGTGCCCCTATTCTCTTGTCTATTTTTTTGCAGGTCTAGCCCATGCCAGTGATCCTTGAAGTTGAACATATCAGCACTTACCGCTACGCCAAAGAGGTGGAGTTTGGTGTGCACCGCGTGGCTTTTCACCCACGGGCGGCGCACGACATCCGCGTGCTGTATGCCGACCTGACCGTGTCGCCGCACAGCCGCCAGCACTGGATTCACGATGTGTTTTCCAACTCGGTGGCGGTGGTGCAGCCCATGGTGCCAGCCAGCACGCTGACTTTTACCGCCCGCTTTGCGATCGAACACTTGGGCGTAAAGAACCATGAGCTACCGATTGACCCGAAGGCGAAAAATTATCCGTTCCAATACTCAGATGACGACACGCAGAACCTGTCGGGTTACTTGCAGCTGCAATACCCAGACGACGCGGCCGTGGTGCGCGACTGGGTGTCCGGCTTCATGCCCCAGCGTGGCACCATCCATACCCGCGATGTGCTGGCCAACATCAACCAGTTCATCCGCACCGATTTTGTTTACGCGGCCCGCGATGCCATGGGCACGCAAAGCCCGGCACAAACATTGGCGCTGCGCAGCGGCACCTGCCGCGACTTTGCCCTATTGATGATGGAAGCCGTGCGGGGCCTGGGCATAGCGGCCCGGTTTGTCTCGGGCTACATCTACGACCCAGCGCTGGACGACGACAACTTTGGCGCCAGTGGCGTGGTGGGGTCTGGGATACAAAGCGTGGACGTTGGCGGCGGAACCATGGGCTCGGGTGCCACCCACGCTTGGTTACACGTGTACTTGCCCGGCGCCGGGTGGGTGCCCTTTGACCCTACGAACACGCTCTCCGGCGGTACCGACCTGATCCGTGTTGCGTTCACCCGCACACCCGAACAGGCCGCACCGGTAGCCGGTGGATGGACGGGTGATGCCAACGACTTCCTGGGCATGGATGTTTCGGTCCGCGTGCGGCGCAGGTTACCAGCCGTAGCAGGTATTCAGACGCAGGGATAGTTGGTGGTCATTCGCAGTCAATGGCCATGCCAATCTGCTTCGTTATTGATAGCATACTAGGCATATTCCACGGGGGCTACATGCCAATTTGGCTTAGATTGTCCGTCGCAATCTGCCTAAAGCCGCTGGAGATGCGAGGGTCGGCACTGGCGTCCGCCCAGAAGCGCGCTGCCAGCGCTTTGGCCTGGGGCCACTCGGGCAGGGTGGCGGCAGTGGGTTGCACCGAGCGATCCGCAAAGTTGCGCTGCACCAGCTCGCCGCCCACCGGTGCGTAGAGCATGGGCAGCATGTCATAGGCGGGGGCCAGGGCCCAGTCGTCACCGTCGAGCAGCAGCGAGATGTTGCCGTAGTGCCGGTCTGTGTTGGCAATCAGCACGCCAAAAGCTTCCAACAGGCGCAGGGTGCGCGCGTCGGTGGGGCGCAGCAGCTGGCGGTCTTGCATGCGGTTGGCGGTGGCGGCCCAGTTGTCCATGGCGCCCACGTATTCGGCGTCGTACACCATGAGCGAAACCATGCCGATGCGCCCCAGGCCCAGCGGGTTGGCCGGGCCAATGGGGGTGCGGTCAAAGCGCTCCACCTCTAAAAACACGCGGCCCGCGCCGATGCTGATGCGGCTTGCGGCGGCGGCAATGCCCGCATCGGCCAGCGTCTGCAGGGCCAGGTGTTCGCACACCAAGAGGTCGCGGGTGCGCTGGTCGGTAGGGGAATCGCCGGCCGGCGAAAACTTGACCAATACATGGCGCGCAGCCTCGGCACTGCCGATGATGGTGCAAAACTTGGGCTGCTCACCGCCCGCCGATGAGCCGCCTAGGCTGCCCTGCATGGCAGCATCTGCCAGGGCGGGATAGTCGTCGGGCGACGCAACGCGGCTGGCCCGATTGGGCAGGGTGTGAAAGCGCGCAAACGCAGCCTCGCCGACGACCAAATTGCCGGGCAGGTCGTCACCGCACAGGGCCAGGGCGCGCAGCACGTCGTCGTCGCTCCAATAGCGCGGGTCATTGCCCAGTTGCAGTTCGGGGTGGGTACTGGCAAAG
>JBKJJC010000060.1:0-24442 GCA_046598245.1 Rhodoferax sp.
TGCGCGCCATGGGCCGCAGGCTCCCACCAGTGCAACGGCAGTGCGGGGCGGGCATACAACTCGTCGCGGTTGGCCAGCAGCAGCAAGGGTGTGGCGCTATGGGGTTGCCAGTTCCAGGCGATCAGGCACATGGGCGTTTACACCGTGCTGGTGGACACGGCTAGCGCTGTTTTGGATAACACTTGGCGCAGCACAAAGCTGGAGTGCACGCCCGTCACGCCGGTGATGCTGGCCAGTTTGTTGAGCAGCAGAGCCTGGTAGTGGTCCATGTCGCGTACGGCCACCTTCAATTGGTAGTCGGCGTTTTGCCCGGTGATCAGCAGGCACTCCAGTACCTCGGGCAACAGGCCAACCACGGCTTCAAAGTTGGCAAAACGCTCGGGTGTGTGTTTGTCCATGGAGATGTGGATCAGGGCGGTCAATGTCAGGCCCAATTTTTTGGCATCCAAGAGTGCCCTGTAACCGACGATGAGCCCAGACTCTTCTAACGCCCGTACGCGGCGCAGGCAGGGCGACGGCGACAGGCCTATGCGGTCGGCCAGATCTTGGTTGTTGATACGGCCGTCCGCTTGCAGGATTTCCAGTATTTGTTGGTCATAGCGGTCCAGCTTCATTTTTATGCCAATTTCTATTTGAATCTAGGCAGAGTATGCCAAAAGATACTTAAAACGGGGCAATTACGCAATCTTCTGCCGGATATGTCGGCCTACACTGAACCCATCTGTTACCGACGGATTCTCTTTGCAACCCAGGCCACAAGCCCCGGTTGCGCAGCACCTGCCCACAAGGCTGAGTTTGCAAAACCCCAACCCCCGGGGCCTGTCTAGCGAGCGCCTCGGGGACTGTTTTCCAGGAATGCCACCACCATGCGGGCCACGTCGGCCCCTTCATGACCGGCCAGAATGCCCTGGCTCTTGGCCCTATATTCCGCTTCGCCCATGCGTGCACGTTGTTCGTCCAGCAAAAACTGGCTGAATCCGGTGTCAAACTCGGGGTGGGCCTGGACGCAAAACACGTCGCTTCCCACGGTAAACGCCGCTACCGGGCAAAACTCGCTGCTGGCTACCAGCGTCGCGCCTTTGGGCAATTCCAGCACCTGGTCTTGGTGGCTGACCAGAAGCGAGATGTGCTGGCGGTCTTTGCAGTGCGGCAGATCCGTGCGGTGCCAGTCGTAGGACATGCGCCCCGCCCCCCAGCCTTGCGGCGCGCGGGCTACCGGTGCACCCATACACAAGCCGATCAACTGGTGGCCAAAACATATGCCCACCATCTTCTTGTGCTCGGCCAACAATTGCGTGACGCGCAAACGCAGTTCGACGACCCAGGCTTCGTTCGAGAAGGAGTCCGCTTCGCTGCCGGTCAGCAGCACCGCGTCATACGCATCAAAGTTGGCCGGGTATTCGCCGCGCTGGGTGCTGAAAATATCGTAGGTCCACTGGGCGCCTGCGCTTTCGAACAGGTGCACAAACATGGCACCAAAGCTGGTGTAGCGTTCGGCCAGTTCACCTTCCAGCGTGTCGTTGTCCAGAATACAGAGTTTCATTGCTATATATTTGATAGCTGTAAAGTTTTATATTACGGGGGCTAGTGGCCTCTACGGGCACGAACGGCCGCTGCCAGTTGCTGCAGCACCGGCACTGTTTGCGCCATGCTGATGCAGGCGTCGGTAACCGACACACCGTGTTGCAGCGGCGTGCCGGGCACGATGTCTTGGCGGCCTTCGTTCAAATGGCTCTCCACCATGATGCCGGTGATACGTCGGTCGCCGGCGGCGATTTGCTGCGCTACATCGGCGGCCACCACAATCTGGCGCGCG
The DNA here is from genome assembly GCA_046598245.1 of Rhodoferax sp. GTDB lineage: Bacteria > Pseudomonadota > Gammaproteobacteria > Burkholderiales > Burkholderiaceae_C > Allorhodoferax. The sequence continues at coordinate 1,817 of JBKJJC010000060.1, forward strand.
TGTTGCTTGCTGCTGTTGGCGTGGCTCACATCGATCATCACTTGCTCGCGCAGACCCGCCGCCTTGAGCAGCGTGCAGGCTGCGTCCACATCGTCCTTGGCGTAGTTGGTTTGTTTGCCACCGCGCAGGATGACATGGCAGTCGTCATTGCCGCGGGTCTCAAAAATAGCCGCCTGGCCCATCTTGGTCATACCCATAAACGAGTGGCTGGCCTGCGCCGCCTGAATGGCGTCGGTGGCCACCTTGACGCCACCGTCGGTGCCGTTTTTGAAGCCCACCGGGCACGATAGGCCGCTGGCCAGTTGACGGTGGCTCTGGCTTTCGGTGGTGCGTGCGCCAATGGCACCCCAGCTGACCAGTTCGCTGATGAACTGGGGCGAGAGCAGATCCAGAAACTCGGTGCCCACCGGCATGTCAATGGCCAGGATGTCCAACAACAGCTTGCGCGCCATTTCCAGGCCTTCGTTGATGGCAAAGCTGCCGTCTAGGTGTGGGTCGTTGATGTAACCCTTCCACCCCACGGTGGTGCGGGGCTTCTCGAAATAGACCCGCATCACGACCAGCAAATCAGCCTTCAGCGCTTCGGCCTGTTCCTTGAGCTGCCAGGCATAGTCCATGGCCTGTTCGTGGTCGTGGATGGAGCAAGGGCCGACTACGACGATCAGGCGGTCGTCCTTGCCGTGCAGGATGTTGGATATGGCCGCACGGCTGCTCTCAACCAATGCCTGCACGGCGTCTGGCACCGGCAACTTTTCTTCCATCAGCGCGGGGGTGATCAGGGGCCGCACCGCACCGATGCGCAGGTCGTCGATGCGGGTGGTGTCGTGGGTGGTGAGGTGGGCAGTTGCGGTGGTTGACATACTATTAATTTGATAGCTGCTAGTGCTTATTAGACGGGGTCTGGTGGGTGGTTTTATTGCATTTTAGGTGCACCGGCTTATGCGCTGTTTGCGGGGGCGGTTTGGCGTGGTTTCCATCACTACCGGTGAAACGTCGCCGCTGTAAACGCAATTTCCAGCAAGTAGTCAGGGCTGGCCATTTCTGCAGACACGCAAACCCGTGCGGGGGCGCTGTCTTCGGGTAGCCACTCTGCCCAGATGGCGTTGAAGTGGGCGCGGTCGGTCATGTGCTTGAGGTAGATGGTGGCCATCAGCAGGCGGGTCTTGTCGCTACCGCAGTTGGCCAAGCTGCGCTCGGCCTGTGCCAGCAGCGCTTGGGTCTGGCTGGCGATGGTGGTGCCGCTTTCTGGCACTTCTACAAAGTAGGCAACGCCGTTGTGCACCACGGCGTCGGACCATTGGGGTTGTGGGTTAATGCGGTGGATCATGGATGCCTTGCTTTCTGTCGTTGGCTTCTATTTGCTACACAATTGATAGCAATATGTGCAGTGTATACGGGGGCTAGAACCCTATTTTGCCACTAGCGACTTGGTTGGAACAGTGCAATAGTGATCGGGGATCTACGACAATTGCCGTATGACCGATTTTCCAAGCCTTTGGCTTCGCCTGGTGCCAGCCTATGCGGCTGGTTATTTTCTGTCGTATGGCTTGCGCAGCGTCAACGCGGTGATTGCGCCCGAGCTGATGCAGGATCTGGGTATCACTGCTACGGGGTTGGGTTTGCTGACCTCTGCCTACTTTCTGGTCTTTGGGCTTTTTCAGTTGCCGCTGGGCCTTTTGCTGGACCGCTTTGGCCCGCGCCGGGTGGAGGCCGTGCTGCTGTTGGTGGCCGCTTTGGGCGCTGTGGTGTTTGCCATGGGCACGTCTTTGCAAGCCTTGGCGGTGGGGCGGGCGTTGATCGGGCTGGGTGTTTCGGCCTGTTTGATGGCCAGCTTCAAGGCGTTTAGCCAATGGTTTCCGAGCGACCGTCTGCCTGCTCTGACAGCCACCGTCATGGTGGCGGGTGGGCTGGGCGCGTTGTCGGCCAGCGTGCCGGTGGCGGCAGCGCTTCCGCTGTTGGGCTGGCGCGGGGTGTTTTGGCTGGTGGCCATTTTGCTGGTGCTGGCCTCGGCCTACTTGATGACGGTACCGGATCACAAGGCCCAAAGTGATCGTGAGACCTTGGGCCAGCAGATTCGCAGCCTGCGCAGTATTTACGGTAACCGCGTGTTTTGGCGTTTTGGACCGCAGGGCTGCCTGATTGTGGGTGGCTTTATGGCCATTCAGGGTTTGTGGGCTGTGCCCTGGTTGATGGAAGTCGATGGCGCCACGCGGGGTGATGCTGCCGGTGTGCTGTTCATGGTGTCGTTGGCTATGCTGGCGGGGTTCTTGTTGGTGGCCACCTGTTCAACCGGTTTGGCCCGGCGAGGCATCACGCCAATGGTGTTGCTGCGCGCGGGCATGGGCTTAGCGTTATTGGTTGAACTGGCCATTTTGTTGGGTCTCGCGAAGCCGGGCTGGTTGTGGCCGCTGCTGGGTTTTTCCTTCAGTCTGGGCAATCTCGCGTATTCGCAGCTGACCGCCGTGTTTCCGGTGGCGCTGTCGGGGCGGGTGAATACGGCGCTGAATCTGTTGGTTTTTGTGGGCGCTTTTGGATTGCAATGGGGCATTGGCGCTGCAGTGGATGGTTTTGTGGCCACAGGTATGGTCCGGGCGGATGCCTTCAGGTCTGCGCTGGGTGGTCTGCTGGTGGTGCAGGTGTTGGCATTTTTGTGGTTTCTGGTGCCGGTCAAAGTGTTGCCAGTGCAGCGCTGATATTAGAAAGTGGTATATTCGGGGGTTCGCAATTGGCGACTGGTCACGTACTTTCACAGTGTGAAGGGCGCGAACACCCCCGGCAGAGGGGTTACCAGTCCAGCCCCTCAACTGTGTTCCTACCAGTCATCTCACGGCTTGGTGGCTTTTCCCCTTTGTCGACTTCGCCCCTGCTATGGCGAGTAACCCAGCTTACGGTTCTTTGTGAACAGTTTGTTGGATGGACGGAAAGGGTACCTCGGCATGAGGGCATGCCAATTTAGTTTCCCCGCGCAATGTGCTATTTCGCCTCGCGCATGTTTGATTTTTAATGATTTTTACTACAACAATAAAAGAAACGCCCATTACCATGGGCAAATATCGCATTGCAGCCTGCCCACGTCAATTACCATGTGGGCAATACGCCGCTCAGGTTTCCATTGCCAGCGGCCGCGGTAGCGCTTCCACTGATCGTGTGATGCGATTCCACGATGAGTTTCCCTCGCACGACGCAGCAGCGCGCTTCGCCATTGCACAAGGGATCGACTGGGTGCGTGACATCACACGCCCACACTGAATTTAGTTTTACAGGAGTACCACCATGGCTAAAGAAGACTTGATCGAGATGATGGGCGTCGTGAACGAAGTGTTGCCTGATACGCGTTTTCGCGTGACTTTGGATAACGGCCACCAGTTGATTGCCTATTCTGCAGGCAAGATGCGTAAGAACCACATCCGCATTCTGGCGGGTGACAAGGTGTCGTTGGAGTTGTCGCCCTATGACTTGAGCAAGGGTCGCATCAACTTCCGCCACATCGAAGGCCGTGGGCCGATGACGCCGCGCCGTTAAAAACCTATGAAAAAGGGCTGCATTTGCAGCCCTTTTTTCTTGCCTGGCCCCTTGTTGGGCCACGTGGTTTCGGTCTATCAAATATCGATATTGCCTGCGCGCAGCGCGTTGGCTTCGATGAATTCGCGACGGGGTTCCACCTCGTCACCCATCAGCATCGTGAACACGCGGTCGGCTTCGATGGCGTCGTCGATTTGCACTCTCAGCAGGCGGCGTACGGTGGGGTCCATCGTGGTTTCCCACAGCTGGGCAGGGTTCATTTCTCCCAGACCCTTGTAGCGCTGGCGGCTGGTCGCATTTTCGGCTTGGGTGATCAACCAGGCCATGGCTTCACGGAAGTCGCTAACCTTTTCTTCCTTCTGGCGCTCACCCTCACCACGCATCACGCGCGCACCTTCGGATAACAAACCCTTGAAGGTGTTGGCAGCTTCGGCCAGCGCTGCGTAGTCGGCGCCGTGCACAAAATCTTGCGTCAGCACACTGCTCTTGACGTTGCCGTGGTGGCGGCGGCTGATGCGCAGAATGGGTTTGTCATTGCGCTCATCAAATTCACCAGCAACTTCGGCGTCCGGCAGACGGGCTTGCAGTGCGGCTGCGGAGACTTCAGCATCGGCCACCGTATCCAGATTCAACGCCACACCATCGGCCACGCTTCGCAGTGCCTCTGCGTCCATGAAATTCTTCAGGCGCGCGATCACGGCCTGGGCTACCTGGTGCTTCCGAGCCAGAGTGGTCAGTGTGTCACCAGAGATGGTCGTGCCGTTAGGGCCGCCGGTAAACACCGAGGCATTTACCAGAGCAATGCGCAGCAAGAAGTTATCCAGATCGCCGGCGCCTTGCAAGTACAACTCTTCCTTACCGGCCTTGACCTTGTAAAGCGGCGGCTGCGCAATGTAGATGTGGCCACGCTCCACCAGCTCCGGCATCTGGCGGTAGAAAAAGGTAAGAAGCAGGGTGCGGATGTGGGCGCCGTCAACGTCCGCATCGGTCATGATGATGATGCGGTGGTAGCGCAGCTTGGCGACGTTAAAGTCATCATTACCGGTTGTGCCACCCGCCTTGCCGATGCCGGTGCCAAGCGCGGTGATCAGTGTCAAGATTTCGTTGCTGGTCAGCAGCTTTTCGTAGCGCGCCTTTTCCACATTCAAGATCTTGCCGCGCAGTGGCAGGATGGCCTGGAATTTACGGTCGCGGCCCTGTTTGGCCGAGCCGCCGGCCGAGTCACCCTCGACGATGTAGATTTCGCACATCGCCGGGTCTTTTTCTTGGCAGTCGGCCAGTTTGCCGGGCAGGCCCATGCCGTCCAGCACACCTTTGCGGCGCGTCATGTCACGGGCCTTGCGGGCGGCTTCGCGGGCACGTGCGGCTTCGATGATCTTGCCGACGATGATCTTCGCGTCAGTCGGACGCTCCTGCAAGTAATCAAATAGCAGCTTGCTGACGATGTCCTCTACCGGGCCGCGCACTTCGGAGCTGACGAGCTTGTCTTTGGTTTGGCTGGAGAACTTGGGCTCGGGTACCTTGACCGATAACACGCAGCACAGGCCCTCGCGCATGTCGTCACCGGTGACTTCTACCTTGGCTTTTTTGGCGATTTCGCTGTCGTCAATGTACTTGTTGATCACCCGCGTCATGGCGGCGCGCAGGCCGGTTAGGTGGGTGCCACCGTCGCGCTGGGGGATGTTGTTGGTGAAGCACAGCACTTGCTCGTTGTAGCCGCTGTTCCACTGCATTGCCACTTCGACGCCAATGTTGGTTTGCTGGTCGCTCTGGCGGTCGCCCATGGCGTGGAAGATGTTGGGGTTCAACACCGTCTTGCCCTTATTGATGAAGTTCACAAAGCCTTTGACACCACCGGCACCGGAGAAGTCGTCTTCCTTACCACTGCGCTCGTCTTTGAGCCGGATTTTCACGCCGTTGTTCAAGAAGCTGAGTTCACGCAGCCGCTTGCTCAAAATCTCGTAGTGGAAATCGTTATTGGTCTGGAAGATGTCCAGGTCGGGCAAAAAGTGCACTTCGGTGCCGCGCTTTTCGGTCTCGCCAATCACCTTCATGGGTGACACTTCAACGCCGTTCAAGTTCTCGACAATGCGGTTTTGCACAAAGCCCCGGCTGAACTCCATGACATGCACCTTGCCGTCGCGGCGAATCGTCAGGCGCAGCATTTTGGACAATGCGTTCACACAAGAAACACCCACGCCGTGCAGACCGCCAGACACTTTGTAGCTGTTCTGGTTGAACTTGCCGCCGGCGTGCAATTCGGTGAGCGCGATTTCTGCCGCCGAGCGCTTGGGCTCGTGTTTGTCGTCCATTTTGACGCCGGTGGGAATGCCGCGGCCGTTGTCGACGACGCTGATGGAGTTGTCCGAGTGGATGGTGACCAGGATGTCGTCGCAATGTCCAGCCAGCGATTCGTCGATGGAGTTGTCTACGACTTCGAAAACCAGATGGTGCAGTCCGGTGCCGTCTGATGTATCGCCGATGTACATGCCAGGGCGCTTGCGCACGGCTTCCAGGCCTTCCAGGATCTGGATCGAGCCTTCGCCATAGGCTTCGGTTGCACCCGCCTGGTTGGTGTCGATGGTAGGTTGGAAGTTGGAGCTGTCCGCGCCACTCTCGCCAGTGTTCACTGAATCGTCTGGGTTTTCAGCGGGTACAGGGGCTTTGTTTTCTTCGGTCATGGCTTGCTTCTCTCACTCGGTTAACTAATCAGTTGAGGACAGAGCATCGCTACGCTCTGGTCTGTCCCACAATTTTCAGCAATGCTTCAATGACCAAACCCCCGGAGGCCGGGGGTTTGGTAGTCAGGCAGCTACTATTTTTGTAGCATTAAATTCTCATTGGCATCACAACGTATTTGAACGTGGCGTTCTCCGGAATGGTGAACAGCGCCGAACTGTTGCCGTCCGACAATTCCAGTTTCACCATGTCCTGGCTCATATTGGCCAAGGCGTCAATCAGGTAGGTCACGTTGAAACCGATCTCTATGCTGTCGCCGCCGTAGTCGATATCCAACTCATCGACCGCTTCTTCTTGCTCAGCGTTGTTGGACGCCACACGCAAAGATCCGGGGTCGATATTCAGGCGCACGCCCTTGAACTTGTCACTGGTCAAAATGGCCGTGCGTTGTAGCGTCTTCAGCAAGGCGTCGCGTCCCAATGTGATGCTGTTTTTGTGGTTTTTGGGGATGACACGGTTGTAATCGGGGAACTTGCCTTCAACCAGCTTGGTGACGAATTCCATACCGTCAAACACAAACTTGGCTTGGTTGTTGGCGAACTGCATTTCGATGGCGCCTTCGGCGTCCGACAGCAGACGCTGCAGTTCGACGACGGTCTTGCGGGGCAAAATAACCTCTTGTTTGGGCACTTCCACATCCAACGTGGCGGAGGCAAATGCCAGGCGATGGCCATCGGTGGCGACCAGGCTCAGCTGCTTACCTTCGGCGACAAACAAGATGCCATTGAGGTAGTAGCGAATATCGTGCACGGCCATCGCAAAGGACACTTGGCTCAGCAGGTTCTTCAGTGTTTTTTGCGGCACGCTGAAAACGGGGCCAAAACTGGCCGATTCCTGCACCAGCGGAAAGTCTTCGGCCGCCATGGTTTGCAGCGTGAACTTGCTCTTGCCACCCTTGAGGATGATTTTGTTTTGGCTCGACTCCAGTGACACGGTCTGGTCCGATGGCATGGTGCGCAGGATATCGATGAGCTTGCGCGCGCCGATGGTGGTGGTGAAGTTGCCGGTGTCACCACCCAGTTCGGCGGTGGTCCGGATCTGGATCTCTAAATCGCTCGTAGTGACCTGTAGGGATGTGCCCGTTTTGCGAACCAGTATGTTGGCAAGAATAGGCAAGGTGTGGCGACGCTCCACAATTCCGGCCACGGATTGCAGTACCGATAGGACCTTGTCCTGCGTTGCCTTCAATACGATCATGTCTACCTCTTATTTAATGTCTGTTATGGCACCCTTGGCCTGCGTGCCCGATTTTTCTAAAATCTCGCCATTTTCCCAGTTTTAGGCACTACTTTTAGGTGCGTCGGGGTTTTATTCCTGATTAACCCTTAAGCGTTTGCTCTAGCACGTGTAGTTGCTGGTTCAGCTCGGTCATTTGCTGGCGTTCACCACCAATTTTTCGCACGGCGTGCAGCACCGTTGTGTGGTCTCGGCCGCCAAACAATTCTCCGATTTCAGGAAGACTTTTTTGTGTCAGTTCCTTGGCCAGGTACATCGCAATTTGGCGCGGGCGGGCGATGCTGGCCGGGCGCTTTTTGGAATACATGTCAGCGACCTTGATCTTGTAGTAGTCGGCCACCGTTTTTTGGATGTTTTCCACAGAAATTTGCCGGTTCTGGATGGACAGAAGGTCGCGCAGGGCTTCACGTGCCAGTTGAATGGAGATTTCTTTCTGGTTGAAGCGGGAGTAGGCCAGGATTTTGCGCAGGGCGCCTTCCAGTTCGCGCACGTTGGAGCGTACGTTTTTGGCGACGAAAAATGCGACTTCTTCGGGCATTTCTGAACCCTCGACGCGCGCTTTGTTGATGAGAATCGCAACCCGCATTTCGAGTTCTGGTGGCTCGATGGCGACCGTTAGTCCGGAGTCAAAGCGGGAAACCAGGCGCTCATGGATGTCGGTCAATCCCTTGGGGTAGGTGTCGCTGGTCATCACAATGTGCGATTTTTTGGCCAGCAAGGCCTCAAAGGCGTTGAAAAACTCCTCTTGGGTACGATCCTTGTTGGCAAAAAACTGCACATCGTCAATCAACAGCAAATCTAGCGAGTGGTAACGTTCCTTGAATTCGTCAAAGGTCTTGCGTTGGTAGGCTTTAACCACATCCGATACAAACTGTTCGGCATGGATGTAGAGAACTTTGCTTCCGGGCTTGTCTGCCAGCAGCCGGTTGCCCACTGCGTGCATCAGGTGCGTCTTGCCCAAACCGACGCCACCATAGATGAACAGAGGGTTGTACAGATGACCCGGAATGGTGGCCACGTGCATGGCGGCTGCGCGGGCCATTCGGTTGGCTGTCCCTTCAACCAGGCTTTCGAAGGTGAGCGATCCGTTGATGCGGTTCTTGGGCAATCCGGATGGAGTGGGTTCACCGGTTTGCACGCTTTCTTCTGCTACAACCATCTCGGTTGATTGCGGTGTGAACGTAGATCTAGCAATCGCTTCGCGAGGAGTGATCGCTAACTCAACCAATACTGGCTGGCCATACATCTTCTCCAGCAAAGCCGCAATCCTGGTGCTGTACTGGGCGCGTATCCAGTCGAGTTTGAAGCGATTGGCAACGAAGATGGTGACTTTTGAAAAGTCTTCCAAGACCTGGGCGGTCAAGGGCTTGATCCAGGTGTTGAATTGCTGCTCGGGCAGTTCCTGGGCTAGCTGGTCGACACAGCTTTGCCACAGGCTTTGGCCTATGTCCAGCCCCGGTGACAAGGCGTTATTGGTGGGGGGTCCCTCTGACATTATTCTTTTCAGCTTCTGTGGATAGTTATTAATCGCTGCGCCGCGGATTGTAATTTATCAAAACCTTATCCACAATTTTTAGGGCTGCCCCGAACTTACAGCACTACGCCGTGTGTCGGATGTAAGGTGTTGCCCCGGTTCAGAAAATTTGCGATAATCCGCGGTTCCCCTGATTGTGTTCGGGGCGATTTGACCGAGATCTGCTCTCTTGACGAGGGCTGGATCAGAATAGAGCCTGTTAGGAATTCCAAATGAAACGCACTTACCAACCTTCCAAAATTCGCCGCGCCCGTACCCACGGCTTCCTGGTTCGCATGAAGACCCGCGGTGGTCGTGCTGTGATCAATGCACGCCGCGCCAAGGGCCGCAAGCGCCTGGCTGTCTAAGAAATCTGACTGCGGGCTTATTCGATCCGGCAGATGCATTTACAGGCATTGCTGGTGTGCGGGTTTGGTGTGATACCGCCGTGCAACGATTGAAGACACGCCCCCAGTTCCAGGCGGTTCTGGCAGGTCAAACACTTGCCAAAACTGCGCACTTTGCTTTGCATTGTTGTGCTTTAGAGTCGCCTGCGGCAGTAGTGCACGCTGTTGCATTACCTGCTTTGTTTCCAAAATCCGCGGTTTGGCTGGGTGCCATGGTCCCCAAACGGTGGGCCAAGCGCGCAGTCACGCGCAATGCCATCAAACGCCAAATCTACAGCGTGAGTGTCGATTTCGAGCCCCTGTTGTCTGAACGTGCGCACCTTGTCAGGCTGCGCGCGGGGTTTGACCGCAGCCAATTTGTCAGCGCAAGCTCCGACGTGCTTAAAGCGGCCGTTCGGGCAGAGTTGCAGCAACTTTTTTCGCGCCTTCCTGTGTCAGCCACACTTTCCGTACTTGCCACGCCATGATGCAATCGCTGTTGATGGGGATTGTGAAGGCGTATCGGATTTTCTTGAGTCCGTGGCTGGGCTCTGCCTGTCGGTTCGAACCCACCTGCTCAGTTTATGCCCTCGGGGCGTTGCAAGCCCATGGCGCTGCAGCTGGTAGCTACCTCACTGTGTCGCGCATTGGGCGCTGTCACCCATGGTGTGCGGGTGGAGTCGACCCTGTGCCTGTTGAACTTCCCCGGCTGTTTACCCGGCTGATCTCTTCTCCTTCTGAAAAGAAACCTTCATGAACGATATTCGCCGCACCATTTTGTGGGTGATCTTTGGCTTTTCTATGGTCATGTTATGGGACCAATGGCAGGTGCACAACGGTAAGAAGGCAACGTTCTTCCCCAGCCCCGCCCAACAGAGCGCGCCAGCGACTTCTCAGCCTGCATCTGTTCCTGGCGCCAGCAACACGGCAGGTGTGCCAAGTGCTGAGGCCGTTGCAACAACGGCTAATGTGGCCGCTGTTCCTGCTGGAGCAACTCCGGTGACTGCGCCTGTTCCCAAAGAGCGCATTGAGGTGACGACCGATGTCATGAAGCTGACCTTTGAGACGGAGGGTGGTTCATTGGTCCGCTCCGAGTTTCTTAAGCACGCCGACATGGATGACAAGAGCAAGAATTTTGTACTACTCGACGACAGCAAGGACCGTGTCTACATGGCACAGACGGGTGTGATTGGTGGCACCGCCACAGGTGCCTTTCCAACACACAAATCACCCATGACCGTGAGCGGCGCACGTTCACTCAAGGATGGCGACAATGAACTGGTCGTGAAATTCACATCCGCAGATGTGGGTGGCATCAAACTGGTCAAGACCTACACACTGCGCCGTGGCGCCTATGACATGGCGGTCAAACACGAGTTGACCAATGTATCCAGTGCACCGCTGTCGCCACAGCTCTACTTGCAATTGGTGCGCGACGGTAACAAGCCACCTGGTGAGTCTTCGTTCTACTCCACCTTTACCGGACCAGCCGTCTATACGGAGGCCAAGAAGTACCAAAAGGTCGAGTTCTCTGATGTCAAGAAAAAGAAAGCCGAATTCGAAAAGCAGTCGGCCAATGGCTATGTGGCCATGGTCCAGCATTACTTTGCCAGCGCCTGGATACTGCCGGATGGCGTGCAGCGTACGATTTCCATCGACGGTGTTGACATCGGCTCGACGGTTGCAGACTGCTGCTACCGCGCAACAATTATCACGGCCCCTGATGCGATTGCCCCGGACACCACCAAGGTGATCGACGCCACTTTCTTTGCTGGTCCCCAGCAAGAAACGATGTTGACAACCTTGGCACCTGGTTTGGACCTGGTCAAGGACTATGGCATCTTGACCATCTTGGCCAAACCCTTGTATTGGCTGCTGGACAAGCTACACGGCTTCATACAAAACTGGGGCTGGTCTATCGTGGCCCTGGTGGTGTTATTGAAGATTGCGTTCTACTGGCTCAATGCCAAGGCCTATGCCAGCATGGCCAAGATGAAGGCGGTTAATCCCAAGATCATGGAAATGCGTGAGCGTTTGAAGGACAACCCGCAACAGATGCAGCAGGAGATGATGCGCATCTACCGTGAGGAAAAGGTCAACCCCATGGGTGGCTGCTTCCCCATCATGGTTCAGATTCCGGTTTTTATCGCCCTGTACTGGGTGCTGTTGTCCAGTGTGGAAATGCGCAACGTGCCGTGGATTTTGTGGATCAAGGACTTGTCTTCTCCCGACCCTTACTTCATCTTGCCGCTGGTGATGACACTGACGACGCTGCTGCAAACGGCGCTGAACCCGACGCCGCCAGACCCGATGCAGGCCAAGATGATGTGGTTCATGCCACTGATCTTCAGCGTGATGTTCTTCTTCTTCCCGGCTGGCCTGGTGTTGTACTGGATCACTAACAACATCTTGTCCATCGCCCAGCAGTGGATCATCAACACCCGCATGGGTGTGCCGCCGCAGTTCAATCTGCCGAAGTTTAAGTAACCCCTCGAAGCATCTGCGGCGCCTCCCCGAAATAGGGGGCGATACCGGTGGTCCGGGCTAACCGGCTCCATCGGTATCCCTGGCAAGGCTTCCTTTTCTCTGCTTCCTATGCTTGCACGCCACCAGGAACCTATTGCCGCGATTGCCACTGCTGCGGGACGTGGCGCCGTAGGCATTGTGCGGGTCAGCGGCAAGAATCTGGGGTCGTGGATCACCCATCTGTTGGGCCGAGCGCTGCGGCCACGTGAGGCGACTTACCTGCCGTTTAATGACCGCCAGGGTGTGCCGCTGGACCAAGGGCTTGCGCTGTACTTTCCGGGGCCGCACTCGTTCACGGGTGAGGATGTACTGGAACTGCAGGCCCATGGCGGCCCGGTGGTCTTGCAGTTGTTGCTGGGCCGTTGTCTGGAGGCGGCTTTGGACACCGATCCCATTACGGGGCAGAGTTATCTTGGCAGCATGCGTATCGCCCAGCCGGGTGAATTTTCTGAACGCGCCTTCCTCAATGACAAGATAGACTTGGCACAGGCCGAGGCCATTGCCGACCTGATCGACGCCAGCACCGAGGCGGCGGCCCGCAGTGCCACGCAGTCCTTGTCCGGCGTCTTTTCTCGTGAGATTCACACCTTACGCGACGCGTTGATCCACCTGCGTATGCTGGTGGAGGCCACGTTGGACTTTCCCGAGGAAGAGATCGACTTTCTGGAAAAGTCCGATGCCAAGGGACAGTTGGTGCGTCTGCAACAGAGTTTGCACACCGTGTTACAAAAAGCCTCGCAGGGTGCGCTACTGCGCGAAGGCATTACGGTGGTCATCGCCGGGCAGCCCAACGCGGGTAAGTCTTCTTTGCTGAATGCACTGGCGGGTGCAGAACTGGCCATCGTCACGCCCATTGCTGGTACCACGCGGGACAAGGTGCAACAGACCATACAAATAGAGGGTGTGCCTATCCACGTGGTCGACACGGCGGGCCTGCGCCACAGTGAAGACGATGTGGAAAAGATCGGTATCGCGCGGGCCTGGGAGGCCATTGAAGGGGCGGACGCGGTACTGTTCCTGCACGACCTGACCCGCATAAATGCTATTGATTACATAGCAGGTGATGTAGCAATCACGGGGGCTATAGGCCAAAAGCTCTCAAACAAGGTGCCGGTGATTGATGTTTGGAATAAGGCCGATGCTGCACCCCTTGCCCCGCGTGAAGGCGCAATCGTGTTGTCTGCCAAGACCGGCTTTGGCTTGGACAGCCTGCGCCGCGCCTTGCTGGTTGCCGCTGGCTGGCAGGCACCCAATGGCGGGGTTTTTATTGCGCGTGAGCGGCATATCCACGCCTTACGGCGGGTTGACCAGCACCTGGCGCTGGCTGCTGAACACCTGGCCGCACAAGATCAGTCCTTGGATTTGATGGCCGAAGAGCTTCGGTTGGGGCAAAACGCCCTCAGCGAAATTACCGGCGAGTTCACGTCAGATGACCTATTGGGAGTGATTTTTTCCAAATTTTGCATTGGCAAGTAGCTGAAATACCCGTATTCTGTCTTGGTACCTGAAAGCAAAAAAATGTCGCTTCTCACCTGGTTTACCAAGAAACCGCCTGCCGGTTCGTCCATGCCCATAGAGAGTTCTGGATTGGGGCATGTGGACGCGACCGTGCCCTTCAGTTCTACAGGCAAACTGCGTGGACGGGTGCCGACTGCTCCCCCGGGTAGTGCGGCCAATCGCAAAGGCGAGCGGTTGGAGCGTCGAGAAATGCTCTATGCCGTGGTACGTGAGGCCATGATCAGGGCTGGCGTGTTGTCATCAACCTACAAGTTCAAGGTCTTGTCGTTGGATTCGCGGGGTCGCCAGTATCTGATCATGATGGACATGGCCCGCCAGTACGCCGGTGAGACCACACGTCTGGCGGAGATTGAAGGTCTCATCGCCCAGCATGCCAAGACCAGGCACGATATTTTGGTCACGGCCGTGTACTGGCGTATCAATGAGCATGTGACGGCTGGTTTGTCACGGGTCAGCGCTCCGACGGTTGTGCCCATTCGGGCGTCGGTTGCCAGTCAGCCACCACCGCTGCCCGATGTGCTGGCAACGCAGCCCCAGCCGGCATATGAACCTCTGCATCCGGAAGAAGTGGCGGCGTTCAAAAATGCCCTAGCTTCTGTTGCGACGCCTAGTCCCTTGTCTTCGCCGGGAGAAATTGTCAAGTCGGGGCGGCGCAACCCTGCGCCGGTGCCCCAATTTCAAGACACTGAATTTGATGACCGGCCGTCGCCGCTGAGTGGTACCCAATACGGCGACCTGTGAGTAGGGCCTCTACGCACGCGCTGTGTGGGTCGTTTTAGTGCCCGCTGAAGTCGACCAACGTGAATAACGGCAAGCCGGATTCACGCAGTTTTTGAGAGCCACCAAGTTCGGGCAGGTCCACAATTGCTGCACCCTCCATCACCGTTGCTCCCAGCTTTTCCAGTAGTTTTTTGCCCGCCATCATGGTCCCGCCAGTGGCAATCAAGTCGTCAATCAGCAGCACCCGGTCACCTGTTTTAACAGCGTCGGTATGCAGTTCGACCGTGGCACTGCCGTATTCCAGTTCATAAGTTTCCTCCACCGTGGTGAACGGCAGTTTGCCTTTCTTGCGGATCGGGACGAATCCGACATTCAACTCATAGGCCACTACCGCGCCGAGGATGAAGCCCCGCGCGTCCAGTCCGGCGACGACATCGGGGCGCATGCTGGCGTCCATGTACCGGTGCACAAAGGCATCGATCAATACACGGAATACTTTGGCCTCTTGTAGCAACGGCGTGATGTCGCGGAACTGGACACCGGGCGCTGGCCAGTCCGGCACCGTGCGGATATGGTCTCTCAGGTACTGGTTGATGCTGATGTTTTGCATGGTTTTCGTATAGGGGGTGGCCGAACGCGGCAGCAGCCTGCATTGTGCCTTTGCTGTGCGGCGGCGGGGAAACTAGGCTTTGAGAATTTTTTGCTCGGCAATGGCCAGGGCTTCAGCTTTGCCCGAAAGCACCAATGTGTCACCGGCTTGCAGTAATACGTCTGCGTCTATGGCTCCTACTTTTCCATCGTGGTGGCGCAGGCTGACAACCCTGACATCCAGGGTGTCTAGCGCGAGGGAGTTTAGTGTGCGCCCGACAGCTTTGGCTTCGGCGGGTATGGTTAGCGTGGCCAGGCGTTCGTACTGCAACTCGTCTACCGAGTCGTCGTCGGAACCCCGAAAAAATCCTCGCAGAAGGTTGTAACGTGCGTCGCGCTGGTCTTGCACGATGCGTATCACCCTGCGCATGGGCACACCGACCAGTGCCAGGGCATGGCTGGCCAGCATCAGCGAGCCTTCTATGGTTTCGGGCACCACTTCAGTAGCGCCGGCTTCTTGCAGGACCTCCAGGCTAAGGTCATCCTGGGTGCGTACGATAACGGGAACCTGTGGTGCATGGGCACGGGTGTGGCTCAAGGTTTTCAGGGCACTGCCAACATCGAGGTAGGTGATTACCACTGCGCTGGCCCGCGCCATACCCGAAGCAATCAGAGCCTGGAGCCTGGCCGCGTCTCCAAACACTACGGAATCGCCGGCTGCTGCGGCCTGTCGAACCCGGTCCGGGTCCAGGTCCAATGCGATATACGGTATGCCTTCGCCTTCCAACATTTTGGCCAAGTTTTGACCACAGCGACCATAGCCACAAATAATGACATGGCGGTTGGCATTCATGGATTTGCGTGCGATGGTGGTCATTTGCAAGGATTGCAACAGCCACTCACTGGACACCAACTTCATGACGATGCGGTTGGTATACATCACGATGAAGGGGGTGGCCAACATAGACAACACCATGCTTGCCAAGATGGGGTTCAATAGTGCGGGCGGAACCAGCGAGTTCGTCTGAGCCAGGGTGAGCAACACGAAGCCGAATTCACCGGCCTGGGCCAGGTAAAGGCCCGTACGCAGGGACACACCCGAGCTGGCACCTAGCATTTTGGACAGCCCCGTCACCAGCGCTGCTTTGAACAGCGTGGGGATGATCAACAGTATCAAGACCAGGGGCCATCGTTCCAGCACCAAACGCCAATCCAACAGCATGCCAATGCTGATGAAGAACAATCCCAACAAAACATCGTGGAAAGGGCGTATGTCGGTTTCCACTTGGTGTTTGAATTCAGTCTCGGAAATCAGCATGCCGGCGATAAACGCGCCCAACGCCAGGCTGAGCCCCGCCAGTTCGGTCAGCCAGGCGAGACCCAGTGTGATGAATAGCAGGTTCAGAACAAACAGTTCCTCACTTTTGCGCCGTGCAACCACGGTTAGCCAGCGTCGCATGACATGCTGTCCGCCAACCAGTAGCACCGTGATCAGCAGCGTGGCCTTGATGGCAGCAAGACCCAAGGCCCCTGCTAATTCCTCACCGGTTGCGCCCAAGGCCGGTATCAGTACCAGCAAGGGCACCACTGCCAAATCTTGGAACAGCAAAACACCCATGACCCGCTTGCCATGTTCAGATTCACGTTCTAATCGCTCGACCATCAGTTTGACCAAAATAGCCGTACTGCTCATAGCGAGTGCGCAGGACAGAGCCAGCGCGGCTTGCCAGGACATTCCCCAGGTTTGCGGCGCTATCGCCGCTAGCCCCATGGTCACCAGTGTCGCCACGATGATGGTGACCGCTACCTGCAGCAGACCCAGACCAAAAACATGCTGGCGCATAGCGCGCAGTTTGGGAAGGTTGAACTCCAGTCCGATGACAAACATCAGGAACACCACGCCAAATTCACCCAGGTGGCGTACCCCCTCGGAATCTTGTGACAAGGCCAGTGCATTGGGACCCACGGCCACGCCGACTGCAAGGTAACCCAACATGGGGGGTAGTTGAAAATAGCGGCAGGAAACCACGCCCAGTACTGCGGCGAGTAGATAGAGAAGCGTAATTTCAAGTCCAGTCATGGCTCCATACTAGCAAGAGCCGTGCGCGTCTATAAAATGCTTGCATGACCGACCCCGCCAATCGCCGTACTGCATCCTCCGCCGACCGAGCTATCGCACTGGCAAAGGAGACCTTCGATATTGAAGCAGCTGCCGTACTGGGTCTCAAAAGCCGGGTGGGCTCGTCCTTTGCACAGGCGGTAGACCTGATTTTGACTTTGCAAGGCCGTGTAGTAGTGATGGGCATGGGAAAAAGCGGACATATCGGGCGCAAGATCGCGGCCACGCTGGCGTCTACCGGCACCCCGTCCATGTTTGTACACCCGGCTGAGGCTAGCCACGGGGATTTGGGCATGATCACTGCCGCTGATCTGGTTCTGGCCATTTCCAATAGTGGCGAGTCTCAGGAGATGTCCACCATCATGCCGGTTCTTAAACGCTTGGGCACACCGATGGTGGCCATGACTGCTAACGGCCAGTCCACGATGGCCCTGCATGCCGACGTGTGGCTGGACAGTGCGGTGGACAAAGAAGCGTGCCCTTTGAATTTGGCGCCTACCGCCAGTACGACGGCCCAGCTTGCTTTGGGCGATGCATTGGCCGTAGCGCTGTTGGATGCGCGGGGCTTTAGGGCCGAGGATTTCGCGCGTTCTCACCCCGGTGGCGCGCTGGGACGCAAGCTGCTGACCCATGTTAGCGACGTGATGCGTTTGGGTGACGCGGTGCCGCGGGTGGCGCCCGATGCCAATTTCAGTGCGCTGATGCGCGAGATGAGTGCCAAGGGTCTGGGCGCAACTGCCGTGGTCGACGCGGACAACCGGGTGTTGGGCATCTTTACCGACGGTGACTTGCGCCGCTTGGTTGAGCAAGGTACGGATTTGCGTGGCACTACGGCCCGAGATGTTATGCACAACTCTCCAAGCACTGTGGATCAGCAAGCTTTGGCGGTAGACGCTGCCGATTTGATGGAGCGCAATCGCATCACCAGTGTGCTGGTTGTTGACGCAGACGGTCGCCTTTGCGGCGCCCTCAATAGCAATGACCTGATGCGGGCTAAGGTGATATGACAAACCCCCACGCGCCATTGTTTCCAGAGCCGCAAGCATCCGAGGAGGCGCTTGCGCCACACATTCCCGCGTTGAACTTCGATCCTGCATTGTTGTTGCAGGCCCAGGAAATTCGGGTGGCTTTTTTTGATGTGGACGGTGTGCTGACCGATGGCGGTTTGCTGTTTTCCGAAGCGGGTGAAACGCTCAAGCGTTTCAATACACTGGACGGGCACGGCATCAAGTTGTTGCAGCAAGGGGGCATTACGCCGGTAGTGATTACCGGGCGCGATTCCAAGCCTCTGCGTGTGCGCCTGCAGGCCCTGGGTGTGCAGCATGCCTACTTTGGAACCGAAGACAAACTACCGGCGGCCAAGACAACTCTGGCCGCGTTGGGCTTGGACTGGAGCCAGGCGGCGGCAATGGGTGATGACTGGCCAGATCTGCCGGTGATGCGCCGTTGTGCCTTTGCCTGCGCACCGTTGAATGCGCACCGTGAGGTGTTGTCCATCGCCCACTTTGTTACTACGGCGCGCGGTGGCGACGGCGCAGCGCGTGAGTTTTGTGATCTTCTGCTGGTGGCAAGCGGCCGCTATGTTGACCTGCTAGAACAGTACACGCAATGATTCAGCTTTTGCGTGATGCTTGGGACCGTTCCCTGTTGTATTTCCCACTGGTTTCCATGGGTCTATTGGCGCTGGGCACCTATTGGCTGGTACGAAGTACACCGCACAGCGGCGGTGTAGAAGTTCAACGCGCTGTGAGGCACGAGCCAGACTACTTCATGGAGAACTTTTCTGTGCGCACATTCGACGCGGCCGGGCGTATCCGTACTGAGGTTGTAGGTGCTAAGGCGCAACACTATCCCGATACGAAAACGCTGGAGATTGACAACATCCGGGTGCGCTCCTTTGACGTTCAGGGACGGGTCACAACCGCTACGGCGCAACGGGGCTTGACCAATGAGGATTCTTCCGAGGTTCAGCTAATGGGTCAGGCCATTGTGGTGCGCGAAGCGGACCCCGATGCGGTTGCCAGCCCCGTGCCACGTATGGAGTTCCGCAGCGAGTTTTTGCATGCTTTTATGCTGACCGAGCGTGTGCGGTCCCATTTGCCCGTAGAGTTTTTGCGGGGAGGTGACCGGTTTTCTGCTGATCACCTAGACTTTGACAATGTTGAGCGCGTTCTGCAACTGAGTGGGCGTGTCAAGGCCACCTTGTTGCCGGGAGCCAAGTGACGATATTAAGGAGTCAGCCCGTGTCCCAATTGATATTTGTCACCGGTGCATCCAGCGGTATTGGTCAGGCGTTGGCCTGGCGGTATTACCAGGCGGGCTTTTCACTCGCACTGGTCGCCCGCCGCACGGATGACATGCAGGCGTGGGCCCTGAAAAAAGGCTTGGAGCCGTCTCGCTACAAAATTTACAGTGCTGACGTGGCCGTAGTGGACAGCATCGTGGCGGCGACTGAGCTGTGTTTGCAGAGTCAGGGCGTGCCGGATGTGGTGATTGCCAACGCGGGTGTCAGTATCGGCATGGACAGCGCGGTGCGGGGTGATCTGGATGTGTTGTCACGTACCTTTGCCATCAACAACGTCGGTTTGGCGGCCACTTTTCATGCATTTGTTGAGCCTATGGTGTGCCGTGGTTCGGGTGCCCTGGTCGGTATTGGCAGTGTGGCGGGTATCCGCGGACTGCCGGGCCATGGTGCCTATTGCGCCAGTAAGGCCGCCGTGATTGGTTATTGCGAAAGCTTGCGTGGTGAATTGCGGGATAGTGGGGTCAAGGTGGTGACAATTTGCCCGGGGTACATTGATACGCCGTTGACGCAACACAACCGGTATTCCATGCCTTTCCTGATGCAGGCCGATGTTTTTGCCGACAAGGCTTTCGACACGATCTCAGCCGGCGACAGCTACCGGGTGATCCCTTGGCAGATGGGCGTGGTGGCGAAGGCTTTGCGCTTGTTGCCGAACTGGCTGTATGACAAGGTTTTGTCGGGTCGACCGCGCAAGAAACGCATCACCGACGTCTGATCGGACCTTGCGCTGCTGCTTGCCTGCACCGAAAGGTCCGCTGCAGGCAACAAAAAAGGGCCCGGAGGCCCTTTTTTGATTGGAGATGTTCTCCGGTAGCTGCTTAGTAGCTGCTACGGCCACCGCCGTAACCACCGCCGCCGCCGCCGCCGCTACGGCCACCGCCGCCGCCAGCGCCACCACCGTAGCCGCCACCGCCGCCACCACCACCACCGTAGCCGCCACCGCCGCTACGACCACCGCCAGCACCACCACCGAAGCCGCCGCCGCCAGTGCGGGGAGGACGTGCTTCCATAGGACGTGCTTCGTTGACGACCAAACCGCGGCCACCAAATTGTTGACCGTTCATGCCGCCGATAGCAGCTTGCGCTTCAGCATCGCTACCCATTTCCACAAAGCCGAAGCCTTTGGAACGGCCAGTGTCACGTTCCATCATAACTTTGGCGCTGGAAACGGAACCGTAAGCTGCAAACGCTTGTTGCAAGTCTTCATCACGGAAGGAATAGGGCAGGTTGCCCACGTAAAGTTTGTTGCCCATGTAAGGACTCCTCAAAAACTAACTCTCAAAACGCGATGGTGTCCAAACCCGCAATCAACAAACCAATGAAGACTTAAAGCAGACGCGAAACTGGTAAATCACCGCAAACCCGTACACCGAATTTTCGGCAATACTGCACCATTATGCGGGAAATTTTTGATTTCGCCTAATTTTTATTTGCAACCCCAACTAACGTTTAGCCGAATCGTCAGGGCCGCTGTAGTTGCGCCATTCCCTCAGACCATTGCGCATGGTCAGCATTTGTCGCTCAAACCGGGGGCAGGCATCGCAGATCGCCATGTGCATGCGCAAAGCCAGCCGTTCGGCCATACCCAGGGTGCGATCTTCCTGCGCTACCACCATGGCGGTGACTTCCTTGCAGGTTCTTTTGAGTGGATACGACATGGTCATGCGCTGTTTTTGTTGAACCAATGGAGCTCCAGGCATTCCCGCAAACGCAGGCGGGCCCGGTGCAGTTGCACATATAAATTGGTCGGGGTCAGCTGCAGTTCCTTACAAATCTCTTCGCTGGACAGCTCCAGCCATTCGCGCATCAGGAACAGGCGCCCCTGGGCTGCGGGTAGTTTGCTGGCGCAGGCTTCCAGAATGGCGAAGAATTGTTGGCTGCTGGCCAGTTGTTCTGGATTGCCCCAGTCGGCCGGCTGTTCGGCGAAATGGCCGTCGCCCTTGAATGCGATGGCTTCCAGCGGGTCGGCGTTGTCGTCTTCGGAGTTGTCCAGTCCGCTGACCTCGCGGTGGTGGTGGCGCAAAGCGTCGACCACTTTGTGTTTCAGAATGCCCACCAGCCAGGTCTTGAGCTGTGAACGGTTGCCAAACGATTGCGGTTTGGCCAGCGCCGCGAGCACGGTTTCTGACACGGCGTCTTCCGCCCACGCGTCGTTGCGCAGTTGCAGGCGGGCAAACTTGATCAGGTATTCCCGCAGGCCCACGATTTGGTCTTCGAAACTGTTCATGGGATGTTTTTTTTCCACAATCCTGTAAGAATGGGTACTTGCACCAGACTAACCGTCAACCAGCAACGGGTGCATGTACGACAAGTACCTGCTGGTTTAACTTTAACCTGTCCTTATCTGGAGTTTTCAAAATGACCCAACGTGCCATGATCGCTGCTGCCGCAGCTGCAGTGATGTCTCTGTCTATGGTGGCTGTACCTGCCGCTGCGCAGGAAAAAGAAAAGTGCTTCGGTATTGCCAAAGCCGGTCAAAACGATTGCGCAAGTGTCTCCGGTAGCCATTCCTGTGCTGGCCAGTCCAAAGTAGATATGGACAAGACCGAGTGGAAATACGTGGCCAAAGGCAGTTGTAAAGGGATGAAGGGCCTGTCCCAAGACGAAGCCAAGGCGATCGCCAAGAAGTAAGTGCAATGCCCCGTCCCGTGACCGAAGCTCCACGCGAACCCGTGGGAGGCTTGGCGAGCGTGGACATAGTGGGTATAGGCTGGAGGCATCCCCACTATGCCGAATTACTGGAACGCCAGCCCGCTCTAGCGTTCCTTGAAGTGCACTCCGAGAATTTTTTTGCGCCGGGTGGGGCTGCTCTGGCCGTGCTGGAGCAGGGGCGCGCGCACTATCCCATCAGCTTGCATGGTGTGGGCCTGTCATTGGGCTCTGCCGTGGGGCTGGATCGTTGGCACCTAGACCAGCTTGCGCACCTGGTGCAGCGGTTAGACCCAGTGCGGGTCAGTGACCACGCCTGCTTTGCGCGTGGCGTTTTTCAGGGCAAGCTTGTGCATGCCGCAGACCTGTTGCCCATACCCTTCACCAACGAAGCGTTAGACCTGTTGTGCTCCCATGTGAACCAGGTGCAAGACCATTTGCAACGTGTTTTTTTGGTGGAAAACCTTTCTGCCTATTTGCGCTGGAATGTTCTCGCCACCGACACAGACACTGAAGCCGAACGCGTGTGGATAGAGACCGAGTTTTTGACCCAGCTTGCCCGTCGTACCGGATGCCAGTTGCTGGTCGATGTGAACAACATCTATGTCAATGCCCTGAACGCGCAATTGCGTTTTGGCGATAGTGCCGATCCGCTACAAAGCTGCCGCGATTGGCTGGATGCCATTCCCGCCGATGTAGTGGGCGAGCTACACCTGGCGGGCCACTGCCATGTCAGCGATACCCATGGCGACATCGTGATCGACGACCACGGCAGCCGCGTGAGCGACCCCGTGTGGGACTTGTA
>JBKJJC010000085.1:0-5010 GCA_046598245.1 Rhodoferax sp.
TCGCGCAACGGATTCAGCTGAAAACTATGTGCGCAATCAAACAGACCTGCGGTTTGTTGCTAACTAACCTCTGGGCTCCTACATGGCAAAACTGCCACCAACCACAGGGAGAATCAATGAAAACCTTAGCAACACTGCTGAACTTGTCGATGGCATTGGCGTGTGCAAGCGCGCTGGCCACCGACCGACCGCCAGACGGAAAAAATACAACCCCCGCATCAACGGCGCAAGTGTCAACACGCGCTGACAACACCGGAATCAATCAACGTGACAAGAGTGGGGCGACAAAGACCCCGCAAGACCAAAGCAACCAAGAGCAAGACCGCAAGCTGCTCGCGTCGGTGCGCCGCGCACTGGTTGCCGAGAAGTCACTTTCTACCCAGGGGCACAACGCAAAGGTGATGGTTGAAGGTGGCGTCGTAACGTTGCGTGGCCCCGTCAAGAGCGTAGAGGAGAAGGCGCTTGTTGAGTCGGTGGCGAAGCAAATCGACGGCGTCACAAAAATTGACAACCAGTTAGATGTGAAAACAAAATCTTAAGTTACGCAACACTATTTATTGAAGGACATTCAAATGAAAAATACCGCTGTTTTCTGTATTGCCAAAGATCGCAACCAAGCCGAAACGATTGTTGAAGCATTGAAGGTCGCTGGGTTCCCCAGCGCCGATATTTCAGTTCTATTGCCTGACACATCGGGTACCCGTGACTTCGCGCACGAACAACACACCAAGATGCCTGAGGGCGCAACCACCGGCGTCGTCGCGGGTATGGGCACTGGCGCAATTTTGGGTTGGCTGGCTGGAATTGGCACCCTGGCCATTCCCGGAGTGGGGCCGTTCATTGCGGCGGGGCCCATCATGGCCGCACTCGGGGGCGCCGCTGTTGGTGGTGCCACCGGCGGGCTTGTTGGTGCACTGGTGGGCATGGGCATTCCCGAATACGAAGCCAAACATTACGATGGAAAGATCAGCAAGGGCAACGCGCTGATCTCGGTACACACCGACACCTCCGACGAAGAAAAGGCAGTCGAGGAAATTTACGAACGTTTTGGTGCGGAAGACATCAAATCGACGAGTGAAGCTGCCGTGCCAAAGTAATGGTTTTGTCTGCCAGGGCAAACCATGTGGCGTTCGCCACCGCGCATAGCGCATCGGAAATGCTCTGGCCGTTTTGCACACACCAGGCCTTTGAAAAGTTGAGGAAAGGCCTGGTGCCAAAGCGGCGCGTTACTGAAAGCCTGGAACAGCCATGACTTCACCAATCTCTTTGCTGACGGTATATCGGGGATAATGTTCCCGTCATATATATGATGAGCGGCGATGAGTTAATGACCTCATGCTAGATACGCCGACTCAACAAACAAGGAAACTCAACAATGGCAACTGCAAAAAAAACAGCCCCCAAGGCTGCAACAAAAACCGTAACAAAATCGCCCGCTAAGGCAACCAAGCCGATGGCTAAGAAAGTTGCCGCGCCCAAAACGGTAGCCGTTTCCAAGACTGCCAAGGCGATCGCCAAGATCAACGCGGCTCTGGTCAAGCTCAACGAGCGCAAGTCCAAGTTGGCTGATGAAATCAATGCGCTAAAGGCGCAGCGCATGACTCTGAAAGCCGAAGCTACGGTTGTGGTTGCTGCGCCGAAAGCCGCTCCAAAGGCCGCCAAGAAGAAGTAATTCTCACGGCCCGATTGCCTAGGCAATCGACTGATCCCCTGCAAGCCAATGCTGCAGGGGATTTTTTTGGTCTATTGCAATGCGCGAAGGTTTTTTCCGCCTGTGGCAGCGGTTGTGTCTTGAATAAAATAGGGCCATAGCCCCCGTGGAATATAGATACATTGCTATCATATTAGGAGTGTTTGCAATTCAACGTGCCACTCCCAGCAAATTCTCCAGCAACCACGGTTGCTCCAGAAGACCACGCGCTGTGCCGCTGTGCACCACGGTGCCACGGTCGAGTACGGCCGTAGTGTCGGAGATAGCCAAAATCGCTTGGGGGTGCTGCTCCACGATGATGGCCGAAAGGCCCTCTTCGCGCGTGATGCGGCGTATGGCGCGCAACAGTTCTTGCACGATGATGGGTGCCAGGCCTTCGCAGGGTTCGTCCAGAAGAAGCAGCGTCGGGTTGAGCACCAGTGCACGGCCAATGGCCAACATCTGCTGTTCCCCACCGGAGAGCTGCGTGCCCAGGTTGGTCTTGCGCTCGGCCAACCGTGGAAACAGTTCGTAGACGCGCTCTGGCGTCCAGGGGCTACTGGTGCGGCCCACCCGCAAAGCGCGCGCCACGGCGGCCAGGTTTTCATGCACCGTTAACGACTTGAAGATATTGCGTTCCTGCGGCACCCAACCGATACCGGCGGCGGCCCGCGCGTGGGATGGGAGCTTGTGCAAGGCCACGACCGAGCTTGCGGTACCCAGCGCGATGCGGCCCCCATGCTGGCGTGTGGCACCGGCCAGCGTGTTGATCAGCGTGGTCTTGCCGGTGCCATTGCGGCCCAGCAGCGCCAGCGTCTCACCGGCGTTGATGGTCAGCGACACGCTGTGCAGGACTACGGCTTCGCCATACCCCGCGCTCAAGTTTTCTACTGTGAGCAACTCAGCCATGCTGGTGGATCTCTTCATCACCTTGACCCAGATACACCGCTTTGACGCGCGGGTCGCGGGCGATCTGGTCCGGGTCACCCTCGGTCAGCACCGCGCCATTGACCAGCACTGTCATGCGTTTGGCAAAGCTGAACACCAAGTCCATGTCATGCTCAATCAACAATATGGACACATCGGTCGGCAGCGCCGCCACGGTTTGCAGCAGCACTTCACGCTCGCCGGCAGGCACGCCGGCCACCGGCTCATCGAGCAACAGCACACGGGGCTCGCAGGCCAGCGCGATGGCAATCTCCAATAGACGGCGTTTTCCATACGCCAGCACCCGCGTTTCTTGGCCCATTACCGCCGTCAGGTGGAACTGCTCCAGCAATTGCTCGCAGCGCTCGGTCACCTTGGCAGAACCGCCGAGCACCTGCCACCACTTGCCGCCCAGCCCCTGCTGCTGCGAGACAACCATGGCCAGCGTCTCCAGCGGGGTCAGCGTGTCGAACAATTGGTTGATCTGAAAAGTGCGCGCCAAGCCACGGCGCACGCGCTGGTGTGTGGCAAGTGTTGTGATGTCATGCCCTTCCAAGACGATCTTGCCGGAAGAGGGCTGCAGCACACCCGTCAGTAAATTGATCAGTGTGGTCTTGCCCGCACCATTGGGCCCGATCAAAGCGTGCCGTGCGCCCTTGTGCAGGTCCAACGTGATGTTGTTGGCGGCGGTGATGCCACCAAACTGCATGACCAGGCCTTGCGCAGACAACACAGCGCCGCTCATTCCAAACCGCCTTGATGACCGTTTTTGCCAAACCAGGTCCACGGGCGAATCAGGCGCTCACGCCCGACCAGCACCAACACCACCAGAAACAGCCCGATCCAGAAGGTCCAGTACTGCGGCGTGATACTCGCTATCGCGTCCTGCATCAGCTTGAAGACAATGGCCCCGACCACGCCGCCGTAGAGCCAGCCGACGCCACCGATCACCAAAATCAGCAACACGTCCGCCGAGCGGTGGAACTCAAACACATCCAACGACGCAAAGCCTGAGGTCTGCGCCAACAGCGCACCCGCGGCGCCGGCCAGCGTGGCGGCCACGGTGTACACCACGGCCAAGCGGCTGTTGACCGGAATGCCAATCGCCATCGCACGCAGCCGATTGTCTCGGATGGCTTTCAACGTGGCACCGAACGGCGAGTTCACCAACCGCCGCGTGATCACAAACACCACCAACAACACCGTCAGCGAATACCATGCCGCCACACGGCCATACAGGTCAAACTCAAAGCGACCCAGCAGCGGCCCCATCACCACGCCCTGCAGGCCATCGGCACCACCGGTCAACCAGTCCAGCTTGTTGGCCAGCTCCATCAGGATGAGCCCCACCCCCAGTGTGACCATCAGCCGTGTCAAATCCGTGCCGCGCAGAATCGTGGCGCTGCACAGTGCACCCAGCAGCCCTGCCGAGCCCATGCCCACCAGCAAACCGACCAAAGGGTCTGGCATCAAAAACTTGGCAAACAAGGCCGCGCTGTAAGCCCCCATGCCAAAAAAGGCCGCATGGCCCAGCGACACGATGCCGGTGTAACCCAAAATCAAATCCAGTGACAACGCAAACAGCGCAACGATGGCGATTTCGTTGATGATCAACGCATGGCTGGACAGCAGCAATGGCGAAGCCAGTGCCAGCGCCCACAGCAGCAGCTCCCACCACGTCCAGCGCGCGCGCGACATCACTTGCCCCCCTTGCGCACAAACAATCCCTGCGGTCGCCAGACCAGAATGGCAATCATCAAGCTGTAGACAATAAAACCGCCCAGCTTGGGGATGTAGTACTTGCCGGCCACATCGGCAATACCCAACAGCAGCGCGGCCAACAGAGGCCCGTTGATGCTGGACGTGCCGCCCACCGCGACGACGATCAAAAAGTAGACCATGAATTTAAGCGGAAAGCTCGGGTCGAGCCCCAGCACCTCGGCACCCAGCGCACCGCCCAGACCGGCCAGCCCCGAGCCCACCGCGAAAGTAACCAAAAAAACCCAATTGACATCAATACCCAAACCAGCCGCAACCCGCTGGTCGTCCACCGCCGCGCGCAGACGGCTGCCAAAGCGGGTTTGCGTCAGCATGTATTGCAGACCTACGGTGAGTGCAGCACACACGGAAATGATGAACAACCGGTAGTGACCCATGCCCAACATCCAAGCGCCTTCACCCAGCTCGGTGCGGCCCTTGAGCCATTCGGGCAGTTGCACGATTTGCTGGCTGGAACCGATACAGTAACCGACCGTGGCCACCGCCATAAAGGTGAGCCCAATGGAGAACAACACCTGGTCCAGGTGTGGCTTGCGGTACAGCGGCCGGTACAACGTGCGCTCCAACACGGCACCGAGTAACGCGGAGCCAATGAATGCCAACGGCAGGCAAAC
>JBKJJC010000294.1:0-6426 GCA_046598245.1 Rhodoferax sp.
CGTCTCGGCAACGATCTGTGCGTTTTTGACAACCTGCTGCTGGTAAGTCTTGAACTCTGGCGCCATGGCTTCCTTGAAGGCCACCGCCTTGGCCGCAATCACGTGCATCAGCGGGCCACCTTGCAGGCCAGGGAAGATGGCACTGTTGATAGCCTTCTCGTGCTGGGCCTTCATCAAGATAATGCCGCCTCGCGGCCCGCGCAGGCTCTTGTGGGTGGTGCTGGTCACTACGTCGGCGTGGGGCACGGGATTCGGGTACAGGCCGGCGGCAATCAAACCGGCATAGTGGGCCATGTCGACCATGAAGATGGCGCCCACGTCTTTGGCAACTTTGGCGAAGCGTTCAAAGTCGATGGCCAGCGAATAGGCGCTGGCACCGGCGATGATGAGCTTGGGCTTGGTTTCGTGGGCTTTGCGCTCCATGGCGTCGTAGTCGATGGCTTCCTCGGCGTTGAGGCCGTAAGAGACGACGTTGAACCATTTGCCGCTGATGTTCAGGGGCATGCCGTGGGTTAAATGCCCGCCTTCGGCCAGGCTCATGCCCATGATGGTGTCGCCGGGCTTCAAAAAGGCTAGGAACACGGCCTCGTTGGCGGACGCACCGCAATGCGGCTGTACGTTGGCGCAATCGGCGCCAAAAATACGCTTGATCCGCTCTAGTGCCAGCGATTCGGCTACGTCCACATGTTCACAGCCACCGTAGTAGCGCTTGCCGGGGTAACCTTCGGCGTACTTGTTGGTCATCTGGCTGCCTTGCGCGGCCATGACAGCGGGCGAGGCATAGTTTTCGCTGGCGATCAGCTCAATGTGGTGCTCCTGGCGGGCGTTCTCGGCCACGATGGCGGCCCAGATTTCGGGATCAGCTTGTTCGACGAGGATGTTGCGGTGGTACATGGCAGTCCTTTAAGACAATGAACCTTGTCATTCCAATGTGAAACGAAATGAGACAAGGGCTGCCCAGGCGAACGGCTGAACGCAAACACCTGTGCAGATGCTGCGGCACGCTTCCCAGTGGTGATCCCACGTCAGCGCCTCAAACCCTAAGGCTTGGGCGCCTATCGCCAGTCGCGTACGGTGTGGAGTTTACCCGAGCCGGGTGACAAGCTTGGCCTGTGACGATTTACGAGTTCACCAAGCTGGCTACCACTTCAGGTGCTACTTCTTCCGGTGGAGCTATGGGTTGCTTCACTGGAATCAGCCGTGGCGTAGCAACTGGAACACTGCGCCCAGTGGAGACAGACAACAGGCGGCTGTGCTCGGCCAGCACTTTGGCGGTGTAGCCGCCGTCGCTCTCCAGATTGCCGGCACCCACGTACAGCTTGAGGCCGCCCTCGATCGATCCAGCCCGAGCAACACAGTCTTGCAGTACCTTAACGCCCACCCGTAGGTTGGATACGGGGTCAAAGGCAGCGTGGTGCCCGCCAAAGCCCACGTACTTGTCGCTGTGGATTTTGGTCATGACCTGCATCAGTCCCTGTGCGCCAACGGGGCTTTGGGCAAAGGGGTTGAAGCCCGATTCAATGGCCATGATGGCCAATATCAAGGTGGGGTCAATCTTGGTTCGGCTTCCGGTTTCGAACGCTTCCGCTACCAAAGCACTCAGGGGTTCGGGTGCTACGTTGTACTTTTTGCTCAACCAGTACGCCACTGCAGCTTGCTGTTTGGGCAGGCTTTGTGGGTTGGCGGCGGTGGTGCGTTCAACGGCTTCGGTGTCAGCGGCTATGCCGGTGGCGATGGTCTGACGGGATTGGAGCCAGCTCATCAGCTGGACCTCTCCCGCCTGGCGGATTTCTGGCCTTGCGGTCAGGGTGATTACTGCAAACATTACGGCTAAGCCAAGAAGGGCAAATCCGTTGTGTGTGATTTCAAAGAAACCTTGGGCAATATCTTTGGCAACGGTTGCCATGCCCTTGGTAAATTTTTCGGTCGCTGTCATAGCTCTTCCTTCTTAGGCGGGCACTCTGGGTTTCTCGCGCTGCTAACAGCGCGATGACAACAGGCACCACGTTTGGGTTGGTACGCTATCAATATCCTGCGGCGTCGTTTCGACATGTGCAGCGATTTGAATATGCCGGGTTCGGCAGCGGTTACGGGTTATCCCTAGGCAAAGCTAGGAATGGGCGGATTCTAGGGGGCCCGGATATACCGAGTCAACAATATAAAATAGGTTTCTTATTCTACTTTTCGTTACAAATAGCACGATGTCTAGGTTTGGCGCGGTCTACCCGAGGTTGGGGTAGGCGTCGTAAATCTTGCAATCGCAGGCCCAAAATCCATTGAAAACCCTATTTGCATTCGGTTTGGCGGACCACTAGACTGCAGTTGCCTGTTGATTCAGGTTATGTTCCGGCAGTAGCCAGTCCGTACCCCAGGGTACCTGTGATGAAGCGGCCCCGGTAACCTATGGAGGCAATCTATTGCTTCTAGTGCATGGTGGGACGTCAACCTCTCGCCATGCCAACCCTGACGGCATGGACCTCTGGTCAGCCGTCGAGCCCGGTAGGCTGACTGTAAGGTCAGGCTCCCGGGCTTTCTTATTTGGTTTCCCCAGAAGGTGCGCAAAAACCCCGGATGCGCTCTATATGTATAGTGAGTTGGCCCGCGGCTCTACGGGGGTCTGCCCTGCCGGTTGGCAACGGGGTGCGGCAGTTAGAAATTTTATTGCTATAAATTTAGTAGCAATTGAGCTATATTTTTCGGGGGCTAAACCCGTATTTAGCTACAAACTATCGCCCGATTTGCACTCGATATGCATGTGTTGCAGAGCACTCGGACAAAAACCACAAGCCCGTTTCCAATTAGCGGCGAAAATACCGGGTTGCAGATTTCTATTCAACCTATTCCCGAGCCTACCGTGACGTCGACTTCTACCGCCAAAAACAACGATATTGCCCATTTAGACAGTCTGACCGGTGGTGCTTTTACAGCCCCTACTTCCGGCGAGCGGGCCGCCCGCGTGCGGGACTGGTTGTTAACCAGCCCTAACGCCGAACAGCTGGCCGATGTCTTTAAGGAACTGAGCATCAAAGACAAGGGTGCTGCCAAGTTGCTCCGTGAAAAGATTGACGAAGCCAAGCGCCTCAAGAGCCAAGAAACTCTGGCCGCAGACTGGGCCGGCAAAGCGCAGGCATTGCTGGACATGGTCAAACTCAACATCGCCGATGCATTGGCTTGGCAGCGTGATGCCGCCAAAGCGGGTGCGCCGTTGAGCCGCGAGCCACTTGCCGCGCTCAAGACCCAATTGGCCGACCGCGTGCGTGTCATCGAGGACCTGCAGCGCCGGGTTCAGGTGCAACGCGAGGCCGCTGTGCTGCTGGCACAGCGCATCGAGGTGTTGTCCACCAAGTCCTGGCAAGATGCCCAGGCGGCGCTGGACGCACTGCGGGTCGACGTTGACCAGTGGCAAGCCCAGGCTGCCCAGTTGGTGGCCGATAACAGCTGGCCCAGTGTCGACGCCAAGTTTCCTCCACTGCTGGACGCATCCCGTGGCCAACTGCTGGTGGTGTGGGACGCTTTCCAGGGTGCTTTGGCCCTGGCTGTGGCCGCAGCCCAAGATGCCGCCGCACCATTGCCACCCGTGCCCATGTGGGCCAACGAGCTGCGCACGGCGCGTGGTGTGCCGCTCGAGGCGCCTGCCAAGCAGGCCAAACCCAAAATCGACCCCGAAGTACGTGCCAAGGCGACCGCCAGCGTGCGCGAAGTGTTGGCAACGCTGGAGCTCGAAATTTCCGAAGGCCATGGCAAAGCCAGCGCCGGTGCCGCCAATGCGCTGCGCCACGCCCTGAAGGAATTTGGCCGTCTGATCGATGACAAGCTGGAAAATCAGGCCCATGCTGCACTGGCCGCTGCCGGTGAGATGGAGGGCTGGCAACGCTGGCGCGCCGACCAACTGCGCGAAGCACTGGTCGCCCAGGCGGAAGGCTTGCTCAAGCGCCCCGAGGGCCAGGCCATTGGGGGCCGCAAGATGCAAGAGACCCTGCGCTCCCTGCGTGAACAGTGGAAGCAGACCGACCAAGGCGGCGCACCCAACCACGCCATGTGGAAGCGTTTTGACGAGGCCTGCAACGAGGCCCACAAGGTGGTGGAAGCCTGGCTGGACAAAGTCCGCGCAGAATCGGCCGAGCACAAGGCCCAGCGCCTGGTTCTGATTGAGGAGGTTAATGCCTGGGCTGCGGCGAACCGCACCGCGTTGGATGACGACTGGAAGGGCTTCAACCGCATCCTGCACCAGTTTGGCGACCGTTGGCGCGAAGCCGGCCACCTGGGTGAAAAAGCCTTTGCCGAGTTGCAGCCTCTGTGGAAGGCGGCCATTGGCAACGCAGCCGCACCGCTGGAAGCTTTGCAGGCCGAGAGCCTGGCTTTGCGCCACGCCATGATTGAAGAGGCCAAGATTTTGGGCGCTGCGCCAGAACTGCGCATCGATGCAGTCAAATCTTTGCAACAACGTTGGCAAGCCCAGGCGCATCGCGTGCCTATGGACCGTCGCCAAGAGCAAAAGATGTGGGACGCCTTCCGTAAACCGATTGACGACGCTTTCAACCGCAAGACCGCCGACCGTGAAAAGGCCGAGGCCTCGCTGGGCGCTCGCGACCGTATGGTGCTGCAAGCCGCCAAAGCGCTGGACGCCGCCAATGCCTCGGGTGATGCACAAGCCATTCGCGCCGCCATGGCTGCACTGGAAGCCGCATTGCAGGGACAGGCACAGGCCCAAGCCGAGGTGAATACTGCCGGCGCGCAAGAAAGCCAGGCAAAAGCTGCCGTTCAGACCAATGATTCAGAGCAAAATACGACTCTAGCCCCCGTGGAATCTAGCGATATCGCTACTGAAATAATAGCATCTTCCGAGCAGACCGCGGATGCGCCGGTTGCCGAAGCTGCACCCGCCGAAGAACCTAAACCCGCACCCAAGCCCGCTCCCAAGCCTGTCATCGCCATGCGCGGTGATGACCGCCCAGGCATGAAGAAAGAAGCTCCTGCTGCCGTTGGTGCCCGTGGTGCCGGCAAGTGGGGCGACCGCAAGGACAGCAACACCCGTGGCCCGCGCGACGATAGCCGCACCGGTGGCCGCTTTGGATCGGACAGCCGCAGTGGTGGCTACGAGTCCAGGCCCGAGGCCCCGCGTCTGGGCGACGCGGCTTTCCGTGCCCAACGCGATGCCTTGGAGCAGGCCCAGTTCGCATTGAAGAAGCTGGCGATGCAAGCGCATGGCGAGGCGCTGACACAATTGTTGACCGCATGGGAAAAGCGTGACCCCAGCCTGGTGCCGGGCGCACAAGAGTTGGGCAACCGCGCGCCGCCTGCCACCCGCAATGCATGGGTGCAGGCGTTGGGGGACACCAACCAGGCTTTGGCCAAGGCGGCTGACCCCCATGTTGCACTGTTGCGCTTGGAAATGGCGGCTGAAGTGCCCACACCGGCCGAAGATCTGGACGCACGGCGTGGCCTGCAGCTGCAGTTGCTGACCCGCCGCAACGACCCGCCACCGGCGCAAACCTGGGGGCAGGACACGGCAGTTGTTTTCGCTGGCCCTTTCAACGCGCAGGCGGCCCGCCGGGTGCAGAATGTGTTGAAAGTACTACTTAAGAAATAGTGACCAACGCCCCCGCAAGGGGGTGATTGTGGAAGAATGGACCTTCCTCCGCGGTGGGGGCGTGGCGTCAGTACAAGGGGAACTATTGTGGATTCCATTGAAGGCCTACTGCGGCGGCTGGAGCAACTCAATGCGATTGGCACGGCGCTGTCCAAAGAGCGTGACATCACCCGATTGCTGGAAAGCATTCTGGTGGCTGCCAAAACCATCACCCATGCCGACGGCGGCACGCTGTACCGTGTCACAGAAGACGGGCAAGCCCTGCGTTTTGAAATCCTCAAGACCGACTCTCTGAAGATCGCCATGGGCGGGACCTCGGGCAAGCCTATCGACTTTCCCAACTTGCCCCTGTACGACGCTGAAGGGCGGCCCAATGACTCGCTGGTGGCGGCCTACGCGGCCATCCACAAGCAGACCGTCAACATCTCGGACGCTTACACCGAACCCAACTTCGATTTCTCGGGCACCCGCCAGTTTGATGCCCGTACCGGCTATCGCTCCCAGTCGTTTCTGGCCGTGCCGATGAAAGACCACGAAGGCGACGTGATTGGCGTTTTGCAATTGATCAACGCCAAACACAAAAATGGCAGCGGCGTGGTGCCGTTTTCCATTTCGGACCAAAGCCTGGCAGAGTCGCTGGCGTCGCAGGCCGCCATTGCCATCACCAACCGCAACCTGATGTCGCAGTTGGAGTCATTGTTTGAGTCCTTCATCAGCCTGATCAATCTGGCGATCGACGAAAAATCGCATTACACCGGTGGCCACTGCCAGCGTGTACCTGCACTGACCATGATGCTGGCTGAGGCCGTCAACGCCAACCGCGAAGGACCGCTGGC
>JBKJJC010000274.1:0-25457 GCA_046598245.1 Rhodoferax sp.
GGCCCCGCCAACTCAAGCCGGCCATGAGGGCCATCAGCGCAATAGCAATCAGCAACTCGACTAACGTGAAACCGCCTGCCAGCTTGAACTTGCGATGGGGTAGGTTCATGAAAATTATTGTAGCCAACAGGGTTTCGCCGCCAGTGCGAGGTAAGTTTTAGACTCTAATATGCTATCGCTTTGATAGCAATATGTGCATATTCTACGAGGGCTACAGTGCTATTTGATCTAAAATCGTGCGATAACCAGGCGTCATCGGAACCAAACATCGGATAAGCTTGCAAACGACCCCTCTTGGTGTTGCAAAATCAACGCGACGCGGTGCTCTGCCGATCGTTTTATCCCCACCCCGCGCAATGTGCGCGTACCGCCTCCACATAGAGCCCCATTCCAAGGAGAACTAGAGCCATGCCCAACACCCGAACCGCGAATGCCGTGCGCCTTGAATTCGCAGCAAAATCGTTAGTGAAGACCAATCTCTCCGGCGCCGCGTTCTCTGGCGATTGGTTGTGGGTTGTTGGCGACGAGGCCTGCGGCATCAACCGTCTGCACCGGCTTCCTTCTGTGGGTGGCGAAGCCCTGCGGTTCGGCGAAGTGCATGATTTTCCGCTGGCCGACCTGTTGGACTTGCCAGGTGCCGCCGACGAAGAGGCCGACCTCGAAGGAATGGCGGTGGCCGACGGCTGGCTGTGGGTGGTGGGCTCGCACGGTTTGAAACGCAAAAATATCCGAGATGATGGTGACCACGCTAGCAACGCCAAGCGGCTGAGCAAAGTGACACTGGACCGCAACCGCCGTCTGCTGGCATGCTTGCCCATCGAGCCCGATGACCAAGGCCAGCCCTGTCTGGTTCGCAAGGCCAAAGACGGCCGGCGCGCCATGCGCCTCAAGGGTGGTGCACAAGACAATTTACTCACCCGCGTGCTGGCCGATGACCCCCACTTTGGCCCGTACATGGCCATCCCCGGCAAAGACAATGGCCTCGACATCGAAGGGCTGGCCGTAGACGGCAACCGGCTCTTGCTGGGCTTGCGTGGGCCCGTGTTGCGTGGCTGGTCAGCCCTGCTGGAAGTGGCGGTAGAGGCGCGAGGCGACCAATTGCGGCTGGTTCCACTGGACGACAAGGGCACGCTGCTACGCAAGCACTTCTTGCAGCTTGACGGTTTGGGCGTTCGCGACCTGCACTTCTCGGGTGACGACCTGTACATACTGGCCGGCCCGACCATGGTGCTCGATGGCGAGATTCGTGTATTTAAGTGGTCGGGCGCCAAGCCCGTGATGCTGGCCAACCGCGAGCCAGCGCGCTTTGAAGCGGCGCTAACGGCTTTGGTTTCGCTACCCCATGGGCGCGGCACCAACCGAGCCGAGGCTATTTGTGACCTGCCGCCCGCTCTCGCTGGCGGCAAGCCAAAATGGCTGGTGTTGTACGACGCGCCAGGCGCGGATCGCCGGGACGGCGAGCACACCGTGTTTGGCGATCTGCTGCGTCGCGACTGATGGCTACAACTCCAGTCCCGCATTTGGACCCTTCGGCTACTCTGTTGTTCATCATCAACTCGGCGGCGGGAGCCCTCGATATTGATGCCAAGCGTGCTGTGATAGAAGCCGGGCTGGCGGCGCACGGGCGAAAGGGTGAACTGTTGATTTGCGAGCCTGCAGATCTGTTAAAGGTCGCCACCAAGGCTGCTGCGACGGCGGTGGCAAACGGTGGGGCAGTTGTGGCGGTTGGAGGCGATGGCAGCCTCAACACCGTGGCCCAGGCCGCGCATGCAGCGGGCTGTGCAATGGGTGTGGTTCCTTACGGCACTTTCAATTACTTTGCCCGGACACACGGCATTCCGGACGACCCGGCTGCGGCCATGCAGTTGCTTCTGAGCGCGCCCCCAATGCCCGTGCAGGTGGCCGCCATCAACGACCAGATATTCCTGGTAAATGCCAGCCTGGGCGTCTACCCCGAGCTATTGCAGGACCGCGAGGCCTATACAGCCCGTTTTGGGCGCAGCCGCTGGGTCGCGTTTGTGGCGGGTTGTTCTACGCTGCTGCGCACACAGCGCAAGCTGCGGCTGCGCATGCAGGTGGGTGCAACGGCCCGTGATGTGAAGACTCTGACACTTTTTGTCGGCAACAACCGACTGCAGTTGCAGCAGTTGGGCGCCGAGCCACCAGACACACTGCCCGGCACGCCTGGCGACGGCAGCTTGGCTGCGGTGATGTTGCGGCCTATCAGCACGCTGACGATGGTCAGGCTCATGCTGCACGGGGCGATGGGTAAGCTGGGTGAAGCCACCGGCGTGGAGAGTTTCGAGTTCAAGCACATGGTAGTCAAACCCACGCTGATTCCCGGCCGCAGAAAGGTCGTGGTGGCATTCGACGGTGAGGTAGCCCGCATGCGCTCACCCATCCATATTGGTGTGCTGGAGCAGCCCTTGTACCTGATACACGCCGCTGGCCTCCCTGAAGCAACCGGCCCGGCTGCGGCATGAGTGTCTTGCTGCAGATTTCTGACACCCACTTCGGCACAGAGCAGCCGCTAGTGGTCGAGGCCCTGGTTGCACTGGCGGCGCAGCTGCGGCCGGATGTGGTGGTGCTTTCGGGTGACATTACCCAGCGTGCGCGGCCAGCCCAATTTCGCGCGGCCAAAACCTTCGTCGACCGACTGGGCGCTCCGGTCCTGGCCATCCCCGGCAACCACGACATTCCTCTGTTTGACCTCTGGGCGCGCTTGACCCGCCCCTATGCGCGTTACGCCACGGCGTTCGGTGCCGAACTCGAGCCGGTGCACGCGACGCAAGATCTTCTGGTTATTGGCGTCAACACCACGCGGGCTTGGCGCCACAAGAACGGCGAGGTGTCCACGGCGCAAATCGACCGTGTGGCCAAGCAGCTGGCCGCAGCCACACCTGGCCAGTTGCGCGTGGTGGTCGTGCACCAGCCCGTGGCCGTGCCCACTGTGCAAGACCAGACCAACGTTTTGCGCGGCCACAGCGCCGCCACGCAGGTTTGGTCGGCTGCCGGGGCCGATCTGGTGATGGGCGGGCACATTCATCTGCCGTACACCTTGGCGCTGCAAGGCTTGGAGCGGCCCCTATGGGCGGTGCAAGCTGGCACAGCCGTTTCGTCGCGCACCCGCCCGGGGGGGCCTAACTCGGTGAACGTGCTGCGCTGGGGCGAGCCGAGCGGCCACTGTTTAATAGAGCAGTGGAATTTTGTGCCGTTCGATCGGGCTTTTGTGCGCAACACCGTCACCGTCGTACGGCCCGCGCGCAGCTGATAAGTTCTAAACGGAGACCAGCTGCTGACCATGCTGGCCTGGTTATCAGCCAACTAGCGCCTTCCAGCGATGGCACGGCGCTAAACCATTCGGTGCTACATCTGCCGAAACAAGTGCAGGTAGCTTCGGCTGACCGGCAAGGTTTCCGGGCGCCCGCGCAAATGCAGTTCGGCACTGTCGCCATTGGCAAAGTTGACGTGGCTGACTTGGCGCAGGCTGACAACGACGGAGCGGTGAATTTGTACAAATTGCTCCGGGTCCAGCGCGTCGGCCAGCTCGCGGATGGTTTTGCGTATCAACGATTCCCCACCCTGGTAGACCACCAGGGTGTATTTGGTGTCCGACCGAAAGTAAACCACTTCGTCCACCGGGATCAAGCGCACATTGGCCCCAACCGATGCCTTGATCCACCCCAAGCGCTGCTGGGGTGCGGCCTGCTGGCGCAACAATGCGGCCAGTTGCTCCAGCGCGGCGGGCGATGATTCAGCCTGTGCGGCGGCAGCCTCTTGCACGCGGGTCTTGAGCCTTTGTACCGTGTCTGCCAGGCGCGCTGTCTCAATGGGCTTGACCACATAGTCCAAGGCGCCCTGGGCAAAGGCTTCTACGGCGTAGCTGTCATAGGCCGTGACAAAGACCACCAAAGCCCGCGCGCCAATACAACGCGCCGCCTCCACCCCATTCATGCCGGGCATGTGCACGTCCAGGAACACGATGGTGGGCTTCAACTCGTCAAACAATTCGACCGCTTCGCGGCCATTGCGCGCCTGGGCCACGATGTCCAGCTCTGGCCACAAAACCGCCAACTGGTTTTGCAAATGCTCACGCAATAGGGGTTCATCATCAGCAATCAGCGCGCTTGGTTTCATTGGGGAATCTCCGCTGGCTTTATCGTCAGTTCCACCCGTAGTCCCTGTGGCATGTGCTGTTCAAAGCAGATACGAAACGTGGGGCCGAAAAATACCTGGAGTCTTTCTCGCAGGTTCACCAGCCCGGTGCCGGGCTGTGCGGTCTCGGGCATACCGGCACCGGTGTCTGATACATAGATGGTGACTACATCTCCCTTCTGGCTGGCGCCTACTTCAATGCAACCGCCGTCTTCTTGGGGATCAATGCCATGGCGCACCGCGTTTTCCACCAGTGTGAGCAAGGCCATAGGAGGGAAAGGCAAGTTCAGCAACGCCTCGCTCACAGTGAAGCGCGTCTGTAAACGGTCGGGCATGCGCATGTCCATCAGTGCCAAATAGGAACGCACCAGCGCCACTTCATCACCCAGTGTGGCCCGGCTCTGCCCCAGGCGCGGCATGGTGGCCCGCAAATAGGCAATCAGGCTTGCGAATACCGGAGCGGCGCGCGGTGAACCCGACGCCACCAAAGCCTGCACATTCGCCAGGGTATTG
Organism: Rhodoferax sp.; assembly: GCA_046598245.1. GTDB lineage: Bacteria > Pseudomonadota > Gammaproteobacteria > Burkholderiales > Burkholderiaceae_C > Allorhodoferax. Next base: position 4,669 of record JBKJJC010000274.1, read on the forward strand.
AGCAGGAAATGCGGCTGAATCTGGGCCTGCAACACGCCCAAGCGCGCATGCAATGACTGGCGTTCCAATTGCTCCTGTGCCAGGGCCAGCGCCAAGGCCTGGGCTTTCAGCTGGCTTTCGCGCTCGCGCATCATGGCGCTCGAGGCGAACAACAAACCCATCACGGTGCCGACACCCGCTATCACCATAAAGCCGGTGACACGCCCGTGGTGATCAAAAAACTCTTTCCAATTCCCGCTGACGGAAATGCCATAGGCCAGCAAGGTCGCTAACGGGGCGGCCAATACCACCCCCAGCAACTGCACCACCCAGCGCGGCAGCCAAGAAATATTGACCTGGGCGGTGTAGGTAAACGTCAACAACAGCACCATGGCGACGAGCAGCACCCGCCAGAGCAGTTCCACAAACGGTGTTTTAAAAATAGGGCTGAGCGCCAACGTGCACAGCAAAGCTGCAACGACCGTGATCACCATGTGGCGCCCGCTCAGGGCAATCAACCACGCGGCAAAGTGCCGTTGTCGGGGTGCGGAGCTTGGGGTAGGAGTCATCATGGTCCGACCTTATCGACGGCGTTGTCGGGCGTCAAGCATAGGTCGCCACAGATAGGATGAAACGCGGTATGCGGGGTGTGGCTTGCGTTCTGCACTTTGGCTTAGGGGTGGCACGCTTTTTGAGGCCACTCTTGGGTGGGATACTTGGTCTCATGCGGTCGAAATTGCTTTTCCGATCGCAGCTTTCTAACTTCAGCGTTAGCGCGATGGTCTTTCTTCGGAAACTGTGGAGTACTACATGAAACGTGTCGGTAAGTGGGTAGGGCTGGGTCTCCTGACCGTGGTGTTGCTATTGGCCGCGCTCGGCATTCACACGTGGTATGCCAAGCCGCTGTCGATCAATTGGTTCTACTCGCGTGTATATTTGAAATACGCCTTGGACAGTCCGGAACTCCTCACGCACCTCGGTCTGGTCGAGCAGTTTGGCGTACGGGGCCACAACGCCAAACTCGACGATCGCTCGCAAGCCCATGAAGACCAGAAGTTTGAACAACTGAAAGACGACTTCGCCACTCTCGAGGCGTACAACACCGGCGGCAAGATGACGAGTGCTACCGGGCAGGATCGGGTTTCCTTTGAGATCCTCCACCACTCTCTCGGCACACGGGTCAAAGGCGAGCCGTGGCGGATGCACAACTATCCGGTCAATCAACTCTTCGGCGTGCAAAGTGAATTGCCAAACATGATGACGCAAGCGCAGCGCATCAACGACAAAACCGACGCCGAAAACTACATCGCGCGTCTCGCAGAGTTTCCTCGCGCGATGGACCAAGTGATCGATAGCGTCAAACTGCGTGAAGCGAAGAACATCATCCCGCCCAAATTCACGGTAGACAAAGTCATCGTTCAACTCCAAGACTTCATGGCGCCTGGTGCGGCGGGCAACGCGATTGCGGTGGTATTCAAAGAAAAGCTCGACAAGATTCCTGCCGAAAAAATGGATGCGGCCACACGCGCCGATTTGCAGGCGCGGGTCGAACAAAGTATCGAGAAAAGGGTACTGCCCGCGTACCAAAAGCTTGCCGTGTATATGGATACTTTGCGTGCCAAAGCAACCCGCAACGACGGTGTTTGGGCGTTACCCGACGGTGACAAGTTCTACCAGTACGCAGTCGAGCAGCAAACCACGACCAACATGAAGCCTGATGCGATTCACGACATTGGCCTGACCGAGGTTGCCCGTATCGGCGCCGACATGGACGCAATTTTGACCGCAACGGGTTACACGACGGGCACGCGCGCCCAGCGCATGCAGGCTTTGGCGAAATCACCCTCGCAGCTTTATCCAAATAACGATGACGGTCGCGCACAGATCCTTAAAGACTACCAGGCCATCATCGACGAGATTTCTCAAGGCCTCGACCCTTACTTCATCACCAAACCTCAGGCCAAGGTAGAGGTGCGACGGATCCCCACATTTACTGAAAAATCGGCGCCGGGAGCCTACTACAACGCGCCCTCGCTCGACGGCTCGCGCCCAGGTATCTTCTTCGCCAATCTGCGCAACCTGGACGAGCAACCGAAATTTGGCATGCGTACACTGGCTTATCACGAAGCGGTGCCAGGGCACCATATGCAAATTGCAATTGCCCAAGAACTCAAGGGCTTACCGATTTTCCGCAACTTTTTGAAGTTCACAGCCTATACAGAAGGTTGGGCGTTGTACGCTGAGCAACTGGCATGGGAAGCGGGGTATCAGAAGGAGCCGTTGGGCAACCTCGGCCGATTGCGCGCCGAAATGTATCGCGCCGTGCGACTCGTGGTCGATACCGGCATTCACGCCAAGCGTTGGACGCGCGAACAAGCCATTGAATACATGATGGCCAACACAGGCATGGCAGAAGGTGAAGTTGTCTCCGAGATCGAGCGTTATTTTGTATCGCCTGGGCAGGCACTGTCGTACAAGATCGGCATGCTGAAAATTCTAGAGCTACGCGAGCGCGCCAAGACCGCACTCGGACCGAAGTTCGATTTACGCGAGTTTCATGAACAGGTGCTGAAGAACGGTAGCATGCCGCTGGCGGTTTTGGAGCGCGTGGTCGATGACTACATCGCGGAGAAGAAGCGGGGCTAACAAGCCAACTGCTCAATGGAACAGCATGCGGGGAACTGATTGGGCCAAGAGAGCCAGCGATATTCCTCGTGGGTCTTGGCGCTCTGCCTACGACTGCAGCGCAATCGGGCTAAGTTGAGCCGTGTACGGTGCGAGCCTTATTTTGCCGATCCAGCAGGCTCAAAACGACATCAAGCGGCTGGTTTTCGTCGTCAGCAAAACACAGTGCGCCACGCACATCCAACAGCGCACGGTGGTAGCCGTGCGCATATCCAGGTGTTAATTCCAGCGGAGCGGCTTTGATTGCATCTTGCTGAAGTGGTCTTAGTTCCATGGTGTTTACCTCCTTGAAATATTCGGTAGTGGCTAGAAACTGCGCATAACAACTTGCCACATGGGCCATGTGCACAAGTCTCTGACAAATCCTTAGAGATCGCATCCTAAAGTCAGGATGAGGCCCAGTAACCAGCTACAAATGAGCGCAAACATGCCAAGCACATCCTGCGCGAGGTTTGCAACGTCTCTTTGGACGAGAAGTAGTGACCTGTCTAACGCCAGCCCTGCAGGGAGAGTGTTATGTCATCTAGCGTTTTCATGGGTTTTCCAGTTGGCGCAGTTCTTCCAACGTATTGGCATTGGCAAAAGCCCGGGGATCGTCTGTCGCTGCGTCAAAGGGTACTTGCACCAATCGCAACTGCGCCGTCCAGGCATCCACCTTGCGGCCACCCGCTGCCATAAAGGTGTGCAAATTGGCCGCGACCGTAGCGCGCATCAGGCAGAACACTGGTTGGCTGCGCAAGCTGACGGTGCAGTCTCGCCCGGCTTCTGGCGCGAGCACCACCGCAGCGTCGGCGTCTGCACGGAGCAGGGCAGCCAGCAGGCGGGCAGCCAAGTCCAGCGGAAACAAAGGGCTATCACAGGGCACGGTGAGCATTAGTGCGCTGCGGCAACCGGCCAACCCCGCTTGGAAGCCGGCCAGCGGACCCGCAAATACGGTATTCTGGTCAGGCACCACCGTCACATGCTCTGCGCCAAAATGAGCCCGGCCCAAAGCCTGGTATTGCTCCGGGTGCCGGTTCGCATTGATGATGACGCCGAACATTGGCCCGCCCTGCTGGGTCGCAAGCCTATGCAGGGCATGGTGTGCCATAGCGTGGTCGTTGAACGGCTGCAGTCCCTTGTCCACACCGCCCATGCGCAGACCACGTCCGCCCGCTAACACCAGAGCGGTAATGTCCGCAAGGGTCCACGCGGGTGGTACGGGCTTGGAATGGAGACTAGGGTTTTGCATTCGAGAAGAAGAGTTGTTCGCCGCCATATTTTTAGACAGCAATAGCATTTTGCCCCGCGGGGGACGTCACCCAGTCCGCAAATCGTGCTGCGCTGGCACTAAGCCGCACCCGCTTTCGCCTATTAAAAGATCACGGCCTAGTCGGAATTCGTCTGTAGGTGTGTCTGGTCCGGTCAAAGAATAGGCGAACGGGTAGGTCTGCCAACTGGTGGCCGTGTTCCGGGCTAGACAAGTGTCTCTCTTCGGCGAAAGCCAAATGAAGAGGGGGGAATCAAAACAGACTAATCTAGATAAGAGGTCTACAATTTAATTGCAATGCTTATCGGGTCAATCTCGGTGGCGTTGACCAGAACGATCGTTTACGGTCGCGCTGATACAAAAAATAGATTTTTGGAGCAACTATGCGATTTGTACGAACACTGGTAGTGTTGTTTGGAATGCTTTTGCTGATGCCTGCTATGGCTGCAGTGGAGGCCCGTGCCGGATGCGACTCTTGTCGAATGCAAATCACAAGTCTCGAAAAGCCTATCAAGTTGACTGGCAAATGGCTATTTACTCGCGATGACAATCCGGTGAATAAAGATGTCCAAACGGACACGACCGATTGGCGTTTGGTAACAACACCTGGCCCTTGGAAGTCAGTTTATGGCGACGGAAAGAACTTCCGGGTCGGCTGGTACCGGGGTGTTTTTGAGTTCGATCCCTCCCTCGTCGGGCAAGAAGTTGTCTTGCTGGTTGATGCCTACATGGGCAAGGTTAATTTGTTTGTAGATGGCACAGAAATTTACAAACGCCCTGGTGAGATAAACATTGAGCGTTACTACTCGATTCAACCGATCCCTGTGCGGTTCAAAGTGACCCAGGCGCAGCACGTAGTTGCAATACGGGTAGACACTTGGTTAATGACTGGTATTTACCAGTTGCCTTTTGAAATGCGCAAGTTTGACTCACACGATGCGAGCCTGGCTTGGTATCAATTTCGAGGTGGTGAGGCGCGCGTCATAGTCGGCTGCGTTGTTCTTTTCTTTGGATTTTTCTTTTTGCTTGTTTACAAAAAGACCCGCTACAACCTGTATCTGGTTGCTGCGGCGATGAGTATCGTGGTGTTTCCGTTTTTCGTGGCACCCAGCGATATGGTTCTCAGAGTGTTCAGCCCCGATTCAATGCTGTTCTTGCATTACATCGGCCTGTACATGTTCTTTTTTGCCTATGTTTTCTGTCAATTTTTCTACAAATTCACGCCCAAGTTCAATTGGGTAATGGGTTCTGTATACGCAGTGATGGCGGTGACCTTAGGAACCATGACTCTGCATCCGAACTTGGATCTGTTTCAAAAAGCACGTACGATTTTCTTTGCAACTTCGCTTGTGTGGGGTGTGCTGTCGATGTACCAGTCATTCCGCGGAATGATGTTGAAGAAGCCTGGAGCGGCTGTTTTATTTGTAGGCATGGTAATTTTCTTCATAGCAGGCATTCATGACATGTTGCTGGCTTTGGGCAAAATCCAATCGACCTCACTTCTGTTTACGGGCGTTTCCTCCTTTATTGCAAGTATGTTGTATGTTGCGTCCAGCATATTTGCCAATACCTTCCTTGAGAACAAGCGTCTTGTGGGTGATTTGAAAGGCATCAACGACAACTTGGAAAACATCGTCTCTGAGCGCACCATGCAGTTGCGCCAAAAGACCAACGACATTCAGACCATGCTGCAGAATATGCCGCAGGGTATTCTGACGCTGGTTGATGGCGGTGTCGTTCACCCAGAGTACTCGGCCTATCTTGAAGAGATATTCGAGACTAAAGATATTTCCGGTCGCAAGTCGATGGATTTGATATTTACCGGCACTAATCTTGGCGCCGATACCTTGTCTCAAGTAGATGCGATTGCCGGGGCCTGCATCGGCGAAGACAAGATGAATTTCGAATTCAACACGCACTTAATGGTTACGGAGTTTGAAAAGACAATGCCTAGCGGCAAAGTCAAGTCTCTAGAACTGAGTTGGTCCCCGATTGCCAATGAAAATGACGTCGTTGACAAATTGATGATTTGTGTACGCGATGTGACCGAGCTTAAGCAATTGGCAGCGGAAGCGGGTCAGCAAAAGCGCGAGCTCGAAATGATTGGTCAGGTTTTGGCGGTCAATCAAGAAAAATTCCATGAATTTATTGATAGCTCCCTCGCGTTTGTTGGCGAGAACAAAGACCTCATCGAGCGCGCGAATGGAAAAGAGGTTGGCGTCATTTCGCATTTGTTCCGCAATATGCACACGATCAAAGGCAATGCGCGTACTTTCGGTCTGCTGCAATTGGCAAATATCGTCCATGAAGCAGAACAGACGTATGACGATATGCGTAAGAGCGACGCCGTTCAATGGGATTCCACCCACTTGCTGGCTCAGTTAAAAGCTACGCATGTTGCAATCGAAGAATACGCAAAAATCAATGAAATCAAGCTCGGTCGAAAAGGACCTGGACGTCGTGGAGGGGTAGACAAATTTTTGATGGTTCAAAAGGATCATATTGAAGGTCTCATCCAAGGTTTTGACCGATTGGATAGAACCAATGCCGCGGCTGTCAATGAGGTTTTGCGTCAGGTACAAAATACACTGCGGCAAATTGGATCGGAGAAGATTTCAGACACCCTCGCTGGCGTGATGGATTCTTTGCCTTCACTTGCAAGAGAGTTGGGTAAAGAAGCACCTCAAATCACGATCAAAGACAACGGAATTTTGGTTAAAAATCAAATTGCTGATCTGTTGAGAAATGTGTTCATGCATTTGCTGCGCAACTCTATGGATCACGGTATCGAAGCCGCAGAAAAGCGGGTCGCTCAAGGTAAGACGCCAGTCGGCCATATCAACCTTGAACTGTTTATGCAAGATGGAAAAATGGTATTCAGCCTGCGGGACGATGGACGTGGTCTGGCTGTGGGAATCATCCGACGCAAGGCGATCGAAAGTGGTTTGATTACTGAAGACGCGGTAATTTCTCAAGAATCAGTGGCTCAACTGATATTTGAGTCCGGTTTTTCAACCGCAGAGCAAGTTACCGAGATTTCAGGTCGTGGCGTTGGCATGGATGCGGTCAAAGGATTTTTAGAGCGCGAGGGGGGATCGATTGAATTGCGCTTCACAGCAGATGCCGTTGCTGGATCAGCGGGTGACTTCCGTCCCTTTGAGACAGTGATCAGCTTGCCTGAGAAGTTCGCGGTCAAACTAGCCTTCTAGCGTTGTCTCCCAGTCACCTCTTTGGCATCACTGGAGGGAGGCCAGCTTGAGCCTAATCCCGGTGGTGCTGAACAATCGCTGGCCTTTGAAGTAAATCAAGGTCAGGTTTCGGCATCCAGGGCTTGTGGGGTGTGGCTGGGAGTGGCCATGACAAAGCGGTTTTTTCCGGCTTGTTTGGCGCAATACATGGCTGCGTCTGCCGCTGCGATCACTGCGTCACGGGTGTGGCCATTGTCCGGATAGCGAGCAATCCCGATGCTCGCACCAATTTGTGCTTCGCGTCCTCCATCTAGCGCAAATGGTTCTCTGAGCAGAACGACGATGTCCGCCGCGAGTTCCTCCAAGGCCCTGGTATCCGTTCCGCAATTTGTGACGATCGCCATGAATTCATCGCCACCCTGACGGGCAACCAGATCGGATGTGCGGCGAATGCGTGTAGACATTCGCCTGGCAACCTCCCTGAGCACCGCATCACCGGCATCATGACCATAGGTGTCGTTGACCGCCTTGAATCCGTCCAGGTCGATCATCAGAACGCCGACAACGTAGGCTTCCTCTGCGGCATGGCGCAGGCTGCGATCCAGAAAAAACTCCATGCCGCGCCGGTTGCGTAGTCCGGTTAGAGAATCGTGGTCAGCATGGCGCCGCGATAGTTCCTCTTCGGCTTTGCGATCGGTTACGTCGTACAACACGCCTTCAATCAGTTCGAGCTGGTTTTTTTGCCCCATCACGACTGAGATAATGCAGTGTACCCAGCGCTGGCTGTCGTCTAGAGTACGCAAGCGACAATCATCAGAGACCGAACGGTGTGTGGTCGATGCCTCTGCAATCAAGCTCCAGACTACTCTGGGCTCGGCAAAAATGGTTTCAATAAACTGTAGGCTTTCGGTCTCCTGCAGACCGTCAAAACGAATGCCGACAATTCGCGACAACAATGCGGGGTTGCTGTTAATCAGATGCCCGCTCGGGTTGAGCACCATGATCCCGACATTGGTGGTTTCAAAGATGCGGCGGTAGTGTTCCTCCATTTCTTCAACCTTGGCACGCAGGGTGCGCTCATCGTCCAGAGTTTGTTCAGTGGTAGCCAGCAGGTTGTTGCTGCTGCGCACCAGTGACCCAATTTCATCGTCCAAGTGTCCGCTGGGGACCTGCAAACGTGACCCACTGCCAGGCACCGCCGCTTCAACCATGCGCGCCACTGCATTGAGCGGACGCGCCACTACGTAGTCGAAAAGCACGATCAGCAGCAGGGCCGATACACCAATCTGCAGGACCAGCACAACTGCCTGCCAACCCGCTGCGGTGCGGGCACGTGAATTGATGTAATCCATGTCCCTGGCGATCACCAGGCGCCCAATGATTTCGTCCGCGTTGATGGGAGATGACAAAGGGTATTGCGTTGTGACATCGGCGCGGGTGTTATCGTCGTTGTCTCGCCGACTACGAAAAATCAAAGTTCCATTGTCCGTTTCAATGTGGGCGGCGGCCAGCAAGGGGTTGGACATCAATCCGTGAACAACGTCCTTCGCTATTTCTTCGTTTTTGACATAGGCCGCCACGGCTGCCGAGGATTTGACGGTGGCTGCCAGTTGGTCTTGCAACTTGGTGGCTTCAGCGTGTTGCCGTTGGAATTCAACTTTGAACATGGCGCCGCCTGCGACCAATGCAAACAGCAGAGACCCCAGCGTGACACGCAGTGCCAGTTTATGTTTAAGGTGGCCTTGCAGTGCGGAGCTGGCCGGTGTCATTGCGTCTCCTTGTTTACTTCCCGCAGCACCAAAACCGTCTTCAACTTGGGATCGTTGCTGTTGACGCTGCCCACGTAGCCGATGGCGGCTGTGTTTCGGCGTACAAAGTCCAGCACTGCGGCATCCCCGTCGATACTTTGTGGTGGTTGAACTTGGCCGGTGAATTTCAGCCGTGACCAGAAGGCATTGACCTGACCCAGAGTCATGCCGGTGATATCCTTGAAAAAGCGGGCACGTACCGCATCGTCACCAGTCTGGTCAACGACCACAGCGAACTGGCCAGTCTCAAAGGACCTGCTGCGCCCCAAATAAAGTTCTGCAACCTGGCGTGTGGTCATGCGTTGCACAGGGTTATCAGCATGGACGATGATGGCAATGTCGGCATGTGCAGCGCACGCCGACAGCCACATGGCGCATCCCCAGGTCTTATGCCAATGCCACCCGCTGTACAAAACCGTAGAAAAAGTCGAGCGCAACATGGTCAAAATGCCAGGTCGTACGAAATGCGCCAGACGCTGGCACTGCCAGAGTAAGTTAAACCCGGCTCCCAGTAACGGTCAAGTTGGGTTTTAACCACGCTTTTAGGCGTCACCTCGTAGCTCACAGTTAACGAGGTGTGTCGGTAATCATAGGAGGGGTAGACGGCGGTGTCGCTGCTGAGCTCCTGGTACTGTGCGTAATTCACGAAGGTCTTCCACTTGCCACTGCGGTAACCGACTCCGATGGAGGCAGCCGGCACCGTGATCGTCAGACCGGCAAGTGCACCGGACGTGCTGGTACGGGCGTTGCTTGCCAGCTCAGACAACAAGAACCAGTCTCCCCTGTCGAAATTGGCAGCGAGTCCATAGGCATGCATGCGCTCACTGGAGTCGTTGTTGGGGTCGTCCTTGTCGGTAAACGCTGTGTCAGCTTGCAGCGCCACTGCGCGCAGGGTCCAGCCACCCTTGTTGAGTTCCAGGTCTGCGCCCAGGATATTGTTCCAGCTGACATCGGTGTGCAGTTGCCCATAGGACTGCATGTAGCGGCTGTCCTTGACATGTTCTCTTCCTGCGAAGATGCTGGCGTTGAGGTACACGTCATCCCATGCGGCGCGCTTACGCAGGCTTACGCCGTTGTAATTGGTGGCTTCCCAGCCGTAGGTTTCGGGTGGCAAGCCTACCCACGGATAGGCCTGACCTACATCTTGAAATTCGGAGTAAAAATACAGGGGAATACGCTTTCGCCCGAATTGCAAATCCCAGTCTGACCCCATCAAATACGTGGCATAGGCCCATTGGATTTGAGCCGCATGATCTGTCCCACGGCTGGTAACTTGGGCAGTTAAGCGCAGTTGCTCGGTCAGCTTGGCGTCGGCTTGCAGGCCAATGCGACTTTCCGGCGCGAGAGACAAAGATCCCCCGTAGACGCTAAAGTTCGCAAAATCAGCGACATAACAAGGACATTGAACCTGGGGGTTGTCGGGCATAGGGCCGTGCAACGACCCGTCCAATACTTTCCCTGCGACGATAGAAAAAAATCCACTGAGCTCCAGACTTGGGTTTGCATGGGCGGGTAGGGCTCCGAAGGTGGCGCCCGCCGCACATAGAACCAAAAGTTTTCGGTAGTTCATTACTCGCTATCCAGTCTCTCCACTATGGTGTCTGCACACCCAGCGGTGTCGTACTTTTTCCCTGTGTTGGCAGAGTGTAATCAGTCTGACGCCAGTGTGGCGATATGACTCAGCAAGCGGTGACTACGCCCCTTTCTCTATGGCGCCAAACTCAAAGGAGAACATGCAATCGCCACCGGCCTGTTTGGCGTTGTCGGTCACCAGTTCAGCGCGGTCGATTAAAACGTCGGTACTGATGGTGTCCTGAATGCCAACGAGGCACAGGCCTATGCTGGCAGAGAGGGGTACTGCCGTGGCGTCGATGGCGAAAGCTTCAGCAAAGCAGTTGCTCACGCGTGTTGCGATACGTTGTGTGTTGATACCCGCTTCTTCTCGCGTGGTGCCCAGTTCTTCCAACACAATTACAAACTTGTCAGCAAAAAGCCTTGCTATGGCTACATCAGTGCCTAGGGCCAGTGTCAAGCGCCGCGCAGTCTGCTGCAACAACAGATCTCCCGCCATGTGGCCCAAATGCACATTGTGGCTTTTGAAGTCATCAATATCAACCAGTAGAACAGCAGCGTAGTTCTGCTGCTCACGACTCTTGTCTATGGCGCGCTGCAGGCTGATGAGCAGGGCAGGGCGGTTTTTTAGACCCGTCAATGAGTCGGAAAAGCTAAGTTGAGTGATCTTTTTCTGCAGGGCTGTGTGGGCTCTGAGAATGTTGGAAAACGGGTTGTTGACCTCAAGCTTACGCAGGTCTGCCGGTGCCAATACTGGCGCGCGCTGCGTAGGGGTGTCCATTGATTCCACGACATATCTCCTTGTACTTGGATGGGACCGAACTCCGTCTCATGTGGAGGGGGCTGTGGATATACGGTCCGGTAATGCGAATGCACTCAGCACGGAACATGCCAACATGGATATCGGGGGGCCTCCGCTAAGCCCTTGATATGTAAGTAAATATTGCCCAGCTACCAGCCGTGGTTTGTATGTGTGTGTGGGGATCTGCACGGGCAGGCGTTTGCGTGTGCGGACTTCTACACCTGCCGCTAACGCACTGGGCAATTAATTTCTGCACACCCAGCGCACGCGCGATGCGTATGGCCCATTTGGGGTGATACTGCGCGCATTTGTCGACGATATGTATGCCCCTCCTACCCTGAAACCCAATCCGGTTCTACCGCGATGGTTAGGCTCAGCATGCGCATGGCTAGGACTGACGCTGGCGGTGGTGGCGGGCATGGCGATGGCGTACCGGTGGAGCGAGCGACTAGGGTTTGAGCAACTCGATGACGTTGCGAACCGCCACTTGGACCTCTACGCGTCTACTTTGGAGAGCGAACTGGGCAAACACGCCTACTTGCCCAGTCTGATCGAGATGGACCCCGACATCCAGGCCTTGTTTGAAACCCCAGATCACCCGGGTGCTCGCGCCAATGCAGCCCGAAAGTTGGCCAGCTTCAAGGTCAGGGCAGGTGCCATCACTACATTTGCCCTGGACCCCGTGGGGACGCTGTTGGCATCGAGCGACGGCTACCGAGCCGCTGCGGGGGAAGCAGGCCCCGCATCGATGCCGTCACTGCTGTCGCGCACACTGCAGGCACAACGCTCCCAAGTTTTTGTATCCAACCAGGAAAGCGGAGCGTCTGAGTATTATTTTGCGCAGACCGTGCTCCGTGACGCACAGACCGTGGGCATCGTCGGTGTCAAGTTGAGCCTGGACCCGCTAGAGGCCACTTGGATCGAGCTGGGTATTCGCTCCGAAAGCGAGAAACTGTTGGTCTTGGACGAGGAGGGCGTTGTTGTCATGTCGTCGGTGCGGCAATGGAAATACAAGTCCGTCGGCGTCGACGGTCTTGAACCGGCGGTGATGTTGCGCTATTCAGAAAAATATCCCCGACAGGCCATCCGGCCGCTGAACATGGTGGTGGAGAAGACGGGGGTTAGAGGGGCCCGCCAGGTTCGCATAACGGAACCGGATGGCACCGTGGGCCTGCATGTTGCGCAGGATCGGAGTATTCCATTGTTGGGTTGGCAGGTCATGATCTTGTCCGATCCGCATGGCGTATGGCGCAACGCCCGCTACGCCGCATGGGGTGGTGGCGCCTTCGTTGCGTTCTTGGGTTTGTTGGCGCTGTATCTTTGGCAGCGTCGACGTGCGCTGCGCCAAATTTCTTTGGCGCGCAACGCACTCCAAGAGGCGAATGGCCAGTTGGAAAGTCGGGTTGCACAACGTACCGGAGAGTTGCGTCTGGCCAATGCCGAACTTGTAAACGAGATGCAGGAGAAGCAGTTGGCGCAGGACGAACTGGTGCAGGCTGGAAAAATGGCCGCCTTGGGCCAAATGTCGGCCGGTATTTCCCACGAAATCAACCAGCCCCTGACAGCACTGCGCGCATTGGCCAAAAACACGGCCATGCTGCTGACTGCAGGCCGCATGGCCGATGCGCACGAAAACCTCAAAGCTATCAGCGAGGTCACTGAGCGCATGGGTGGCATCACGGCGCAGTTGAAATCATTTGCCCGCAAGTCCAATGGTGTGCACCAGCCGGTTTCGCTGCTGAGCGCGGTGCTGTACATGCAGCGCCTGCTGGAGCACAGGTTTCATGCCGAGCAGGTGCACGTGGAGGTGAATCTATCCGCGCAACTGCTCGTCTGTGCTGACCTGAATCGCCTGGAGCAGGTGCTGGTAAATTTGGCCACCAACGCGCTGGATGCCATGCAGGGCCAGGCCGTGAAGGTGCTCACCATTAGCTCCGTACCCGATGATGGGCTTCGTGTTGGTGTGCGGGTAGAAGACACTGGAGCGGGATTGCCGGATGATTTGATGGCACGCCTGTTCGAGCCCTTTTTCACCACCAAGGCCAGCGGCGAAGGGCTCGGCTTGGGCTTGGTGATTTCATCCCACATCGTGCGGGAGTTCGGCGGCACCTTGCGGGTCCACAAGGGTCAGCAAGGGCTGGCGTTTGAATTTGATTTGGAGCTGGCTCAGGGGGAACACCATGTTTGAAGGATTCAAAGTCATCTTTGTAGAGGATGACGCCACGGTACGGCGCAGCCTGACCCAAACGCTTGAGCTCGCAGGCATAGAAGTGGTGGCCTGCGGATCGGCCGAAGCCGCACTGCCGCACCTGTGGTCGGGCCTGCAGGGTATCGTCATCAGCGACATCCAACTCCCCGGCATGGATGGCATGCAACTGCTGGAGCACATGGCCACGGTCAACCCGACAATTCCTGTCATTCTGATCACCGCACATGGCGATGTGTCATTGGCCGTGCAGGCCATGCGCGCGGGTGCCTACGACTTTATTGAGAAGCCTTTTTCTCCCGAACGTTTCATAGAGACCGCCCAGCGTGCACTGGAGAAACGCGTGCTGCGCTTGGCGGTGGATGACTTGCGTGCCCAATTGCAGCAAAAAATCGGGATCGAAGTCGCCTTATTGGGCAACTCTGCGTCCATGGTCCGGGTTCGGGAGCAGGTGCTGAGGCTGGCCGGCACATCAGCTGATGTGATGATTGTGGGTGAAACCGGAACCGGCAAGGAGCTGGTCGCGCGCTGTCTGCACGACCATAGCAAACGCAGGGATCGCCATTTTGTAGCGCTCAACTGCGGCGGGCTGCCCGAGACTTTGTTTGAGAGTGAGTTGTTTGGTCACGAGGCTGGTGCCTTCACAACGGCCAGCAAGCGGCGCATTGGAAAAATCGAATACGCCAATGGAGGAACCTTGTTGCTCGATGAAATCGAGAGCATGCCGCTGCTGTTTCAAGTGAAGCTTTTGCGGGTTTTGCAGGAGCGCAAGGTTGAGCGGTTGGGCTCCAACGAAGAAGTCAAAGTGGATATTCGTGTCGTGGCGGCTACTAAAAGCGATTTGCTGGCACTCAGTGGCGAACAGAAATTTCGCAGCGACCTTTACTACCGGCTCAATGTAGCCGTGCTGCAATTGCCGCCCCTACGCGAGCGCAAGGAAGATGTGCCGCTGCTGTTTGAACTCTTTGTTGCCCAAGCTGCCCAGCGTTACGGCTGTGAGGTTCCCAAAATAGCCGGTCTGCGCATGCAGGATCTGATGGCCCATGATTGGCCCGGCAATGTCCGTGAAGTTCGCAATGTTGCCGACCGCTATGTGCTGGAGCTGCCCCAGGCCGGGGAATTTGATGGATCGGCGTGCGGCGATCTTGTGTCTTCCAGCTTGGTGCAACAAATGGACCTGGTAGAAAAGGTGCTGATCGAACAGGCGCTTAAAGAGCATAAAGGCCGCCCCGTTGCCGTAGCGCAGGCTCTGGGCATTGCTAAAAAAACGCTGTACGACAAACTTCACCGGCATGCGCTGGTCATTGACAGCTATCGATAGTCCATCTTTTGCCACCGCAAAGGCGCAGCCTAGTTTACTCGTAGTGCTTAGGGTCAGCAATGTCGGTGGGCGCGGCAATCACCCGCTTCAAAGCAGTACTCATCGGAAGCTGAAGGTTGATACCTTTGGGAGGGATGGGCGACTGAAACCACTTGTTATAGATGGCATGAATCTCACCACTGCGATAGATGCCTATCAGCGCGTCGTCAACCAATTGCTTGAAAACTGCGTCATCCTTGGTCATGGGAATGCCATAGGGTTCTATGGACAGACTCTCTGAGGAAATGCTGAAATCCGCTGAATTTTTTGTACTGGCCAAAAGGCTGCGTAGCAACACATCGTCCATTACATACGCGACTGCACGGTCTGTCTGCACCAATTGAAACGCATCAGCATCGTCCAGCCCCGCCAGAATTTTCATGTCTAGTTTCTGAACGACATTAGCCTCATGCAGGTAACGGATGCTGGTGGTTCCCACGGTGGACACCACGGGTTTGCCCTGCAAATCGCCTAAGGTCTGAATATCCGCTGATTTTTTGGACAGCAGGCGGCTGGCTGCGATAAAGGTGGTGATGGAAAACGCTTGGCTCTTCTGGCGCTCCAGCGTATTGGTGGTTACGCCACACTCCAGGTCCACCGTTCCATTGACCACCAGCGGGATGCGTGTTGCCGATGTCACCGGTACCAGCTTGACCCCCAGATTGCGCATTTTTAGCCGCACTTTTACGGCATCCACAATCCGGTAACAAAGGTCCATCGAGTAGCCAATGGGGTTGAGTTTTTCGTCCAGATAGGAAAAAGGCACTGAGCCCACCCTGTAGCCCAAGGTGATGATGCCGGTTTGCTCGACCTTATGCAGGGTCGCAGAGCCTTGACCCCAGGCACAAGGAGCCAGCAGGGCGGCAAGCCACGGCACGGCAATGGCCCCGCGGAGAAGTGTCAAAGTTTTGCATTTCATCTGCTCATGTTAGCTAGTCTGCGCCTAGAGCGCTGCAGTCAGCTTCGCCCAGCGCCCATCGGCTTTCATGGCCTTTACGGTGGCATCAAACTTGGGTGCGTAGCTCGCCCATTTTGTGTTGAATATGTGCACCGATTTGGCAACATACAACGGCTTGCTTTGGACCATTAGCGTCGTGCCGAATTCTGGGAATGTGGTGACGGGGACCGACGACGGAAACAGCGCAACATCAATCCGTTTGGCGACCAACATCTGAAGAACCTGCTGCGGTGTATTAGCAATTGCGGGCTCGATCCCCGCGGCCTTGGCAAAGCCTTCGGCAATCTTGGTCCCACGGGCAAACCCGACCTTGAGCGCTTTCATACTGGCAGGACTCAGTTCCCCACCCTTGAAGTCTTTGCTGACCACGGCCAGTAGCTGCAGCTCTATCAATGATTCCTTGGTTTCCAGCATATTTTGGTAACCCGCCGAACTACCAACCACCCGGCCAAGGTCGGCATCAATTTCACCACTTTCCACACTTTTGAGGGAGCGCTCAGAAGGTAAAGCCACGAATTCAGCGACCAGCCCAATCTCTTTGTAAATTGCCACAATCACCGGCTGGTATCGGCTGGTGCCCTCGTTGGCCCCCACTTTTATGACCTGCTGCGCCAATGCGCTGTTAATGAATAAAAACAGCAGGAATGCAAACAAGTTTTTCATGGGTTACCTCGCAATAAATGATTGGGAATTCAACCGCGCGACGCCAACTATCCCACCAAATTTGGTCCCCGTCTACAAGGCCCTCGCGCTCTTGTGCACGTAACGGCTTGTGCCTATGATTCAAAGACCAATTACATCCACAGGAGTCCCGACCATGCGCGCTGCCTTCACCGTTTTGGCCTTGCTTGTTATGCCTGCCCTGTCACTTGCTGCTGACAAGCCCGTGGTGAAAGCATGTACCGAAAACGAGGACTCATTTCCCTGGGTTCTGAAAGATCGCCCTGGTTTGACCATCCAAATGATGGGCATGGTGGAAAAGCAGGTGGGCGGCAAGATCGAGGTGAAACCACTGCCCTGGAAGCGCTGCATGGAGGAGGTAAAGAACGGAACGGTCGACGCGGCCTTCAAGATCAGCTACAGCGCAGCGCGCGCCGCTGAGTTGGGGAACTACCCCATGGCCGGTGACAAACCCGACGCGAGCAAACGGTTGCTAACAGACTCCTACAGTCTGTACCGCGTCAAAGGTTCTGCCGTCGAGTGGGACGGAAAAACCCTCAAGGTAGATGGCAGTGTCGGCGCGCAATCGGGCTTCTCGGTGGTTGACCAGCTCAAGAGTTTGGGGGTTAAGGTGGATGATGGAACCCGCTCAGCCGACGACAACCTGAAGAAGCTGGTGGCCGGTCGCTTCGTGGCGCTGGCGCTGCAAACCGAAGAGGGAGACACCAGCATCGAGAATAGCCCGGAGTTCAAGGGAAAGATTGAAAGAATCAAACCCTTCCTGGTCGAGAAACCGTATTTCCTGATATTTTCCAAGCAGTTTACGGCCAAGAATGCAGCCTACGTGCAGGAGGTGTGGGACGCGATTGGCAAAGTCCGGGAGTCTGCTGAATACGTCAACGCTAGTAAGTCTTTCAAGTAAAGAATCAAAAGTATCCCGTTTGCATTCGGCATTCAGATTGCCGGCCTGTAGTGCTGTGATGCGGAAAGGGTCGACCATGCGACATCGTGCGCACAACGGCACTGTTTGTTCGCCTCGGCGCCATTGCGAAAGATCCTATTTTTTGGTTTGCCATGGCGTCTATTGCGGCGTACTATCGGCCTGTTAGTAACCAAATTCCGTTGGTATGTTCCTTTTCTTGAAAGAACATCATGACCCTTCACCACGCCTTGTTTGCCGGACTTGCTGTTGTAGGGCTCTGCGCTGGCGCAGTTGCTTCAGATAAACCAGCCTCACTCAAGTTTTGCCATGAAGATGTGGATGTTTATCCTTGGGTGCTTAAGGACCGACCGGGTCTGAACATTGCGCATTTGAAGGCTGTCGAACAAAAACTGGGCGTCAAGATTGAGACCTTGCCCTTGCCCTGGAAGCGTTGCCAGGAAGACATGCGCGAGGGCAAAGTGGATGGAATTTTTGCCGCAAGTTTCAAGACGGAGCGCTTGGAGATCGGGGTCTATCCCATGGTCGGTGACAAGCCAGACGCCGCCCGCGCCATGATGCTCGACGGCTATAGCCTGTTCCGCCTGAAAGGCAACGCGACACAGTGGGACGGCAAGAAGCTCACCACCACCGGAGCCATTGGTGCGCAGCCCGGCTATTCCATCGTCGATCAACTGAAGCAACTGGGTGTCAAGGTGGACGAGGGCACCAAGACTGCGGACGACAATTTGAAAAAATTGCTGGCTGGGCGGGTCGAAGCGGTTGCGCTGCAAACCCTGGAGGGCGACAACTCCTTGAGTACGACGCCAGAGTTTTCTGCAAAGATTGAGAAGCTTTCCCCGCCGCTGGTAGACAAGCCCTTTTTTCTGATGTTATCCAAGCAGTTTGTCGCCAAGTACGGCGACTTTTCCAAGGACTTGTGGAAGACCTTGGCTGACGTTCGCGAGTCCGCCGACTACAAGGCAAAAATGAGCGCGTTCAAGTAAACAGTCACCGTGTTTTGAAATGGGTTTGGTGGGCAAGGGTTTCCCCTCTACCAAGCCCATGTGTATGTAACGGATCCTTGTTTGGGGTTACCTTGAACGGTGCCCACTCCGATCAGTCACTGTGGAAGCAATGCACAAAATGAAAACGACCAGCATCAAATTTCGTCTCAATGTGTTGTTCGTCTTGATCATTTCCATTTTGCTGTTGGCATTTGGCGCCGTGAACTACGTCAAGACTAAGAAGGCGCTGGAGACCTCGGCGGACCGCCAAGTGGAAGCCACACTGAGCCGGCTGGGCGCGGCCCTTCCCAATTCCTTGTGGAACTTTGACAAAGCGCAGATTGAGCAGAACCTGGCGTCTGAAATGTCCGCCACTTTCATTGTTGGCATCACCATCACCAACGGGGAAAAAATGTTGGGTGGCAGTGCACGGGACGCCGATGGCAAGATCGTGCAGGTAACCAAGATGCCAACCGCAGACTCTACAAAAAGTATTGATCTGGTCTATGTGGATGGCGGCAAGCCCAACGCTGTGGGCAAGGCCACCGTGTTTGTGTCTTACGACGAAATAAACCAGGCGCTGCGCTCGGAACTGATCTGGGCGGTGTTGCAGATTTTGGTGCTCGACATCATCATCGTGGTGGTGCTGTCGCGTGTGCTGAGCTCTGTGGTGTTGGCGCCCTTGGCAGAAATTGGTGAAGCGCTGAGTGACATTGCGGTGGGCGACGCTGACCTGACCAAACGCCTTAAGCGCGGCCAGTCTGACGAGTTCAATGTCGTCACCGATGGGTTCAATACCTTTGTCGAGCGCCTGGAAAAAATCATTGAACAGGTGAGCAGCGGTATCACCACCATTTCGCATGCGTCGGACGAGATTGCCAGTGGCAATATGGATTTGTCTTCGCGCACTGAATCGCAAGCCAGTTCGCTCGAAGAAACGGCGGCCTCGATGGAGGAGATGACGGGCACCGTCAAGCAGAACGCCGAAAACGCGCAAATGGCCAACCGCATGGTGCAAACCGCCGCGCAAGTAGCGTCCAAGGGCGGCGCCGTTGTTGCGCAGGTGGTTACAACAATGGGTTCCATCAACCAATCTTCGCGCAAGATTGTTGACATCATCAGCGTGATTGACGGCATTGCCTTTCAAACCAATATCCTGGCCTTGAACGCGGCAGTGGAAGCGGCGCGCGCTGGGGAACAGGGCCGTGGCTTTGCGGTGGTAGCCAGTGAGGTGCGCAGTCTGGCCGGTCGTTCGGCGGCGGCGGCCAAAGAAATCAAGAGCCTCATCGACGAGTCGGTGAGCAACGTAGGCATTGGTACCAAATTGGTGGACGAGGCCGGTGCGACTATGACCGAAATTGTGGACAGTGTCAGCAAAGTGACCAGCATCATGGCTGAGATTCAGTCCGCCAGCGACGAGCAGACATTGGGCATCAGCCAGATCAATGAAGCCGTGCGCCAAATGGACAACAACACCCAACAGAATGCCGCCCTGGTGGAGCAAGCTGCGGCCGCCGCTGCGTCCATGCAATCCCAGGCGGCCAGTTTGGCTACGGCGGTCAGTGTCTTCACACTGAGCCAGTCATCGAGCGCGTTGGCATTGCGATAACCAAGGCCCTTCCATATTTTTTTCTTCGACAAGGAGTATGCAATGAACACAAAACGTAAACTGATGCAGGTATCGATGCTGGCCGCTCTGAGCGTGTCATCAGCGTGGGCCGGTAATTTTTCTGTGGGCGTGGAAGGGCATGACTACTTGCCCATTTCAAAGGGAGATGGCGGTGTGTACAGCGGCTACGCCCGCGAATTATTGGATGCGTTTGCCGCCAAGTACGGCCACACGTTTACCTACAAACCGTTGCCAGTCTCACGGCTGTTCGATGAATTTGCAGTCCAGAAATCAGTGGATTTCAAGTTCCCGGATAACGCGTATTGGGCAGCAGATGCCAAGAAGGGCATCGCCATTACCTACAGCAAGGGCTTGGTAGCGGTTACAGAGGGGCTGCTGGTGTTGCCAGCAAAGAAAGGCAAACAAACGTCGGTAGCCAAGATTGCCACACTGCGGGGGTTCACGCCTTTTCCATATCTGGACCAGATCAAATCCAAAAAGATCGCAGTGACTGAAGTCAATGCGGTAGAGGCCGCTATCAGTATGGCGGAAGCCGGGCGGGTCGATGGGGTGTACATGGGGGTGCTGGCGGCCAATCAAATCATGGCTGAAGGCATGAAGAAACCTGGTGTCTTGGTGTTGGACGACACATTGCCCAAGAGTACCAACGACTTCTCATTAGCGTCCATCAGCCACCCAGAAGTGGTTAAGCAGATGGACGATTTTTTGCTAAAAGAAAAGGACACGGTGCAAAAGCTCAAGGCTAAGCACAAAATTGTTGAGTAAA
>JBKJJC010000096.1:0-8997 GCA_046598245.1 Rhodoferax sp.
GTGGCCCAACGCCACCTGCGCAACGCCCACTACTACGAGCAGGCGCGCGCGTTTGGCCGCATCGTCGCAACCCAGTGCGCGGCCATGCCAGAACGCGAGCGCATGTATGTGTGCACCGGCGGCGGCCCCGGCATCATGGAAGCCGCCAACCGCGGAGCATCCGAAGCGGGCGCACTCACTGTGGGCCTGAACATTGCGCTGCCCCACGAGCAGTCTGGCAATCCCTACCTCACACCCTCGTTGAGCTTCAAGTTCCACTACTTTGCGCTGCGCAAAATGCATTTCATGATGCGCGCCAAGGCCATGATCGCGTTCCCCGGTGGCTTTGGCACATTGGACGAACTGTTTGAAGTGATCACACTGGTGCAGACCCGCAAAGCCAACCCCATCCCCATCATTCTGTTTGGCACTGAATACTGGAAACGCCTGTTGAACCTGGATGTGCTGGTGGAAGAAGGCGCCATCTCGCCCGAAGACCTGAACCTGTTCCAGTACTGCGACGACCCGCAGCAGACCTGGGATGTGATTGAGGCGTTTTACAAGACCTGAGCTTCGTCGTGTGGTGTCTGAGGCCGCAATCGCCATGCCAGGTGTGCCCCCGCCCCTACCATGCCACCCACGGTCCAGAACACGACCGACACCCCCACCACCAATCCGACGGTGCCAAACAGCATGGGCATCAACACGCTGGACGCATTCAGCGCCATCAGCCGCAGGCCGATGGCCTGACCGTGCAACGCATGGGGCGTGATCTGGTGCAGGATGCTCATGATCATGGGTTGCACCGAGCCCAACGACAGCCCCAGCAGCACCGAGCAGATGCCCATGGTCCATGGCGAGACCATCAGCGGGTAGATGGCAAACAGCAGTGCAGTGGCCACCATGGCGCCGGTAATGACGGCCCATTCACGCAAGTGTGCTGCCACCAGTGGCAGGATCACCCGCACCACCGCGCCAGAAACAGCCATGCAGCCCAGAATCGTGCCGATGACCGATGCACTGAATCCGCGCTCGTGGCCCAGCATGGGCACCACAAAGGTGTGCACATCCCAACAGGATGACAACAACCAGTTCACCAGCAGCAGGCGGCGCATTTGGGGCTCGCGCAGCAAATCCCAGACCTTGGCTTGGGTAGACCCTGCGGAAGGCTGCACGGGTGGCAGCTCCTGCGTGTGGCGAACCCAGAACCAGGTCAGCAAGGGCATCAGCGCCATGACCAAGAAGGCGGCGCGAAAACCATTGGTATCGCCCGCCGTGCCACCGACCCAAATACCCGCATGGTCGATCAACAAACCAGCGGCCACGGGCCCCAGAAAGTTCGAAATGGCGGGGCCAATGGCCAACCAGCTAAACACCTGTTTGAGTTCGGTGGCGTCTTGGGCGGCGCGCCCTACATGTCGCTGCAGCGCCACAATTGCCACGCCGGTGGCGCCCCCCATTAGCAAGGCACTGGCGCACAACGTCTCAAAACGGGGCACGGCGAAAGCCAGCCCCGCGCCCAGCATGGCGGCGAACACACCCACGCCCATGGGTTTAAGCAAGCCATGGCGGTCTGCATACCGCCCGGCCGGGATCGCCAGAAACACCTGGGTCACCGAGAAAAGTGCCAGCAGCACGCCCACAGCAAGGGCACTGTAGCCCTCACGCAGCGCCAGCAGCGGCGCTGCCAAACGCATACCGGCCATGCTGCTGTGTAAAAAAATCTGCCCGAGTATCAGCCGGGCCAAAGCCCAAGCACGGGACACCTCAGGCTGGGGCGCCAGGCTCATGCAGCAGAGTCGGTGTCGTTGTCGGAATCGCTACTGACGTCGGTTTGGCCATCTGGGCGGTCAAAGTCTTTGTCCAACGGTATCAGCGCCTGGGCCTGGGTGTCGGGCAAGGCGTCCACCTTCTTCAACACCCGGCTCATCGCGCGGCTGCGGGTTTCGGCGTTGTCCAGCGTGTTGAGCACGGTTTGCGTTTGCGACTTGACCTTGGCCAGCACGCCGCCAAATTTTTCGAACTCGGTCTTCACGGCCCCCAACACCTGCCAGACTTCGCTGGATCGCTTCTCCAGCGCCAGCGTTCTGAAACCCATTTGCAGCGAGCTGAGCATGGCCAGCAGCGTGGTCGGCCCAGCCAGTGTGACGCGGTGGTCGCGCTGCAGGCTTTCCATCAGGCCGGGGCGGCGCAGCACCTCGGCGTACAGGCCTTCGGTGGGCAGGAACAGAATCGCAAAGTCGGTGGTGTGTGGTGGCTCCACGTACTTTTCGACCATGGACTTGGCCTCTAGCCGGATGCGCAGTTCCAGCGCCTTGCCTGCGGCCTCTGCGCCGAGCACATCTGCCCTGCCCTGTGCATCCAGCAGACGCTCGTAGTCTTCGTTGGGGAACTTGGCGTCGATCGGCAGCCACAGCGGCGCACCGGTGTCAGACTTGCCGGGCAGCTTGATGGCAAAGTCGACCACGTTCTTGCTGCCGGGCCGGGTGGCAATCTGCACCGCGTACTGGTCGGGCACAAATACTTGCTCCAGCAATCCGGCCAGTTGCGCCTCGCCAAAGATGCCACGGGTTTTCACGTTGGTAAGCAAGTGCTTGAGGTCGCCCACGCCCTGGGCCAGCGTCTGCATCTCACCCAGCCCCTTGTGTACCTGCTCCAGCCGGTCGGCGACCTGCTTGAAGCTTTCTCCCAGGCGGGCTTGCAGCGTGGTCTGCAATTTTTCGTCCACCGTGGCGCGCATTTCGTCCAACTTGGCGGAGTTGGTGGTTTGCAGCTGGGCCA
Organism: Rhodoferax sp.; assembly: GCA_046598245.1. Taxonomy (GTDB): domain Bacteria; phylum Pseudomonadota; class Gammaproteobacteria; order Burkholderiales; family Burkholderiaceae_C; genus Allorhodoferax. The sequence continues at coordinate 2,761 of JBKJJC010000096.1, forward strand.
GTTGCTGGTTCATGGCATCGCGTACGGCCGTCATGCTGCGGGCGTTGGTGTCGCTCAGCTCGGCCAGGCGGCGGGCGGTGGATTCGCCCATGCCAGAGAGTTGTGTGTGCAGGGTGTCGGCCAGGGTTTTTTGCAGCAGCGAGAGCTGTTGGCCGAAAGCGTCGATCTGGGTGTTTTGCGTGCGGGTCGCCTCTGCGCTTTGCTGCGTCAAGGTTTGTTGGAAAGTGGCCAGGTTTTGCGTCAGCTCCCGGCGCGCGCCTTGGGACGATTCTGCAATCTCACGGCGCAGTTCGCGCTCCAGGCGCTCGTTGCCGGACTGCAGCAACATGCGATGGTCTTGCATTTCCTTTCGCTGCAGTAGCGCGTCTTGCGCAGCCTGCGCTCCACCCGCACGCAGGCGACCTAGCGCGAGTGCCGTCCAGCCAGCTACCAGTAGCGTTACCAGCGCCAGCGCTAGCAGCGCCCAAACCAATCCTTCATTCACCTTGAAACCGCCTTTTGAACCAAAGAATTATGCAAAATAGGCCTCTAGCCCCCGTGAAATATAGCTAGTTAGCTATATAAAATATAGCAAATCGATGCACATCCATTAAACCTAGGCTGCTGCTCGGTGTACTAACCGATCGGCATTCAACGGCGTAACCGCCTTGCCATGCACCAGATAGCCGATCAGATTGTCCACTGCCAGCATGGCCATCGCGCGGCGTGTGCCGATGGTGGCGCTGGCGATATGGGGCGTCAGCACCACGTTGGGTACGTTCAGCAGGTCTGGGTGAACCTTGGGCTCGCCCTCAAACACGTCCAACCCTGCTGCGGCGATGCGCCCCTCGCGCAGCGCGGTGGCCAGCGCGGCGTCGTCCACAATGCCCCCGCGCGCGATGTTGGTCAACGTGGCGGTGGGCTTCATCAATGCGAGTTCGGCCGCGCCGATGGTGTGGTGCGAGGCTACGGAATACGGCACGACCAAGACCACGTGGTCCGCCGTTTGCAGCAGCTCTTGTTTGCTAAGGTAGCGGGCCTTGCATGCCGCCTCGGTGGCTGCATCGAGGCGGCTGCGGTTGTGGTACACGACCTGCATGCCAAAGCCCAAAGCGCCCCGGCGCGCAATGCCCTGGCCTATGCGGCCCATGCCGATGATGCCCAGCGTAGAGCCGTGGACCTCAGCACCGGCAAACATGTCGTAGCGCCAGTGCGTCCACTTGCCGGTTCGCAAGAAGTGCTCGCTTTCCGACACGCGGCGCGCGGTGGCCATCATCAGCGCAAAGCCGAAGTCGGCGGTGGTCTCGGTCAACACGTCGGGCGCATTGCTGCCCAGCACGCCGGCGGCGCTCATTGCATCGAGGTCGAAGTTGTTGTAACCGACCGCCATGTTGGCGCAGATTTTTAGCCCGGGGCACTGGGCCAATAAAGCCGCGTTGATGGCTTCTGAGCCCATGGTGAAGACACCCGCCTTACCTTGCAAGCGCTGGGCCAGCTCGGCAGGGGTCCAATTGGTGTCAGGCTGGTTCGACTCCACATCGAAGTGCTCAGACAGCCGTTCAATCACCTCGGGGAAGATGGCGCGCGTAATCAGTACACGGGGGCGGAATGGCGGGTTGGCGGCGGTAGTTGTCATGGTGTTGGCCCTACTGTGTTACTCCACCCAGGTTGTGAAGTCTTTGGCGGGCACTCGCGGTGTGTGGAAGGTATTGACCAGCGCCGATTCATCCGCATAACCGAGCGACATGCCGCAGACCAACATTTCGTCCGGCCCCGCGCCAATGTGCGGCAGTATGATCTTTGCAAAACCGTTCCATGCCGCCTGTGGGCAGGTGTGCAAGCCGTGGCCGCGCGCTGCGACCATGATGTTTTGCATAAAGGCACCGTAGTCCACTAGCGAGCCGCGGCCCAGGACACGGTCCACGGTAAACATCAGACCCACCGGTGCGTCAAAGAAGCGGAAGTTGCGCTGGTGCTGGGCATGCATCTTGTCTCTGTCAGTCTTGCCTATGCCCAACAAACCATAGAGGCCCCAGCCGTTTTCGCGGCGGCGGTCAATATAGGGGCTGACCCATTTCTGCGGGTAGTAGTCGTATTCTTCGACGTACTCGGCCGCCAATGCGGGGTTGGCGCGGATCGCATCGTGTGTCGCGCAGACCTTATCCACCAATCGTGCTTGGCTGGCACCTTGGAGCACATATACGCGCCAGGGCTGGCAGTTAGTACCCGAGGGCGCGCGGCTGGCAACCTGCAGCAGGTGCTCGATGGCAACGCGGTCCACCGGCTGGTTGGTAAAGGCGCGCACCGACATGCGCGAGGTAATAGCTGCATCTACAGCATCGGATGGTGAAGTCATTGCAAGGCCTCTAAAACTGATTTAAGCCGGGGTGGCAGGGGTACGGGTCTGCGGGTCGCTTTGTCCACATAGACGTGCACAAAGTGGCCCTTGGCGGCGGTGGTATCCGCCTCGCCAAAAATACCCACCTCATACCGCACGCTGGACGTACCCAGGTGCGCCACCCGAATGCCCACCTGCACCGTCTGTGGGAACGCCAGCGACGCAAAGTAATTGCAGTGCGTTTCAATCACCAGGCCGATGGTTTCACCGGTGTGGATGTCCAGTGCACCGTGCTCAATCAAGTGGGCATTGACCGCCGTGTCAAACCAGCTGTAATAAACGACATTGTTGACGTGGCCATAGGCATCGTTGTCCATCCAACGGGTGGTAATAGGGCGCAGCACCTTGTAGGCGCTGCGCGGTTCGGGGGTTGGTTTGGGAGGATTGGTATTCGGCATGGCTTGATTCTGCCAGTCGGCTACCTGCCAAATCTGGTAGCTTGCACAGCGATCCATCCTCGCTGACACTTGTGTGACCCTGCTATGACAAACACAGCATATAGAGAAATTGTTCAAAATTGTTGCGATGCAGCAAAAAAGACTTGCGCTGCTCAACAGCATCTCTATAATTCAACCCATGCTGCACTGCAACATTAACAAGCCATCAGGGCAGTTTCGGAGCAGTTAGTAAATTTTTACCGCAACTCTAGGAGCAATTGACATGATGACTGTTGAACAACTGATGACTTCCCACAAATCCAACATGGAAACCCTGTTTGGCCTGACCAGTAAGGCTTTCGAAGGCGTTGAGAAAATCGTTGAACTGAACATGACCGCCTCCAAGGCAGCCATGGCCGAAGCCAACACCCACACCCAGTCCCTGCTGAGCGTGAAAGACGCACAAGAACTGTTGGCCCTGCAATCTGGCCTGTTCCAGCCGTTGGCTGAAAAGACCGTTGCTTACAGCCGCCACCTGTATGACATCGCCACCGGCACGACCGCCGAGTTCGGCAAGAACTTCGAAGGCCAGGCTGCCGAAGCACAGCAGAAATTCATGGGCCTGGTTGACAGCGCCGCCAAGAATGCACCAGCAGGCTCAGAGTCCGCCGTCGCCATCATGAAGAGCTCGGTTGCTGCTGCCAACAACGCGCTGGAATCCGTACAAAAGGCTGTCAAGCAAGCCACTGAAATGGCTGAAGCCAATTTCAATGCTGTGGCCGCTACTGCGACCAACGCTACAAAGCGAGCTACTGCCAAGAAACGTTAATAGCAGATGAAGGTGCAACCATCACTACTTTGGAGCGCCTTCTCTAGCTACAGAGGGAAAACCCTGAGATAATTCATTCAACACAGAAGCTGTTTAGTTTCTACCAGTTGTCTCCTCGGGTCCTTTCGAAACCATCAGGTTCAGGGATCCCTTCAGGGCCTCGTTGCAAAACGGGGCCTTTTTTTTGGCCGTTGTATCAACGCGTCTTGGCCGCAATCGCGGCTCGCAGCTGCGGCAGGAGTTGCAGCATGGCCTTTCGCCCCGCCTCAATGGACTTTTTCCGCGAACCAAAATCCGAGCTGGCAACCCCTGACAAGGCGGGTTTGACTACGACATCCGCTTCCTTCAGCTCAAAGTAGTTGATGCTCTTGCCCATGATGGAAAAAGTCTGCAGCAAGATGTCCAAGGTTCCTCCGGACAGGTTGCCCTCTGGTGCACTGGAAATGTCTACCGCAATGACCAGTTCGGCACCCATTTGGCGCGCAGCGCGCACGGGCACAGGCGAAACCAAACCCCCATCCACATATTCACGTCCCGATATCCGCACAGGCTGAAAAACCGCAGGCACTGCACTGGACGCCCGCACGGCAGTGCCAATATCACCGCGCTGAAACAACATGCTTTGGCCGCTATTGAGGTCGGTGGCAACGATCCCCAGTGGCAGGGCCATGTCCTCGATCAAGCGTGAGCCGGTCTGGCCATTGACATAACGCGCCAGCGCGTCGCCGCGCAACATGCCCCGGTTAAACAGTGGAAGCGTCCAGTCTGCGAACGTCGCCTCTTCCATGGTTTCGGCCACGATCTGCAACTGCTTACCCGTTTTACCACTGGCGTAAAAAGCCGCCACCAAGCTACCGGCGGATGTTCCGGTCACCATCGATGGTCGAATACCGGCCTCTTCCAGGACCTGAATGACCCCAACATGGGCAAACCCACGGGCCGCACCGCCACCCAAAGCCAAGCCTATGCGCGGTGGGATTTTGGGCACTACAGCTACCGGAATCGTTGGCGCAATGACCGGAGTCTCTGGGACCGGCAACTCCTTGGGAGCAGAGGCGCAACCAAGCAGCGCACAAGTGGCGAGGATTGAAAAGAAATACTTCATGAACGACAAAATTTAGACTTCAGAATGGGAAATTATTGCGAATGATTCGCGTTTGTACTATGATTAAGGATGACCAGCCATTCAATCGACACCAAGACTTCAAACATGAAAACCCACATTGCACTAGCCTGTTTACTCAGTATCGTTTCGACATCTAGCATGGCACAAGAGCAGGTTCTGAACATCTATTCAGCTCGCCATTACCCGACAGACGAAGCACTCTACGCGAACTTCACCAAGGCCACGGGAATCAAACTCAACCGCGTGGACGCCGATGACGCCGGTATCTTGGCCCGTCTGAAGGCTGAAGGCACGGCATCCCCCGCCGATATCATTTTATTGGTGGATGCCAGCCGACTCTGGCGCGGCGAGATCGATGGATTGTTCCAACCCGTCAAATCCAAAGTGCTGGATGATGCCATTCCAGCCCAATACCGTGGTAAGGCCAATGCCAATGGTGAAACGCCTTGGTTTGGTTTTTCGACCCGCGCGCGCGTCATCGTTTACGACAAAGTCAAGGTGAAGAAGGAAGATGTCGACACCTACGAAGAACTTGGCGACCCCAAGAACATCGGCAAATTGTGCATTCGCTCCGGCTCACACCCTTACAACCTGTCATTGTTTGGCTCTGTCAAGGAGCACTTGGGCGAAGCGGCCTCCGAACAATGGCTCAAAGGCATGGTTGCCAACATGGCACGTGCGCCCAAGGGTGGTGATACGGACCAAATCAAGGCAGTTGCGTCTGGAGAGTGTGGGATTGCGGTCAGCAACTCATACTACCTGGCCCGGCTGATGCGCTCCAGCAAGCCTGAAGATCAAGCGGTCATAGAGCGTGTGGGCGTCGTCTTCCCCAACCAAACAACATGGGGAACGCATGTCAACATTGCAGGTGGTGCTGTGGCCAAAAACGCCAAGAATCCGGCCAACGCCATCAAATTCCTCGAGTATTTGGCCAGTGAATCCGCACAGGACCATTTTGCCAACGGCAACAATGAGTGGCCGGTTGCAAAAGGCGTCAAGATCAGCAACCCCGCCCTGCAGGCCATGACCGGTGGCAGTTTCAAAAGCGAAACCATCCCCATCAGTGTGGTTGGTATGAACCAGGTCAAGGTTCAACAGATGCTAGACCGCGTGGGCTTCAAATAGGCGACACACCACTGACGGAAAAAGGGCCCACTTCTTGTGAAGTGGGCCCTTTTTACTGATCGGCTAAACCAAGTTGCACTGTCTAGTCTGCAGTAGCTTCTTCTGGTTTAGATTTACCCTTTTTCTCAGGCAAGGGCTGAATATCCAACAGGACTTCAGTCTTGCTTTCGTCCGTATCATCTAAGTCCACCGTCAGGCGGCCACCTTCGGTCAAACGACCAAAAAGCAACTCATCGGCCAGCGCACGACGAATCGTGTCTTGGATGAGGCGCTGCATGGGTCGCGCACCCATCAAAGGGTCAAATCCCTTCTTGGCCAAGTGCTTGCGCAGCTTGTCGGTGAAGGTGACGTCCACTTTTTTCTCAGCCAATTGGGTTTCCAACTGCAATAGGAACTTATCGAC